>JAVCCZ010000126.1 GCA_030765265.1 Candidatus Erginobacter occultus
TTGAGAATACGCCTGTTCAAGTCTGTGATCGTTGCGGCGAAACCTGGATTCCCGGCCGGGCAAACGATAAGATGGAGAAAGCTATCAAGGGCAAGATCAAGCCCCGAAGGAAAATTTCCGTTCCCGTGTATTGATGGCTAGGTTATATGCCGCAAACCATCTCTTCTCAGATGGTCTTTCTCTTCATATTCCGTTGCTTCTTCCCCCTATATTCTCCCCCTTATCCCTGCTTACTTTCCTCTACCAGCCTTGTCTTAGCCCGTCGCTTTTGCGGGAACAGACAATGCCAAATATAGCGAGTCTAAAATATGCAGAACGCGCTGACGGTTGATGTTGAGAACTGGTACGACGCCAGTCTGCTCTCTCCTTATGTTCCCGCTGGTTACCGGGACGATCGGGTGGTGGCGGCAACCCGGGAGATTATGGACCTGCTGGAGGAATTCGGGGTTCGGGCGACGTTTTTCGTCCTGGGGAAGGTGGCCGAGGAACATCCCGGGCTGGTGAAGGAGATCGCCGGTCGGGGGCACGAGGTGGCTTCCCACGGGTGGGGTCATCAGCTCGCCTATCGGCAGACTGAGGAGGAGTTCGAGGAGGACCTGCACCGTTCGCTGGAGATCCTGGAGCGTCTCTCGGGCGGCAAGGTGAAGGGGTACCGGGCTCCGAGTTGGTCGGTGGGAGTGGAGACCCCCTGGTTCTTTGATGTCC
Organism: Candidatus Erginobacter occultus; assembly: GCA_030765265.1. Lineage (GTDB taxonomy): Bacteria > Auribacterota > Erginobacteria > Erginobacterales > Erginobacteraceae > Erginobacter > Erginobacter occultus. The sequence continues at coordinate 706 of JAVCCZ010000126.1, forward strand.
TGGTCCGGAACGGGATCGAGTACGATTCCAGTCTCTTCCCGGTTAAAACCCCGCTCTTCGGTTCCTCTGATAACCCTCGCCATTTCCATATTATCGAGCGGAAGAAAGGGAGGGTAGTCGAGTTTCCCGCTTCCTCGGTGCGTTTTGGCGGGAAGACCTTTCCGGTCGGCGGGGGAGCCTCTTTGCGGCTTTTGCCTCTGGCGGTAACTAAATGGGGGATCAAGAGAATCAACCGGGAGGGGATGGGGGCGATCGTCTATCTCCACCCCTGGGAGATGGATACCGGGATCCCCTTTCCCCCGATGCCGTTCAGGACCCGCCTGCTCCATTCTCGGGGAAGGAAGGGGATGAAGAAAAAGCTGCGGAAACTGCTGGAGAGCTTCTCCTTCCACCCGATGGCAGATTGCTTAATCGACAATTAAGTAATCTGTTCCCGAAATTCAGTTGAGGCGATAGATCCGGAGTCTCGGGGGCCGAGGGAGGAGAGGGGTGGGGGAAAAGACGGCCAGCAATGGTAGTTCCTTTTCCACCCGGCGGTAGAAGCGGTAGTGATCAGGGTAGATCTCCTGTCCTCTTCCTTCGAGAAAGATGTGAGAAACACCCTCGCTGGAGATCAGGTATTTGATCCCCCCTCGGCGTAAGTCGTCCAGGTTATATCCGTCGGTTTTGACCCGGGTTCCATCCATTCCTCCGATCCGGGTAATCCGGAAATTGCTTTCCGGGACCGCCTCCAGGCGCATCCGGTGGACTTCGACCATCTGCTCCGAGGTGTGGTGGATGGTCTCGGTCTCCCCGGTTTCGTAGGCCCGGATCTTGGCCCGGATGTCGTCGGGGGTCTCCCAGAGCTGGATGGTAGACTCGGTATCCCACTCGATGGCGATCGGGGTCCCCGGGGAGATCTTGGCTTCTATCCACTTCCGGGCCAGGGTCCGGGTATCGGGGCTGGTCAGCCGGCGGTTGCCGAGGGCGGAGTTGGCCAGGGAGAGGATCAGGACCAGGGCGATGAATCCGTTGATCCCTCCGGCCGCCAGTCTCCGGAGCCATTCCCGGTTGGTCTTTTTTCGCAGGGTTTCCCCGGCCTCGACCGCCGCCCGAGCCCCCCAGAGGGCGAAGAAGGGGATCAGGGGGAGGGAGTAGCGGTTGGAGCCGAAGCTCCAGCTCCCCATCATCAGGTAAACCAGCAGGGGATAGAGGCAGATGAGGAGGTCCTCCTTCCTCCTTCTGACGGCGGCCCAGATCATCCCCCCGACAAAGACGAAGCCGATCGGGTCGAGCCGGTTGAAAACGGAGAAAGAGTGGAAGAAAATCAACCGCGGATAGATCAGCCAGGCGGTTTGAGTGGGATCCGCTGTCCCGAAAGTATGTTCGCTTCCCAGCAGCATCCGGAATTGCAGGGATTCATAGAAACTTCGGTAATCGAGAAAGTTAAAGGGGGAGCCGATGAGGAAGAAGAGAATAAGACAGACTGCGGCCAGGAGGGGAAACCAGAACAGCCGGCTGAAGGAAAATTTATCCCGGTTCGCGGAAAGGTAGAGAATGTGAGCCAGGGCGATGGGAACAATCAAGACGATCGGGGAGTATTTGGTGGCGGTTCCCAGTCCGGCCAGGGCCCCGGCCCAGAAATAGTTTTTCAACTTGCCGGTTCTCAGGATTCGGATGATGAAGATATAAGACGCGAGGACGAAAAACATCTGGAGAATGTCGGTGACAATAAAATGGGAGTAATAAACAAAGTAAGGGAGAGTGGCGAGGAGTACTCCGGCGAGGAGACCGATTTTCCGGTTATGGAAGGTTTCTCTTCCGAGCTTGTAAAGCAGGAAAACGGAAGCTGTCCCGACCAGGGCGTTGGCTCCCCGGCCAAGCAGGTAAAAGCTGCTCGGGTTAGAGAAAAAGAGTAGCTGAAAATCGGTAGCCGAGGCGAAGAGTCCCGCCAGTTGTCCGGTGATAAAGTAGAAGATGTAGAGGACGAAGAGAAGGTACATACTGAGGGCCGGGTAGTTGAAGTAGTGGGGGTTTAAGTCCCCCAGGCCGAAGGCGAGAGCGTTATTGACGATCCGCCCCTCGTCGGGGTAGTACCGGTTGGGGAGGCCATATGTGATGCCCCAGAGGTTGAGGACCAGCGAGAGAACGACCAGCCCGGCCAGAATGAGTCCGGCGGATTTAGTCTTTCCGGTGTTCATAAGAATCCCAGCCAGTCGGCGGTGGTGAACTGGGTGGAGAGAAAAGCTTTTTCCAGCTCGCCGTTTCCCGGTTGAGGATAAATCAGGAGTTCGATCGGGCGAGGATTGAAGCGGTCAGGAAGCGGAAGTTCCCAGGTCGGGCTTAACAATCCCCCGCCGATTTTTTCGTTGGAGTAAAGAATCCCGCAACCGTTTCTCCGCCCCAGCGCGGTCAGCATCCCGGCCAGCCATCGGGGATTATCTTTCCCGGTCTGGGGGAGCAGTTCAAGGAAAACCGTGAACTTCCCTTTGCTGTAACGGTGGCAGGTGGTTATCGCGACCAGGGGTTTCGGGGAAGCGGCTGGTTCGATCGCCCAGAGGCGGAAACGATCTTCTGCGGTGGGTTGAAAGTAGCGCCATTTGAGGTATTCCCCGTCACGGACCAGGCGGGGGAGGACCGTATCCCGGCCCGTGGTCAACTCGGCGGCCTCGTCGTGGCCGATCTCCCGGTATCGGGCGATCGGCCGGTTGAATCGACGATAGGATTGTTTGTGGGAATTCAGACGGAAGCAACAATAAGTTGGAGATGGAAAATAAAACCGGGTGGGAAGAACATTCCGGGAAAGGTACCCATTCTTGATAAAGGCGTTCCTGGACCGCAGATTCGGGAACGTGTAGATGACGGACGCTGGGAGCGAACCGAGTTTTTCAGTAAGGATACCGACAAGACTGCTCATTATCGAGCGCCTCTGGTATCGGGGTGAAACGATGGCGTCGCTTATCTGGTAGGCGGTAATGACTTTTTTCTCGCCAAGCTGAATCCGAAAAGGAATCGCCGCTAAAGAACCCGCCCATATATCTCCGTCCCTGGCCACGCCGATAAAAGCGCTGCCACCAGGATTGTTCTCATATAGGTTCCTCAGGGTATCAACTGAAAGCTTGGCTTGTCCTCCCGAGGCAAAATACTTCTCCCAAGCTTCCTGAAACAGTCGATAATGTTGTTCTTCCAGGTAACGGGGATAACGAATTGCTTCAAGTTTTAGGTTCATTTTATGGATTCCAGGAAAGAGATAAACTTGTGGCCGGCAACTAATTTTCGCAGAGCGCCGGCCCGGGAAAAGGCGTAGGGCATAAACATAGTATGCTTGGATAATATATTGAACTTGAATTTCCAGCCGGTCATTTCCTCCGGTGGGAACAATTGCCAGGGATGGAGCATTATGACCGCCGGGTGCTTCCTCCGGTTAGCTTTACGGATGAAAAAGGAGGTTGCCCCGCCGAGCAGCCCCGCCCCCCTTCCACTGCCGAAAGGTATTTCCTTAAACAGGAGAGAAGGGGAGAGGGGCCGGGGGAGTACCTGGGGTTTAGCCGGGCCGGGAATCCATCGGAGGGTGGAGATGGGTATCTCCCGGACGCCGTTGATTTCGGTGCCGCTTTCCCAGGGCCCGTAGGAGGAGGAAGAATAAATGAAACCGCGGCTCCTTAATGTCTCCATCGCGGGTGGGGAGAGGAAAAGCCGGGGAGCTCGAAAACCAACCGGTCGGAATCGGTCGATAAAGTTCTTGGACAGTTCGAGTTCCCGTTCCAGCGTCTCCGGGGTGTCTATCATCCGGTGGCTATGTCCGTGATAGCCGACTTCGTGGCCCCTCCGGCGGATCTCCTCGAGAATATCCGGATCCCACTGGAGAAGCTCGCCCAGGACGAAGAAAGTCGCCCGGTTCCCGCTCCGGTCCAGGATTTCGAGGGTTTGTTCCAGGGCGTATCGAAGGTGTCCGCCGTCCAATGCCTTCCGGGATAACGGGTCCGGGATGGTTTTTCCATCCGTAAGGGCATCGGAAAAATGGATCCAGGACTCGACGTCGATGGTGAGGATGTTCTTCATACTTGACCGGGCACCCTGTGGGATGTATGTTCCTCTGTCGTGGAGTTAATGAAAAGATAATAGAATATCGATCCCCAACTGACAACAGGGAATAAGCTGATATGAACGCCCTCAGTTACCTGAAGTACGGCCGGCTGATCTTCAACAAGCGCCGGGTCTCCCCGATTTACCTGGTCTTTTTTATTACCGAGAAGTGCAACGCCGACTGCAAGCACTGCCTGCTTGGTGGGATCCATCCCGGGACCGACGAGTTGACCATCGATGAGATCGAGAAGGTCTCGCGGTCGATGGATGACTTTCTCTTTCTCCTCCCGACCGGGGGGGAGCCCTTTCTGCGCAAGGACCTCCCGGAGATCGTCCGGATCTTCCACCGGAACAA
>JAVCCZ010000223.1 GCA_030765265.1 Candidatus Erginobacter occultus
AAGTCAGTCAGGCTTTTCATCGGAGGATATCCTTATGGGAAACAGTTCGAAAATATTTTTTGAATATTGGATATTCACTTCTCCTGTCCGGTTTCTTTCTTGCCTTGTTTTTTCAATACCGGAACGGTTATTCGGCTCCGGCCAGTCCTTCCCGGGTCAGGGTTCCGGTGGAGTAAGTCAGCTCGGCCAGGGCGACAAAGACGTCCCGCTCGGCTGAAATCAGCTGGCTGCGGGCAGTCGAGAGGTCGCTCTGGGACTGGAGCAAGTCGAGGATGCTTTTCAACCCGTTGTCATAACTATCCCGGGCCAGGTTATAGGACTCCCGGGAGGTCTCCAGGTAGGCCCGGCTGAATTGATATTTCCTCACCGCGGTATTGTAAGCGTAGTAGCGATTCCAGACGTCGGCGGCGGCATCCAGCTCGGCCGCGGCCAGATCCTCCCGGGCGGCTTCCCGTTCCGCCTCGGCCTGCCGGGCCCGGGCCCGGTCGGAGAATCCGGTAAAGATATCCCACTTCAGGGCCAGGTAACCGCTGTAACTGTAACTGTCGTCGTAAAGTTCGGGGCCGCTGTTATATTCGTACCAGAGTTGATTGGCCGATCCGCCGAGGTTGAGCGAGGGATAGAGTGATGACCGCGCGGCCCGGAGGGCGGCTTCCCGGCCCCGGAGGCCGGCCCGGAGGGCGGCGATATCCGGCCGGAGGCGAAGCCCTCTCTCGATCAGCTCGGCGACATCGGTTTCCGAGAGCTCGGAAGGGATACCCTCCCCCGGGTCGGCGATCTCGAAGTCCGGCCCGGGGGAAAATCCCAGGGCCCGGGCCAGCCCGGCCCGGGCGGTCTCCAGTTCGCCCCGGGCGGTCTCCAGGCGGTAGAGAGAATCCTGGTAGGAGGAGCGGGCCTGGAGTTCATCGAGTTTCGAGACCAGGCCGACCTGGTACTTCTCCCGGGCGGCCTGATCGGCCGTTCGGGCGTCTTCCACGTCCGCCTCGGCGGCGGATAGTCCGGACCGGGCGCTGTTCAGGCCGTAATAGGCTGTCCCCACTTCCAGCAGCAGATCCTGGATCGATCGGTTGAAGGAGTAGTTAGCGGCCAGCAGCCCCTGCCGGGCCTCTTCGATCCCCCCGGAGACGCCGCCGAAGTCGAAGAGAAGATACGTCAGTTCCAGGGCGGGCCCGTAAACGAAGCCGTCCACATCCGCGTCCAGGCCGGGAGCTTCCTCGCGCAAATTATACTTCTGCCGCTGGTACGTGCCCTCCCCGGAGACGGTCAGCCGGGGATAGCGGAGGCTGGCGGCCTGGCCGAGGCCGGCGGCGGCCGCCCGGGCCGCGGCCCAGGCCCGGCGGGTGGCGGGGTTGTTGGCCAGGGCGATATCGGCGCATTCGGCCAGGGTCAGGGGGGCGGAGAGATCGGCCGCCGGCCGAAGGGAGATCGCCTCCGGGTCGCGGGCGGCTTCTTCACCGGCCCAATCGGGTGGGGTCCAGGGAGCGGAGGGGGAATCGGGGGGAGCGACCGCCCGGCAGCCCCCGGCCACGACGGCCAGCCCGAGGAGAAGCGCCGACCCGACAAGGTTCAGACTTTTCATAGATGAAAGTGACAACCTCCGCGGGAGAGTTGAAATCAAATGATCAGACGCGGCCGACCGTTGGGCGGGGCGCCGCTTCTCCGGTAACGGCCGGGCAATACTATCACATCCCCCGGCGGCCACAAGCGAAATCGGGTTCAATTCTCTTCGAAGGTAGCGTTGTTCTCCTCGTCAACCCGGAGGGTCCCCTCGATGGTCGCCCGGGAATAGCCGGACTCCCAGGTCACCCGGGAACCGTTGAGGTAGAGAGAGAGGGTCACCCGGCCGCAGTCGATATCGGCGTCGAGGTAAAGCGCGGCCCCGTCCCGGGCGTAAAAGGAATACGTCCAGTCCGTTTCATCGAGGTCTCTCTCGGTGCGGAGATCCCCGTCTTCGGTGCGATATTGTATCCGGGAGACGCATTCCGGACCGCCGTCTTCCAGTTCCAACTGGTAACGGACCCGGGCCTCGCCGTCGTCCGCGCCGCCGCCGCTTCCTCCGCAGGATACCGCCAGCAAGGGAATCAAGCCGGCCAGAAAAACCAAAGCGTATTGCCGGATAAATTTCTTCATAGCCGTGTCTCCTTCCCCATTTCGGGTCTTTGTTCAACGATGATTGATTGGCGACAACGTGGATATTACCACGCGAATCTCCGGGAAAGCAACTCGCAAGGCCGGGGAAGTCAACGGACGGTGAAGCCGGCACCGGCCAGGGGGGCGCCGTCCAGCTCGACCTCGATCCGCCAGCGGCCGAGGAAACGGCCGGCGCCGAGGGGGCCGAGGGGCAGAGCCAGCCACTCCTCCCCCTCCAGTTCCAGCCAGGACCAGGCCCGGTAGCGCCCGTCGGAGGAATAAAACTCTTTCCGGAAGGACTCCTGGATCCCGCCCCGGGGGTTGACCCAGCGGAAAACCAGGGCGTGCTCTCCGGGGGCGATATCTTCGATCGCAACCGTGGCGTAGATCGTCTCTCCGAAGGCAAACTCCCGGCGGCCGGTCCGCTCGGAAGGTCCGGCCGGCGCCGGACCGAGCAGCAGAGAGACCGCCCCGGCGGCCGGAATCGCTGCCGGTTCCGGTCCGGGGAGCGGGCCGCGGAGGGAGGGGAGAAACCGGACGGAGAGGGCCCCGGCCGCCAGGAGACCGCCGAAAACGAGGAGAAAAATATGGATGGACTTCTTCACCGGCCGGGGAACGGTTCGCCGGGAGCGGCAACCGGAACCGGGATCAGAGCGGAAGACCCCTTTCGGAGAGCCGGGAATCCCCGATCTCGGCGGAGAGATATTCCATCGTCATCTCCAGCCGCCGGTCGAGACCGCCCTCGATCATCAGCTTCCGGCCGGGATAGTCCGAGTACCTGTCCGCGATCAGTTTTTCGATCTCCAGCTGGAACTCCTCGTTGGTCGAGCGGACCCCGTCCTCCATCCCCCGGTTCCGGCTCAGTTTCAGGTGGTCCTCCAGCCGGATGTAAACCAGGAGAAAATAACTCTTCTGCCAGTGGGCCCCCGACTCCGAGATGATCTGATAGACGGTGGGGTCGACATAGCCCTTCTCCGCCCCTCTGAGGGCGAAGAGGGAGTTGTCGAAGACGCAGCGGTCGCAGAGCAGGAAGTCGGGGAGCTTCTCCGCCCCCTCCAGTTCCAGCCGGACCTGCTCCTTGAAGATCCAGTACTGGCCCCGGGTGACCTGGCCGGACTCGTTGATGTCATAGGGACAGAGGCGGGAGAGTTCGGGGACCATCTCCACCTGGAAGGCCCGGTACTTCAATTCGCTGAAGAGCCGATGGAGAAAAGTCGTTTTCCCGACCCCGAAGGTCCCGATCACGCCGATTTTATACATCTTGTTAGCCAATAGCTATTGCAACGCTACCCTCGGTAAACAATCGAATCTCTTTGATTAACTGCTGGATATAGAGAACTTTATATGTGGACCGGCGATATTCAAACAAAACGATTCAATTCCCCCA
>JAVCCZ010000110.1 GCA_030765265.1 Candidatus Erginobacter occultus
AACAAGATACCCGGCCCCTGGTTCCCGTAAGTGAGGAAGTTAATTAACTGGTTGGCGGCGCCGCTGATTTCGACCCCCGGGCCGCCGTGGAGATAGGAACTGCCCTCCCGGATAATGTTGTTGGCCCCGGTGACCAACAGCCCGGCGTCGGTGGCGCCGGCAAAATGAACATTTTCCAGGATGACGTAATCGGCCGCGAGTTCCAGGCAATTGACGATCGCCCCCCCGCCGTCAAACTCTGCTCCTTCCCCCGACCCGGCGATCCGGAGCGGGAAGTAGCGCGATCCACCCTGGGAGACGACCACCGGGGCCGCCAAGGACTCGACGCCGAAATCAAGCATTATGGTGTCCCCGGGGGCGAGGTCGGCGCTGGCCAGAAGCCAGCGGAGGTCGGACTCGTCGCCGGTCCCGTCAATGTTGGTCGCCCGGAACCAGTTGGCGGTTGAAAATGCTCCATAGCCTTCGGTATCGGCCGTGAAGCCGCAGAATTCGCTCTCGTTGGGCGGATCGGCCGCGTCGCGGGCCTTCACCCGCCAGTAATAGATTTCTCCCGGTTCCAAAACCGGTCGCCAGGCGTTGCGGGAGAGCCAGCCGGAGTTCTGGAGGTCGGGACTGGTGAAGGAGTCCCAGGTGTCGATCTGAAAATAATACGGAGAGGCGTGGAGGCCGGCCAAAGCGTCGGTTGGTTCCAACCCCCGGAGGGGGATATAGGTTGGCAGCCCTGACTCCCCGTCCTCGGGGAGGAGACAGCCGACGTTGGTCGGGACAGTGTTGTCGACCGTAAAGACGCCGCTCGCTGTAGCCAGTTCTCCTCCGATGACCCGGATCTGGTAGGTGGGGGAATCATCGCCCGGAAGCCGCGTGTCCCAGGTGTAATCCTGATCCGGATAATAGACCGTGGCGATGTCGTAATAATAGGTGTCGAATCCGTCCGTACTGTATTCGATCCTGATCTCTTTGTCCGTTAATGCCGTCCACTCGTCGGCCGGGATCGCCAGCCAGCGGAGCTGCTGCTCCCCGCTCCACTTTTCGCCGCCCAGCGGCCGGATAACCGGGAGCGTCCTCCGGAGGGAGAGAGAAGCCTCGCCCATTCCGCCATAAGCCCCCATATTCACCCTTTCCCCGTTAGGTTCCGGTTCACGGGTGTAGTCGGAGGCGATCGGCTGAAAGACAAGGGAACCGGTCCGGTGGGTGGTTGTGATCCCGGTAACTCCGGTCAACCGGTTAAACGCCAGGTCCCGGCCGGTATATTGGATAATGTTGCCGTTGATCTCGATCCGGTCGGGCCCGACATTGAAATAGTAGGCGTCATCGAGATCGATAACCGGGGAGGCGGGAAAGATATCGGAGACCAGCGAAGAGTCGGCGAGATAGACCTGTCCCTGGTTGATGGCGGGGCTGGCGTTGTCATCTTCGGTCCAGTTGCCGTCGTGGTAGCTGCCCAGCGGGCTCTGGATGTGAAAGTCCTCGTTTCCTGGATCGACGAATACCGGGTCGTAGTTGATGCTCACCCCGTCCATTCCGCTCTCGGTCTGCCAGCTGAAGAGGGTGGAGAAGTTTTTATCCGACCCAAAAACTTTCAGGCCTCCGATATAGGCGTTCTCAACCGAGTAGAGGCAGTTGTAATCCGAACTCCAGTTTGCCGCCAGAGGGTCGTCTGTCGGCATATAGATAGCGTGATTGTTGTTCCCGGCGGCATAGAGGATGTTGTTGCGGATCATAATGTCGGTGTTGCCGGAATATGGAAATACAGCCAGCTCGCCGCGGTTGCGGTACCCGGTGTTGTTGAAGATCAGCGACCGGGGAGAACGCTCCACCCGGAAGCCGTAGCCGCCATTGAGATAGCTCAAGTTATTGAAGAACTCAACATCCGGCGAGGTATAGATCAGGAACCCGTGGAGGCTATTTTCCCGGGCCAGGTTGTTCTCGATCCGGGAAGCCACGGGAAGCCGGATATCGAAACCCGTTTCGTTGCCTTCCGAATGGTTGCCGTCCGCGATCGCCCGTTCTAGTTGATTGGCATCTCCCGTCAAGAAGAACCCAATTTCCTGGTTGTCGGAAGCTTGATTGCTGGATATGGTGGGACTCCCCCTAGCCCCGGTCAGGGAGAGACCGTTGATGTCGTTATAACGGAACCTGGAATCCGCCACTATGCTATCTCTTCCCCTATTCAAATCGAGTCCGTTTTCGGTGTTGAAGTCAGCCGTGCAATTCTTGACATAGGTTCCCGTATTGCCCAACAAGCTCAGGTTTAAACCGTGGCGTCCGTTATAAGAACCGGTGCAGCCGATCAACCGGATCCAGTCACTCCGGTTGACGTAGATACCGTCGATCCCGGCGCCCCGGACGGTATTATGACCTAATGTCAGGTAATGCGCGCCTATCCAGGCAGATATGCCGTAATCTTGAACATTGAGAATGGTCAGGTTGGCGAGAGTGATAAAACCGCTGCTGCCGACATAAATCCCCGCATCGATTGTTCCCCGGCCGTCGAGAAAAGTACCCCGGGGAGACCCGGCGATGGTGATCGGTCTCCCGTTTTCCCCGGCCCGGGGAGGCGTAAACGTTGCTTCGAGGGTATAAAGGCCGGTATCGACATAGACGGTATCGCCGGGCCAGAGTGAGTAAACGTCAATCACCTCCTGGATGGAATTCAGAGGAGAATTCGGGCTCATTCCGTCGTGATCCGGCCAGGGCAGCCCCCCCGTGGTACAGTAATAATCCCACTCGGTGGAGGAGTCGTTGACGTAGTAGTTGTCGGGTTCATAGGTGGAACTGGACCAGGCGGCCTCGACCGTGTTCCCGTAAGCGCCCAGGTTGATCATCCCTCCGTGGGGGGCCGGTTCGTAAAAGGAAAGCGAGAGCGGGTCTCCGGCGTCTATCCCGAGGGACCCGGCCTGGAGGTGGTAGTCATCTCCACCGACGAAATCCGGATCGCCGGATGCGCTGTCGGCATCCTGGCCGCTTGTTCCCTGCCAGTCAGCGAGAGAGGTTTGAACCGTCCAATCCCAATATCCGGTATCGGCGCCGCCCGAAGTATGGAAGAGGTTGTAGTCGGATTCAAAGCCGGTCTGGCTAATCTCATCGAGATAGATCGCGAACCGGCCGGGACCGGAGGCGTCGAGGATGTTGTTCCGGAGGGAGGCGTGGGTGGACCCGATCGCCCGCTCAGTGTGATCGCCCCCGGCCGGATCGTCTTCCAGGAAGATCTCCCGGGTCCCGTTTCCGGAGACGGTGTTGTTATCCAGGGTGGTATGGTGGGCGGTGTAGAGGTGGATCCCGGCCACCGTGTTCCCGAAAACCAGCATATTCCGGACCGTGTTCCAGTCCCCGGTGATCTCGATCCCGTCCCCCGTTGTCGAAGCTTCTCCCGTTCTGGATAATGTTGTAATCCCCGGTAATCAGCAGCCCGCTGTTGACGGCGTTGCGGAAGGCGAAGTTCTCGACCAGGAAGTGATCCCCGCTGATCTCCAGGCAGTTATTCTGACCGGTG
>JAVCCZ010000246.1 GCA_030765265.1 Candidatus Erginobacter occultus
AAGGTTAGCATTCACACTCCAGATACGGGATATCTATCATCATCCGACCTGGAATTGTGCCGCCCCCTGCGGGGGCTCTGAGTTATTTTTCCTGATCCAGTACCACGGGCTGACGCCCGTGGCTAAGAATGTATCGCCCGCTGCGCGGGCTTCTATTAGGCAATATAATAGTTGTGTAAATTCAGGTTAAGTAGCCCCCGCAGGGGGCGAAACTTCTTACTAGCCACGGGCGTCAGCCCGTGAGAAAAAGATTACGCAAATAAATCAAAAGCCCCCGCAGGGGGCGACACATCATTTGCCCATTGTTTATCGAGACTTAGTATTCTTGTTGGGAAATCCGGATTGAGCCAAAAAAATAGTAACTATTCAGGACCTGTGAATCGTACTGTAAACATTCGGTAAACCCGGTAATGGATTACCCCCCCCGGCCCCGGTTTTATCGGGGCTGGAGGGAAAGTTCAGAGGCTAACCCGGAGACAACCCATCCCCCCCGGCGGGCTTGCTCCGCCGGAGGGAAAGTTCAGAGGCTAACCCGGAGACAACCCATCCCCCCCGGCGGGCTTGTCCCGCCGGAGGGAAAGTTCAAAGCTAACCCGGGGCCGCCCTACCCCCACCGGAACGTGGGTTTTTGGGGGGAGCAGTGTTGTTAGCTGATGAACTGATTCACCTGCCGGGTAAACCGGCAGGGGTCTGAAGACAAATTTCAAGACGGGTAGCTGATGAACTGATTCACCTGCCGGGTAAACCGGCAGGGGGCTGAAGACAAATTCCATATGCCGAAAGGGTCCTGAATAGTTACAAAAAATAATGAAAAAGGAGGCAATATAATGAAATTTAAGCTGGCCGGCCTGCTGGCCGGGACGACGTTATTGTTAATCGGTTGCGCGGGCGGGCGGCGGGCGTCCGCGCCCCCGCCGCCGCCGGAGGGCGACTTCCGGGGAGCGGACTGGGGGATGGAGATGGAAGAAGTCCTCGGGACCCTGGAGGATTCCGCGGCGGTCGTCTCCCGCGCCCCGGAAGAACTGGTCGTCCGGGATACGCTGCTGAAGAAGTTCCCGGCCGAGGCGGGTTATCATTTTACCGGCGGAAAGCTCCGCCGGGGCAGTTACCGGATCGCCGCCGCCGGGAAGGTCATCGAGTACACGATCTTCCGGATCGTTCTGGGGAGGAAATACGGCCCGGCCCACAGTGAGACCGCGGTCCCGGAGGAGGTGGAGTCGGTCTGGCTGACTCCTCGGAGCGAGATCGACCTCGCCGGCCAGGGAAGCGGACTGGGAGGCTATGCCTTGCTCCACCCGGAGCGGAGCCGGGACGGGGAACTGACCGGAGTCGAGATCAACTACTACGACCGGAAATGGTTCGCCCGCGACCGGCAGCGGACGGAGAAAACCGAGGCTTCGATCGGGGAGAGTGAAAACCTCTACCAGAAGCTGATCGGCGACTGGGTCCAGGTCTTCCCCTCCTACCGCGACTATATGGAAGGGGCGATGATGTTGGAGCCGGGCGAGACCTACGTCTATGACCCCGGGGCTTACGAAGATTTCTGAGCGGTCCGGGCGGGGAAGATGAAAAAGACCATCTCCGGTTTCGGGCTGATCATCATCGGCAGCGAGATTCTCGACGGGCGGGTCCGGGACCGGCACTTCGCCGATATCCGCGGCGCCCTGGCCCGCCGCCGACTGGCCCTGCGCTACGCCCAGATTCTTCCCGACGATCCCGACCTGCTCCGGGACCAGCTCCGGTGGGCGATGGACCGGGAGGAACCGTTCTTCTGCTGCGGCGGGATCGGCGCCACCCCCGACGATTATACCCGCCGCTGCGCCGCCGAGGCGGCGGGGGTCGGTCTGGAGCTCCACCGGGAGGCGGCGGCCATCCTCACCGCCCGCTTCGGACCACTGGCCACCCCCCACCGGCTGCGGATGGCCGAGTTCCCGGCGGGGTCCCGGATTATCCCCAACCCCTACAACCAGGTCCCCGGGTTCTCGATCGCCGGGGGGTATTTCCTCCCCGGTTTCCCGGAGATGGCCGCCCCGATGGCCGAATGGGTCCTGGATACCCATTACCGGCCCGGACCCGAACGGATTGCCCGGTCCCTGGTGGTCCCCGGGGGGCGGGAGTCGGACCTGGTCGGGATGATGGAGAAATTCATCGCCGCCCACCCCGGACTCGCGTTTTCCAGCCTCCCCCGGATCGTCGGGGACGGCTGGGAAGTGGTCCTCGGGGTGGCCGGTCCCCCGGAGGCGGTGGAGGCGGGGTTGGGGTATTTGCGGGATCAGCTCCTTGAAATCGGACGGGAGTTCGTGGAACGGTAATCGGTAATCAGTAATCGGTGATCAGTGATTGGTAATCGGTATGAGGTGCCCCAGCCCACTGATCACCGATTACCAATCACCGGTTACCGATTACCGGCTACTGACCTCCGGTCAGTAGCCCTCCGGGTTCCCCGATTGCCAGCGCCAGGCGTCGGCGCACATTTCTTCGATTCCCCGTTCAGCCGACCAGTCCAGCTGGGTCCTGGCCCGGGAGGGGTCGGCATAGCACTCGGCGATATCCCCCGGCCGCCGCCCGACGATCTCGTAGGGGATCTTCCGACCCGCGGCCCGCTCGAAGGCGGCCACCATCTCCAGGACGCTGTACCCCCGGCCGGTCCCGAGGTTATAGACCGTCGTCCCCGGCCGAAAATTTTCCAGGGCCTGGAGGTGGCCGAGGGCCAGGTCGACCACGTGGATAAAGTCCCTGACCCCGGTCCCGTCGCGGGTCGGATAGTCTCCCCCGAAGACCCGCAGCCGTTCACGTTTCCCCACCGCCACCTGGCTGATGAAGGGGAGGAGGTTGTTGGGGATCCCGTTGGGGTCTTCCCCGATCCGCCCGGAGGGATGGGCGCCGACCGGGTTGAAGTAGCGCAGCAGCGTGATCTCCCAGCCCGGTTGGGCGGTCGCCAGGTCCCGGAGGATCTCCTCGATCATCAGCTTGGTCCGGCCGTAGGGGTTGGTCGGGCCGAGCGGGAAATCCTCCCGGATCGGGACCGAGGCCGGATCGCCGTAAACCGTGGCCGAGGAACTGAAGACGATCTTCTTCACCCCGGTCTCCGCCATCGCCTCCAGGAGGACCAGGGTCCCGGTAACGTTATTGTGGTAATAGTCGAGGGGCCGGGAAACCGATTCCCCGACCGCCTTCAATCCGGCAAAATGGATTACCGCCTCGATCTCCCCCGAGGAGAGGAGGTCTTTCAGGCCAGTGGCATCGGCCAGATCGAGCCGGTGGAAGGCGGGTTCTTTCCCGGCCAGTTCTCCCACCCGGCGCAAAGACTCTTCCTTACTGTTGGAGAGGTTGTCGATCACCGTCACTTCGTGGTGGCCTGAATCAATTCCAGGGCGGTGTGACTCCCGATGTATCCCGCACCTCCGGTAACCAGTATCTTCATCTGTTTTCTTCTCCTGTTATTCTGTTGGCTGTAACACTAACGGCCGGAATGCCGGGTCAGTTCGGCCAGGCGGCCGGCCAGTCCGGCGGTCAGCAACTCAGGCGGGCAGCGCCACTCCCACTGGCCCACCGCCCGGCCGGGGGCGTTCATCCGGGCCTCGCGGCCCAGTCCGAGGACGTCCTGGAGAGGGATGATGCTCAGGTCCGAGGCCGAGGCCAGCGCCCGCCGGATGAAGAGCCAGTTGATCTCTTCGAGGCCGTTGCCGAAGTAGTCGAGAACCCGTTCGCGCTCTTCCAATTCCAGAGAAGCAAACCAGCCGGCGGCGGTGTCGGTATCGTGGGTCCCGGTGTAAGCGACGGAGTTGTAGGGATAGAATTCCGGCCGGTGGGGGCTCCCCTTCTTCCCCCGGAAGGCGAACTGGAGGACCCGGGTGGAGGAGAACTCGAGCAGCTCGAGGATCGCTTTCGCCTCCTCGAAATGTACCGGCTCCAGGGCCTCGGCGACGATCGGCAGCGTCCCCAGTTTTTTCTCCAGCATTCCGAAGAGCGAGGCCCCCGGACCGTAAAACCACTCTCCCTCGGCCGAACTCTCGGCCCCCGGGGGGATGTGCCAGGCGACGACGAACCCGGAGAAATGGTCAACCCGGATCACGTCCACCAGTTCGAGTACGGTCCGAAACCTCCGCGTCCACCAGTCGAAACCGTCTTCAGACATCGCCACCCAGTCGTAGAGGGGGTTGCCCCAGATCTGGCTGACCCCGGAGTGACCGGTCATCGGGACCCCGCCCAGGGCCCGCCGCCGGCCCCTCTCGTCAAGGAGGAAGAGGCGGCGGTTGGCCCAGACGTCGGCGCTGTCGTAGCTGACCGGGAAGGGGATATCGCCGATGATCTTGATTCCCCGTTCGTGGCAGTAGCCCGCAGTTTTTTCCACTGCCGGAAAAAGAGAAACTCGGCAAACTTGATCTCCGCGATTTCCGCCGCCAGTTTTTCTCTCCAGGCGGCCAGGGCGGACGGTTCCCGGAAGGCGATCTCTTCCGGCCATTCGTACCAGGGCGCTCCCTGGAAATGGTCCTTGAGCGTCCGGTAGAGGGCGTAATTCTCCAGCCAGGGGTTGTGTTCGGCCGAAAAATCCGAAAAATCCTTCCGCCTCCGGACCGAGGCCTCGGCCTGGAAACGGCTCCAGGCGGTTCGGACCGCATCCCGCTTGATCCGGATCGCCTCCGGATAGGAGGCCCGGTCGGGGGGGAAATCCCCCCCGGAAGGGATCTCCGCCGGGGAGAGAAAACCCTCTTCGGCCAGCCGCTCCAGGCTGAGCAGGGTGGGGGCGCCGGCGAAGGCCGAGGGACTGGAGTAGGGGGAGTTGCCGTAGCCGATCGGGGTGATCGGGAGTATCTCCCAGAACCGCTGGCCGGCGTCAACCAGCCAGTCGACGAACCGGAAGGCCTCCGGCCCCAGGGACCCGATTCCGTGGGGCCCAGGCAGCGAGGTGACGTGGAGGAGTATCCCTGATCCGCGCCTGAATTTCATTTCATCAGCTTTGGGTCAAAACAGTTTCGATAAAAAATGTTCCCCCCCCGGCAGAGGGGAAGATTTTTTATGGCGAGGGTCAGAATCGAACTGACGACACGCGGATTTTCAGTCCGCTGCTCTACCGACTGAGCTACCTCGCCTTTTTGTTTTTCCTGCGGAAAAACAAAAGTGAAGGTTTGTATAGCATAACCGAAGGAAAAAACAAGATAATTTATGCTTTCCCTAAGATGGGCGCTGCTGGATTTGAACCAGCGGCATCTACCTTGTAAGGGTAGCGCTCTCCCACTGAGCTAAGCGCCCGGAGTCGCTTTCGTGATAACCGGCTCTAAACTACCTTTAACGCGGGCGGCCGTCAAGCCTTGGTGCCGGGATTATTCTTGTGATCCCGGCCCGGTTAAAGTATCTTCAGGGGCCAGGCTGGTAAAGGAACGCCGGGAAAAACGATGAACGATAAAATAAAAAAATCCGATTCCGCCCAGGAGCCGCCGGTCGAGTCCGGGGGGAGCGAGCGGTCGATCTCCTTCTTCCGGAAACGCGCCGACCGGAGGAAGGAACTCCTCGAGGTGCTGAGGGAGAAATATCTCCAGTGCTCGGCCATTGTCGACAACCTCAAGGACGGGATCTTCGTCGAGACCGTCCGGGGGGAGATCCTTGACGTCAACGCGGCCGCCGGCCGGATGCTCGGCTACCGCCGGGAGGAGCTGCTGAAGATGACGGTCGGCGACCTGGTCCCCCCCGAGGTCGCCGCCGGCCTCCCGGATAAGATCCAGGACCTGACGGTCCAGGAGGGGATTTACGTCGAGACGGTCAACGTCCGCAAGGATGGATCCCGGGTCCCGGTCGAGGTCTCCAACACCCTGATCAAGATCGGCGGCAAGAAACGGGTGATCGCGGTCGTCCACGACATCAGCGAACGGATCGAGAACCGGAAGAAGCTGATTGCCTCCCACCAGGAATTGGAGGAGAAAGTCCGCCGCCGGACCGAGGAACTGGACCGGGCCAACCGGGAATTGAGGGACGAGCACCGGCTCTTCATCGGGGGGCCGACCGTGGTCATTAAATGGCAGGCCGCCCCCGGCTGGCCGGTCGAGTACGTCTCTCCCAACGTTGAGATCCAGTTCGGTTATCCGCCCGGGGAGTTTACCGGTTCGGGTTTTCTCTATGAGTCGATTATTCACCCGGAGGACCGGGAACGGATCGCCGGGGAGATCACGGAACGCGTGGCCGCCGGGAAAAACTCCTACGAGCAGGTCTACCGGATCGCCCACCGGTCCGGCGAATGGCGCTGGGTCAGCGACTTTACCGTGGTCGAACGGAACGGTGGCGGGGATATCACCCACTACCACGGTTACGTCCTCGATATTACCGAGCGGAAAAATACCGAGGAAGAGTTGAAACGCCATCGGGAACACCTGGAGGATCTGGTCGGGAAACGGACCGCGGAACTGACCGGGATGGTGGACGCGATGGCCCGCCGGGTGGTCCGGACTTCCGACCTGGAGATCGCCGTCGAGCGGCTCAAGGACCGGCTCCGGGAGGCCGGCCTCGACCCCGGGGACGGGGAAAGCCCCGCCCCTCCCCCCCGCCCCTGATGAAACCGCTTTCCCGCCTCGGCTGCCTGACTTTCCTCCCGCTCCTGCTCTGCTCCCTCCCGCTCCTCCCGGCCTCGGGGTTTGAACTCACCCCGTCCGAACGGGAGTACCTCCGGGAGAAAGGGGAGATCGTCTTCGTCAGCCAGACCCGCTACCCGCCCTTCGAGTTTAAGACCAGCGAGGGGGAGCCGACCGGGATGGCGATCGAACTCGCCCGCTGGATGGCCCAGCGGGCCGGGTTCGAGGCCCGCTTCACCGACACCTCCTTCCAGCAAGCTCAGGAGGCGGTCCTGGGCGGCGAAGCCGACATTCTGACCAGCTTCTTCTTCAGCGAGCAGCGGGCCCGTTCTTTTAACTTCACCCGGCCCAACTTCCAGGTCCCGGCCTCGATCTTTACCCGGTTCAAGAACCGGGATATCGAGGATCTGGAAGACCTCCGGGGGAGACGGGTGGCGATGCAGCGGGGGGACTACGCCCACGAGTTCCTCCTCTCCCGGGGGATCGAGGCCGAGATCGTTGATACCGAGGATTTCGGCGAGGCCGCCGACCTGGTGGTCCGGGGTCTCGCCGACGCGGTTATCGGCGACGAGCAGATCGTCCTCTACCATCTCCTGATCCACGGCCTGATTGACCGGGCCAAGATCGTCGGACCTCCCCTTTACACCGGACTCAACTGTATGGCGACCGACAAGGATGAGGTGGTCTTGGCCGGGATCCTCGACCGCCTGGCCGCGGAGGCGGACCGGGAGGGGGTAATCGAAGAGATCAACCGGAAATGGTTGGGGGCCTGGCACGACCGGGGGCTGCCATCCTGGGTCCGGTACCTGGCCCTCGCCGCCGGGGCCGCCCTGGTTTCCGTCTTCCTGGTCTGGTTCTGGAACCTCCGCCTGAGACAGCTGGTCGGCCAGCGGACGGCCGAACTGGAGCGGAAAGAAAGGCGGCTGGCCTATCTCTCCCTGGCGGTGGAGTCACTTGGGGAGATGGTGGTCGTCACCGATCTCGATCATCGGATCACCTACGCCAACAGCGCGGTCGAACGGGCCCTCGGCTACCGGCCGGGGGAGCTGATCGGGAGGCCGTCGGCCGAGTTCTTCGAGGGGGTGCCGGGCAACCCGCTCGATCTCCGGGAATGGATCCGCTCTTCGAGCCGCTCTCCGGTCTGGCGGGGAGAACTCAACAACCGCCGCCGGGACGGATCATTGATCCGGGTTTATCTCAGCCTCACCCCGCTGCTCGACGGGGCGGGGAAGAACATCGGGACGGTCGGGGTCTCGATGGATATCACCGAGCGGCGGGAACTGGAGGAACAGCTTCGCCACTCCCAGAAACTCGAGGCGATCGGCCAGCTGGCCGGGGGGGTGGCCCACGACTTCAACAATATCCTGGCCGGGGCCCTGGGTTACCTGGAACTGATCAAGGGGAGTGTCGGCGAGGAGAACGAGATCTTCCCCCAGCTCGACGCCGTGGAGAGACTGCTCTGGCGGGGATCCGAGCTGACCGGGGCGCTGTTGGCCTTCTCCCGGAAAGGGGTCTGGCATCGGGAGCCGCTCGATCTCAACCGGGCCGTCCAGGAGGTGGCGGCGATCGTCGAACGCACCGCCGGGAAAAATCACGAACTGGTCCTGCGTCTCGCCCCCGGACTCCGCTCGGCCTGGGGCGACCGCTCCCAGATCCACCAGGTGATAATGAACCTTGCTCTCAACTCCTGCGAGGCGATGAAGCGGGGAGGGCAGCTGACCATCTCCACCCGGAACGTCGAGGCCGGCGCCCGGATCTATCGGGTCCAGCACGACCTGAAGAAATCCCCGGCGGTGGCCGTCTCCTTCGCTGATACCGGACCGGGAGTCCCCAAGGAGATCCGGGAGCGGATCTTCGAGCCCTTCTTCAGTACCAAGGAGGACAAGACCGGGGTCGGGCTGGGGCTGGCGGTGGTGAAGGGGATCGTGGACCGGCACGGCGGCTGTATCGAGGTCGAGAACAGTAACGGCCGGTCCGCCGTCTTTACCGTCTATCTCCCGGCCACCGATGAGAGGGAACTCCCCCCGGAAGAACCTCCGGCGCCCATCCCCACCGGGAGAGAAAAGATCCTCCTGGTCGACGACAACCCCGATTTCCGGGCGGTGGCGGAGGATATGCTCGTCCAACTCGGCTATACCGTGCTGGCGGCGTCCGGCGGCCGGGAGGGCCGGGAAATCCTGGAGCGGGAAGGCGAGGGGATCGAGCTGGTCATCCTCGATATGATTATGAAAGGGTTGAGCGGGCCGGAGACCTTCCGTTCCTTCCGGGAACTGCGCCCCGAACTGCCGATCCTGGTCTGCACCGGCTACACGGTGGACGAGATCGCCGGACGGCTGCTGGAGGAACAGCCCTGCCTCCTGATCAAGAAGCCCTTTCCCCGGCGGGAAATGGCGGAGAAGCTGAGAAAACTCCTTGACCGGCCCGGCCCCGGGGAACGGACGGAATGAAAAAGCCCAACCCAGCTCCCCCGGGCCCCGCGCCGGGCGTTTTCTCCCCCTCTCCCTTCCGACTCCACCGAAGGACCCGGAACCGGTGCGGCCTGGGCCCGCCGCCGGCCGGTCCGGCGGTCCCTTTCGACTTCGCCCAGGCGATGGCCGAATCGATCAACCGCTACCGGGACGCCCCCGCCCATCCGGAGATGGCGGTCCGGGCGGGGGAGGTCTCCGCCATCTGCCTGATCGAGGCCGTCACCCATTACCTCTCCGGGGTCTATCACCTCCAGGAGAACCCCGGAATCCTCTCCCGGTCGGTGACGGCCGCCCGCCGGCGGTTCGGTTCCGCCCCGCTCGAGAAAGTCCTGGTCGGGTTGATCGAGACCCTGCCCGGTCTCAATCACCCCCCGCCGGAAGTGGCCCCGGGCGACTGGCTGGAGAGAGGGGAGGGGAGCCCCTCTCCCCGGGAGGAGGCATTGACCGAGCTGATGCTTTTCCACCTCTCGGCGAATAACCCCGCCTTTCGGCCGCTCGGCGATTTTTTTCCCGCCCGGGAACTGGAAGAGAAGACCTCCTACCCGGAAGTGATCAGGCAGCAGGAAAAATTCTACCTGAAGGCCCCCCCCTTCGGTCCGGAGAAACTCCCCCTCCCCGAGTTTCTCCGCCGCCCGGTCGAGGCCTCCCCCGACTCCCTGGCCGGCCAGCTTGACTACATCCGCAAGCACTGGATCGCGCTCCTCCCTCCCGAATTGCGCCAGGCCCTGGCCCTCTCCCGGGATCTGATCCGGGAGGAGGAGAAACTCCGGCTCGCCGGGCCGGGTCCGGTCCGAGCCCCGGGCTGGTCCGCCGGGCCCGGCCCGGGCGGGGAAGGGGGGGGAGCGGCCGCCGCCGGCCGGGAGATCTACGACCGGTTCAGTCCCGACCTCGACTGGATGCCCCGGGTGGTTTTGATGGTCAAGAACGCCGCGGTCTGGATGAGCCAGCTCTCCCGCCGTTACCGGCGGGAGATCACCCGTCTTGACGGGATTCCGGACGAGGAACTCGACACCCTGGCCCGCTGGGGGTTCACCAGCCTCTGGCTGATCGGGATCTGGGAGCGTTCGGCGGCCTCGAAGCAGATCAAGCGGCTCTGCGGAAACCCGGAGGCCGATGCCTCCGCTTACTCCCTCAACGATTACGCCATCGCCGGCGAACTGGGCGGCTGGCCGGCCCTCAACGAACTCAAGCGGCGGGCCTGGAAGCGGGGGATCCGGGTCGCCTGCGATATGGTCCCCAACCATATGGGGCTCGACTCCCGCTGGGTGGTCGAGCATCCCGGCTGGTTCATCCAAACCGATCGGCCGCCCTTCCCCAATTACCGGTTCACCGGCCCCGACCTCTCCTCCGATCCCCGGGTGGCGATCCGCGTCGAGGACGGCTACTGGAAGCGGAGCGACGCCGCGGTCGTCTTCCAGCAAACCGACCGGGCCGGCGGCCGGGTCCGCTACATCTACCACGGCAACGACGGCACCAGTATGCCCTGGAACGACACCGCCCAGCTCAACTTCCTGATCCCCGAGGTCCGGGAGGCGGTGATCCGGACCATCATCCACGTCGCCCGCGTCTTTCCGGTGATCCGGTTTGACGCCGCGATGGTCCTGGCCAAACGGCATTTCCAGCGGCTCTGGTACCCGCCCCCGGGGGAGGGGGGGGCGATCCCCTCCCGCTCCGGGAGGGGTGTCTCGGAGCGGGAGTTCGAGCGGATCTTTCCGGTCGAGTTCTGGCGGGAGGTGGTGGACCGGGTGGCGAAAGAGGTCCCGGAGACTCTGCTGCTGGCCGAGGCCTTCTGGATGATGGAGGGCTACTTCGTCCGGACCCTGGGGATGCACCGGGTCTATAACAGCGCCTTTATGAATATGCTGAAGATGGAGATGAACGACGGGTACCGCCAGGTGATCAAGGAGGTGCTGGAGTTCGACCCCCAGATCCTGAAAAGGTTCGCCAACTTTATGTCCAACCCCGACGAGGCGACCGCGATCGCCCAGTTCGGGAAGGGCGACCAGTACTTCGGGGTCTGCACGATGATGGCGACGATGCCGGGGCTGCCCCTCTTCGGCCACGGCCAGGTCGAGGGGCTGACCGAAAAATACGGGATGGAGTACCGCCGGGCTTACTGGGACGAGCCGGTCGACGACTACCTGGTCCGCCGCCACGAACAGGAGATCTTCCCCCTGCTGAAGAAACGCCACCTCTTTTCCGACGTGGCCAATTTCTACCTCTACGATTTCTACCTCGACGACGGCCGGGTCAACGAGGACGTCTTCGCCTATTCCAACCGCTACGAGAACGAGCGTTCCCTGATTATCTACAAC
The DNA here is from genome assembly GCA_030765265.1 of Candidatus Erginobacter occultus. Lineage (GTDB taxonomy): Bacteria > Auribacterota > Erginobacteria > Erginobacterales > Erginobacteraceae > Erginobacter > Erginobacter occultus. The sequence continues at coordinate 11,347 of JAVCCZ010000246.1, forward strand.
AACCGCTTCCTCAACACCGCCGGCTGGATCCGGGACTCGGCCGCCCGGGCGGAAAAGGGGCGGTCAGGGAAGTCCGGTCTGGTCCGGGTCGACCTGGCCCGGGGCCTCGGCCTGAGGGGCGGGGAGAACGACTACACCATCTTCCAGGATATCCGGACCGGGCTGGAATACATCCGTTCCAGCCGGGAGATGGGGGAGAAGGGGATGTCGCTGAAGCTGCGGGCCTACCAGACTCACGTCTTTGTCGATATCCGGGAGGTCCGGGACGATGAAAAGGGTTTTCTGTCCCGCCTGGCCGCCTCCCTGAAGGGGAGGGGGGTGGAGAATATCAACGACGCCCTGAAGAAGATCCACTTCGCCCCGCTCTACCAGGCGTTCCGGGAAGTCTGCGGCCGGGAGATATACCAGGATCTCTTCAGCCTGGCGGCCAAAGCCGATGCCTACCCCGGCCTCCTGGCCGGGACGGCGGACCGGGCGGCCGCTCCCCTGGAGGAATTCTTCGGCGAGGTGATCGCCCGCCGGGGGGTTGCGGGAGACCCGGCGGCGGCGGCGGCGCGGGAGCTGGATTTCATCCAGGCCGTCCTCCTGCTCGTCCCGGCCGGGGAGCTCCCCGGCTGGACCAGCAGCCGCTACAGCCGCCCCGCCCTCCAGCGGCTGCTCTCCGCCGCTCCGGCCGAGCCGGGGCCGTCCGCCGGCTTCTTCCGGATTCTCCTCACCTGGCATCTGCTGGCGACAACGGGGAAGGCCCTGGCCGGGAAGAAAAAGAGTTCCCGTTATCTCTGGATGCGGGACTGGTTCCTGGGCGAGCAGATCGTCCGCGGCTTTGAGGAGATGGGCTGCGATTGGAATTCCGCCCGGCGGGAGCTGGACCTGATCGTTATCCTTTTGCGGCACCTCCCCCGGATGCTGCGGGTCCGGACCAAGAATCATCTCTACCGGCTTGATCCGCTCTTCCGCGACAGCGAGGTCCGCCACTTTCTCCTCTATCACTGGGACCGCGACGTGCTCTGGTTCAACCGGGAACGGCTGGACCAGCTTCTCTTCTGGCTGTCCTCCGCCGCCGCGGTTCTCTCGGCGGCCGACGGTTGGGACGGGGAACGTCCGCCCCGGGTCCGGGGGCTGGTCCACCTGAAGGCGGCCGACACCCTCCGATCCCTGGCCGAGGAGTCCGGCTACCGGGTCAAGGAATTCCGCCGGCTCCTGGCCGCCCGCCCCCGGAAGCGCCAAAGATCCCGGAGGAAGAAGAAGGAGAATACCCCGCGCTGACTTCGCTGTCGCTCGTCAACGCGCGAGGCGCAGGAGCGAGATGAAAAACCCGATGGAT
>JAVCCZ010000018.1 GCA_030765265.1 Candidatus Erginobacter occultus
CGGCCGCGGCCGGGGGCGAAGTGGTGTTTTCCTCCCGGGCCGACTATTCCGGCTACCATTACCCTCCCGACAGCCCGCCCCTGCTCCTCTTCCGCCGGGCCCTCGACCGCCTGGGGATCGATATGGAACTCGATAACTCCTGCGGGGCCAGCGACGCCAACATCATCAAGGGCCTGGGGCTCGACGCCCTGGTGGTTGCCGTCGGTTACTCAAAGCCCCATACCTTCGAAGAGAATCTCCCCCGCCGGGAATTGATCAACGCCGCCCGCCTGGTCCGGGAACTGATCCTCCTCTCCGGACCGGTATGATTTCGGCCGGGATGATCGGAGATATCCGTAATCGTCCCGGCCGGGGGAAGTTGAGGATCTCCGTTCGAGTTTGCCGGCTTTAACTTTAGTCACTTCCAACTTTAGTCACTCTTTTATGAAAGCCTTGTCTCTCTTATCCGGCGGCCTGGACAGTATGCTGGCCACGCGGCTGGTCCTCGACCAGGGGATCGAAGTGATCGGGGTCGGGTTTTCCAGTCCCTTTTACTCCAGTCAGCGGGGCCGCCGGGCGGCCGGAAGCCTGGGGGTGCCTTTTTTCTCCCGCGACATTACCGGGGAGATGATCAAAATCCTCCTGGCCCCGGTTCACGGATACGGCAAACATCTCAACCCCTGCACCGACTGCCACCGCTTGATGGTGGCGACCGCCGCCGGGCTGCTCAAGGAACTTGAGGCGTCGTTCATCGTTACCGGGGAGGTCCTCGGCCAGCGGCCGAAGTCCCAGACCCGCGACGCCCTCAACGCGGTGGCCAAAGGCGCCGGCCGGGGGCTGCTCTTGAGGCCCCTTTCCGCGCTTCTCCTCCCGGAGACGGTCCCGGAGCGGGAGGGGTGGGTCGATCGCTCCTACCTGCTTGGGATCTCCGGCCGTTCCCGGAAAGTCCAGCTCGAACTGGCCGAACAATACGGACTGACCGGCTACGAGTCGCCGGGGGGCGGCTGTCTCCTGACCGAGGAAGGGTACTGTCGGAAGCTCAAGGAATTGAAGGAACACGAGGGCTGGGAGGCGGAAGAACTGAACCTCCTCCGGGTCGGCCGCCATTTCCGGCTGCCTTCCGGCGCCCGGGCGGTCTCCGGCCGGAACCGGGAGGAGAACGAAGAGCTGGAAAAACTGGCCCGGAGAGGGGATATTCTCTTCCAGGCCGCCGAGCGTCCGGGGAGCCTGGTCCTGCTGAGGAAGAGGGGACCGGTCACCCCCCGGGACCGGGAGCTGGCCGCCGCGATCTGCCTCCGCTACAGCAAGGAAAAAGACCCGGTCCGGCTGGAGATCGCCTGCCGGGTCAAAGGCGAAGCGGGCGAGAAAATTGTTGCCGCCGGAGCGGAGGATATCTCCGCATTGATGATCTGAATGCATAACCTGAACCTGAAGGGAATTAATCTATGAAGTCAGCGTTTTATAGTATGTTTGCCTTGCTGCTTTTTCTCTCCGCCTCCCCGGCCTGGGCCGGTCCGGAGCTGAACCGGATCCGGGAAGAATTGAAGTCTTCCGATCCGGAGCTGCGTTCCGACGCCGCCCTGGCCCTGGCCGGGGAAGGGGAGGTTGCGGTGGATCTGCTGGCGCCGCTGTTGAAGGACCCCTCACTTTTGGTCCGGCACAGCGCGGCGTACGCCCTGGCCCGGATCGGGGGGCCGGACGTGGAGAAGATCTTTCGGGAAGGGCTGACCGCCCCCGGCGACGATCTGCGGCGGATCTCGGTCCTCGGGCTGGGGATGCTGGGCCGGGCCGACCGGGAGGGGATCCTCCCCCTGCTGGGCGACCGGAACTGGGAGGTTCGCTGGTCGGCGGCCTACGTCCTCGGCCGGAGTGGGGACCGGCGGGACCTGGCCGTACTCGGCCGCCTGGCCCGGAGCGACCCATATCGCGATCCGGCAGCGGGCTCCTACCCGGTCCGGGAGGCGGCGGAGAAGTCGATCCGGCGCCTCAACTCGATCATCGGCTGGCGGACGGACTTCACCGCGGCCCGGGAATATTCCCTCCGGAGCGGGCGGCCGCTGCTCCTCTATTTCCGCGGCGGGGGGAGCGATCTCTGCCGAAAATTCGAGCGGGAGGTCTTCACCGAGGAAAAGATCATCGATGCCGCCCAGCGGATGACCCCGGTCTGGCTCGATCATAATTCGGCGGCGGAAGTATTTTCCCGCTACCGGGTGACCCGGGTCCCGGCGATCGTCATCGCTTCTCCGGACGGTTCCCGCTCGGATCGGATCGAGGGGACGCTCCTCCCGGCAACGCTGCTCGACCGGATGCTGGCTTTCCTGGAGACGGAGAAGAGCGCCGTCCGGCTCCGCTCCCGGCTCCAGGCGTCTCCCGAGGACCTGGAGACGGCCTGGCAGCTGGCCGCTCTTTACCTGGAAGGGGGGATGGCTGACGGGGCCGCCCAGATACTGAACCGGATCATCGAGCGCGACCCCGACAACCTCTCCAGCCTCCTTGACAACGCCCTCTTCGCCCGGGGTTACCTGGCGGGGAAACGGGGCGACTACGCCCGCTCCGCCCGGGAAATCGATGCCGTCCTGGCCCGGTTCCCGGTCTTCGGCGACCGGGCCGAGGCCCTTTACTGCGGCGGCCTGGCCCATCTCCGGGCCGGCAACCCGGACCGGGGACGGGAATTGCTGGAGGAACTGGGGCGGGACTATCCCGACGGGAACCTGGCCCTGGCCGCCGGAGATATTCTCGACGGCCTCGCCGGTAAGGAGCCGAAGCCGAAGTCTTCCCGACGGTAAACCGGGAAATTCGTAACACTTTAGCCCTTTAAAACCGTTACTATCAGTGCCACCATCGATTGTCATTGCGAGGATCCCGAACGAAGTGAGGGCTCCGAAGCAATCTCAGCCTGTTGCGGGTGAAGAGATTGCTTCGTCGCCTTTGGCTCCTCGCAATGACCAATTCGGATCTGCCGGACAAGAGTGATTCTCCAAAGGCTAAAGTGTTACAGAAATTCTTTCTTTCCCTTTTTCCGCTGCCGGTATATATTGTCCGCCTGTAACCATTGAAGAACCGATCCGGTCAGGCGGGAATGTCTGACCCGCCGGGAGAATTGATTCCATTTAAGGAGGAACCACGATGTCACAGCATCCCAGTTTTGGAGGAAAAGGCAAGATCAAGGCCAAGCGCAACGTCCTCAAGCGCTACGAGCGGGTCCGCTACCTGGAGGAGAAGGGGAAGTGGACCCCGGATAAGCCGGTCCTCGGCCTGCCCAAGACCACCATCAAGGAGTAAGCAAGGTTTAAGTTAAGGCCGGCAAGATGAAAATATTCCCGCTCCTCGCCTGGATCCTCTTTTCTTTTCCCGTTCTAGGAGGGGCGGATACCATCCCGGCTCGGGTGACCGGGAATAATGTCAACCTCCGGATCGGACCCTCCCGCCACGCCGAGATCGTCGGCCAGGTGCCGCAAGGGACCGAGGTCCGGGTGGTTTTGACCGACGGCGAGTGGTCGGCGATTCTTCCGCCGGCCGGGACGGCGGGCTGGATCGCCCAAAGTTACCTGGAAGACGGGGTCGTGACCGGCAGCCGGGTCAATCTCCGCGCCGGTCCTTCGGTCGCCTACGTTTCCCTGATGATCCTGGAGGAGGGGGCGGAGGTCTCCCTTCTCGAGGAAGTGGATGGGTGGGCGAAGATCGACCTCCCGGAGACCGTCCGGCTCTGGATGAGTTCCCGGTATCTCTCCTCCGGAACCGAGCCGGTCTCACCCGTCCTCCCGATGGAACCGCCGCCGGCAACTGCCCGTGCTCCTCTCCCCCCGCCGATTGAGGAACCGGCCCGGCGGGCGGTGCCCCGGATTCCTGAAGAGCCGGTGCCGGCCGCCCGTTCCGCCGCCGTTCCGACTTCACCGGCTCCCCGCTCCTACACCGGCTTTATCCGGGAGTTGGAACAGCCGTTATCCCTGGCCGACCGGGAATACGGGTATGAACTGGCCGAATCCCGGCACGTTGACCGGCCGATCGCTTTTCTCACCGGGGAGACGGTCGATCTCTCGTCCTATCGTTTCCGCCGGGTCCGGCTCTGGGCGGAGACGATCGAAGCCCGTTCCGGCCACCCGGCGCTTCTGGAAGTGAAAGGCGTCGGCTTTCTCTGGTAGGTTGGGGTTGAAAAACCGCTGATATCCGACCGCGCGCGAGCCGCTGAAATCTCAATGCCGAAGTTCTGGACATTCAAGGGCGGGGTCCGCCTGCCCGAACACAAGGAACGTACCGCCGGGAAGAAGATCCGCGATCTCCCTCCGCCCGACCGGGTGATCATCCCCCTGGCCCAGAACGCCGGGTCGCCGCCCCGGCCGGTGGTGGAGAAGGGTCAGGCGGTGGAGGAAGGAGAGGTGATCGCCTCACCCTCCGGGCCGGTCTCCTCCACCCTCCACGCCTCCGTCTCCGGGAAGGTCACCGCCCTTGACGACTTCCCCGTACCCTACGGTCCTCCCGCCCCGGCGGTCGAGATCGAGACCGATCCCGAATCCTCTTCCCGCCGCCGGCTCGCGCCGCTCTCCGATCCCTCCCCGGAAGAGATCCGTTCCCGGGCCCTGGAGGCCGGGGTGGTCGGCCTGGGCGGCGCCGGTTTCCCGATCCAGGTCAAGCTCGCGCCCCCCGAGGGGACGGAGATCGATTGCGCGATCATCAACGCCGCCGAGTGCGAGCCCTTCCTGACCGTCGATTACCGGATGATGCTGGAGTCGGGGCCGAAGGTGATCGATGGGTTGAAACTGATAATGAAGGCGGTCGGGGCGGGGGAGGGGATCATCGCCATCGAGGCCAACAAGATGGATGCCTTCTACAAGCTCCAGTCCCTGGTCCACCGGGAGAAGAACATCCGGGTCGAACTGCTCCAGGTCAAGTACCCCCAGGGCGGGGAGAAACAGCTGATCGCCGCCCTCCTCGGACGGGAGGTCCCCTCCGGGGGGCTGCCTTCCGCGGTCGGCTGCCTGGTCCAGAACGTCGCCACCGCGGCGGCGCTGTCCGAGGCGGTCCGGGAAGGCGAGCCGCTGATCGAACGGGTGGTTACCGTCTCCGGTCCGGCCTTGAAGAGCCCGGGTAACTTCCGGGTCCGGATCGGGACCCCCTTCAGTTACCTGGTGGAAGCCGCCGGGGGTCTCCCGGAGGGGGAGTTGAAGATAATCTCCGGCGGGCCGATGATGGGGGTCGCCCAGGCCGGTCTCGAAGTTCCGGTGGTCAAGGGCACCTCGGGGATCCTGGTGGTTCCGGCCGTCCACCGCGAGCGGAACCTGCCCTGCCTCCACTGCGGTGACTGCCTGAGGGGTTGCCCGATGGGGCTGAACCCCGGCGACCTGGCGACCCTGGTGGAGAAGGAGCGCTGGGCCGAGTTTGAAGAACACGGCGGCCGCGACTGCATCGAGTGCGGCTGCTGCGCCTATTCCTGCTCGTCCGGCCGGGACCTGGTCCAGCTGATCAAGCTGGGCAAGGAGGCTTTGAAGAAAGTTAAAAGTTAGAAGTGCCTGAAGTTGGCAGTTTCTGCCCTTAAATCTCCGAAACAAATAATCGCAATCGCTATCGGGATCGAATCCGTATAGCCTCGACCCAGCCGGGAAAAGCCCGCCCAATGACCGCCGTAAATACCAAGAAGAGACTCTTCCAGGTCACCCCCGCCCCCCACTTCCATTCCGGGGAGACGATCCCCCGGGTGATGTGGGCGGTGGTGATCTCGCTTCTCCCGGCGCTCCTGGCCAGCATCTACTTCTTCGGCTACCGCGCCCTCCAGATCGAGGTGGTCGCGGTGGTCTCGGCCGTCCTGACCGAGGCGGCGATCCAGAAGCTCCGCGGCCGCCCGGTCACCGTCTCCGACGGCTCGGCGGCGGTGGCCGGGCTGCTCCTGGCCTTCAACCTTCCGGTCGGGGTCCCCCTCTGGCTCCCGGCGGTCGGGTCGGCCTTCTGGATCGCGATCGGGAAACAGGCCTTCGGCGGGCTGGGCCACAACATCTTCAACCCGGCCCTGGTCGGCCGGGTCTTCGTGATGCACTCCTGGCTGGGCCGGATGACCACCTGGTCGCCCCCCCGGACCGCCCTCTACGAAGGGGTCGACGCCCTCACCTACGCCACCCCGCTGGGCGCGGCCAAGGAGGCGGTTGTTTCCCTGGTTCCCGCGGCGGAAGGGGTCTTCTCCACCGCGGATATGTTCTGGGGAAATATCGGCGGCTGTATCGGCGAGACCTCGGCCATCGCCCTGCTTTTGGGAGTCGCCTTTCTTCTCTACCGGGGATATATCCGCTGGCAGACCCCGGTCGCCTTTATCGCGGCGGTCGGCGTCCTGACCTGGCTGCTTCCGGAGCAAGACGGCGCCCTCGCCCTCACCCCGCTCCAGCATCTGCTGGGGGGCGGTCTGCTGTTGGGGGCGATCTTTATGGCCACCGATATGGTCACCACCCCGGTCACCGGATGGGGGATGCTGATCTTCGGTCTCGGCTGCGGTCTGATCACCTCCCTGATCCGCCTCTACGGCGGATTCCCGGAAGGCGTCTGCTACTCGATCCTGATTATGAACGCCTTCACCCCCCTGATCGACCGTTTCACCCGGCTGAGGATCTTCGGAACCTGAAGATGAAAGAAGGCACGATATTGAAACTGGGTCTTACTCTGACGGCGATCTGCCTGGCCGCTGCCGCCGCCCTGGCCGTCAGCTACCGGATGACCAAGCCGACGATCGACGCCCGGGCCCGGGCGGACAAGCTGGAAGCGCTGCGGGTGGTCCTCCCGGCGGCCGCGAAATTTTCCGACCGGCAAAGCGGCCCGGAGATCGACTATTACGAAGGTCGGGACGGGAGCGGCAACCTGGTCGGTTACGCTTTCCCGGGCGAGGCCAAGGGCTACAGCAGCACCATCTCGGTGATGGTGGGGGTCGACCCGGAGGGGACGATCACCGGGATCAAGATCCTCGAACAGAAGGAGACCCCCGGCCTGGGGACGCAGGCGGTGGATGTTCCCGCCTCCCGGACCTTCTGGGAGGCCCTGCTCGGCCGGGGGGAAAAGGGCCCGGCCGGCCGCCCGCCCTTCCAGGAACAGTTCGCCGGAAAGACCGCCTCCCAGCTCCAGGTGGTGAGGGGGAAGAGCGAGGATAAGATCGAGGCCCTGACCGGGGCCACCATCACCAGCCGGGCGGTCACCGACGCCGTCAAGGAAAGCCTGCAAACCTTCCTCAAACAACAAAAGAGAATATGATCAGGCAGTTTACCAAGGGGATTTTTCAGCGTAACCCGGTCTTTGTCCTCCTGCTCGGGCTCTGCCCGACCCTGGCGGTTTCGACCTCGGTCGGCAACGCCATCGGGATGGGGGCGGCGGCGACCTTCGTCCTGGTCTTCTCCAACCTGATCGTCTCCCTGCTCCGGAAGCTGGTCCCGAACAAAATCCGCATCCCCTGCTACATCGTGGTCATCGCCACCTTCGTCACCCTGGTCGAGCTGGTCCTCGAGGCCTATCTCCCCGATCTCAACGCTTCGCTCGGCCTCTTCGTCCCCCTGATCGTGGTCAACTGCATCATCCTCGGCCGGGCGGAAGCCTTCGCTTCCCGCAACGCCCCGCTGGTCTCCGTCGTCGACGGGCTGGGGATGGGGGTCGGCTTCACCCTCGCCCTGACCGTCCTGGGGACGATCCGGGAGATTTCCGGGTCCAACACTCTACTCGGGTTGGAGCTGATCCCGAACTTCTCCCCGGCGATGATTATGATCCTGCCCCCCGGGGCGTTTTTAACCATCGGGCTCCTCCTCGGACTCTTCGCCCTTCTCCGGTCCCGCCGGGAGAAAGGCGGCGTGTCCCCGGCGGGGGAGGGGAGCTGAGATCAGGGAAATGGGCCGGGAGAAAAAAGAAAAATAGATGATCGCCGAACTCTTCATAATTTTTATCGGGGTGGTCCTGGTCAACAACTTCGTCCTGGCCCGGTTTCTCGGGCTCTGCCCCTATATCGGGGTCTCCCGGGATTTGAAGTCGGCGCTGGGGATGGGGCTGGCGGTGGTCTTCGTGATGACGATGGCCTCGGCGGTGACCTGGGTCATCTATTATTACCTCCTCGCCCCCACCCCCCATAACGTCTGGTTTCTGCTCTGGGGTGACGGGGTCGATCCCTCCGCCTTCGACTTCTCCTATTTGCGGACAATCGCCTTTATCCTGGTCATCGCCGCCCTGGTCCAGCTGGTGGAGATGGTCATTACCAAGACCAGCCCGGCCCTCTACCGGGCCCTGGGGATCTATCTTCCCCTGATCACCACCAACTGCGCCGTCCTCGGGGTGACGGTCCTGAATATCGATATCTTCTTCAAGGCCGGCGAACCGCTGGCGGGAAGCTTCATCAAGTGCCTGGTCCAGGGGTTCGGGGCCGGGATCGGCTTCACCCTGGCCCTGGTCCTGATGGCCTCGATCCGGGAACGGTTGGACCTGGCCGACATCCCTCCGGCCCTGAAGGGCGCCCCGATCGCCTTTATAATCGCCGCCCTGATGTCAATGGCCTTCCTCGGCTTCACCGGCCTGATCTGAACCGGGGAATTAACCACAGAGGCACAGAGGACACAGAGAGCGATAAAATAATTGAGATAAATCTTAATCAGGCAGGAGGGTGCTTCTCTGTGCTCTCTGTGTCTCTGTGGTAAAAAATAGGTTGAGTTTATGACGGCGATATTGGCGGCGGTGTTTACCATCAGCGGACTGGGGCTGATCTTCGGGCTCGGCCTGGCGATCGGGTCCCGGATCTTCGCGGTCTCTATCGATCCCCGCCTGGAAAAGATCGAGGAGCTGCTCCCCCACCTCAACTGCGGGGCTTGCGGCTACGGGGGCTGTTCCGACTGCGCCCGGGCCCTCCTCGAGGAGGAAGCCGAGCCCGCGATCTGCCCGGTCGCCTCCCCGGAAACCCACCGGGAGATCGCCGAACTGCTGGGAAAGATCCTGGAAGAGGAGGAGAAGACGACCGCCCGGATCTTCTGCCGGGGCGGTTACGACGCCGCCCGGCGCTATCTCTACGAGGGGATTAAAACCTGCCAAGCCGCCAACCAGATCGGCGGCGGGGTCAGCGCCTGCGACTACGGCTGCCTCCGCTACTATACCTGCCAAAAGGTCTGCCCCTTCGAGGCGATCGGGATCGACGATCGGGGGAACCCGGTGGTCGATCCCGAACTCTGCCGCAGCTGCGGGCTCTGCGTCCGCCACTGCCCCCGGGACCTGATCCGGATCGTTCCCTCGAAGTCCGAGGTCGATATCCGCTGTTCTTCCCGGGCCAAAGGCAAGACCGTGGTCAAAGTCTGCGCCGTCGGCTGCATCGCCTGCGGCAAGTGCGTCAAGGAATGCCCGGTGGAGGCGATCACCCTGGAGGATAACCTGGCGAGAATTGATTATGATAAGTGCGTCAACTGTGGTAAATGTATCGAGGTCTGTCCCCGGAACATAATTTCCCGAGTGTAGAAGGAGAGCAGAAAATAGATTGTGTGTCATTGCGAGGTGCGTAGCGACGAAGCAATCTCAACTTACCGGTTAGGAAGAGATTGCTTCGCTGCGCTCGCAATGACATTGTTCGGAAGTGCAATCTATATCCTGTCCCGGTTAATAACTGAATCCCAATCAGGATCGCTATCGGGATCGAAGGTCTGTTTTCGATAGCGATCCCGATAGCGATAGCGATTAAAACCTGATGAACAAGGACAAGATAGAAAAAGCGGTTCGCGACCTGCTGGAAGCGGTAGGTGAGGACCCCCGCCGCGGAGGACTCCTCCGGACGCCGGAGCGGGTGTCCGAGATGATGGGGGAGATCCTGGAGGGGGAGGGGAAGGATATCGGGGAGGAGATCAAGGTCTTCCCCTGCCCGGGCTTCGACGAGATCGTCCTGGTCAAGGATATCCCCTTTTACTCGCTCTGCGAGCATCACCTCCTCCCGTTCTTCGGGAAGGCCCACGTCGCCTACATCCCGAAGAACTCGATGATCACCGGGCTGGGCAGCCTGGTCCGGGTGGTGGAACTGTTCAGCCGCCGCCTCCAGGTCCAGGAGCGGATGACCACCGAGATCGCCGACCTCCTGATGGAGAAGCTCGCGCCGAGGGGGGTCCTGGTCCAGATCGAGGCCCGGCATCTCTGTATGGATATGCGGGGGGTGAAGAAGCCGGGGACCCTGGTCAAGACCGAGGCGGTCCGGGGCAACTTCCGCCGGGACGAAAGAACCCGGGCCGAGGCCTTGAGCCTCCTGCGGGGGGATTAAAGAAGTTCGAAGTTCGAAGTTGCCGGAGGCACGGGACCGGCCCGATAAAATCGCTATCGGGATCGCTATCGCTATCGGGATCGAAGCCCCCGCTGGGATCGAGGACGAGAACGAGTAAGGCTTGATGTCGAGTTAGTATAAATTAGCCCCCGCAGGGGGCGAAACACAAATAGCCACGGGCGTCAGCCCGTGGAGCAAGCGGCATAAATAGATTTTCAAGCCC
>JAVCCZ010000179.1 GCA_030765265.1 Candidatus Erginobacter occultus
ACCAGGAAAGGGATGAAGGGAAGGACCTTGAAGATCGCCAACGAGGAGAGGAGAAGGCCGAGGGGGAGGGTCAGGACCAGGGAGTTGGAGAGGACCCGGCTGGCGGCGGAGGGGTTCTTCCCCCCCCACTCCCGGGCGACCAGGATCTGGGTCCCGGTTCCCAGGGCCTCGAAGGCCATCGCCACCACCATAAAGGCCATTGAACCCAGTCCGGCGGCGGCCAGCTCGGCCGCCCCCAACTGCCCGACCATCGCCGCGTCGACCACGTTCAGCAGCACCTGGGACATCATCCCCAGCATCACCGGAAAGGCCAGGGAGAAGACCCGGGCGGGAATGAAGTTATGGAGAAAGCCTCTGGCGGATCTGCTCATCGATAAAAACCATTCGGCCGCCGGTTAACCCCGGCCGGCGGCGATCCGGATTTTTCGGCCATTAATCAGGCGATCGGCGGGAAATAATGCCACGAAAAAAGAATGGAAGAAAGATATTTCTCCGCTATAATGCGCCCCGGGTCATCGAGTTGTTCGTCAGCTTCAACCGTCAAGGCGGAAAGAGCAGCCCCGCGCTTCTGCTTCTATCGATATGATCACTATCCTCCACCAGATCCTGGGGGCCGCCGCCGGCGCCGCCGAGGTCCCGGATGCCGGCCGCTATATCCTGTCCGCCTTCAGCGATCTGACCGTCATTTTGGCCGCCGCCCTGATCGCGGAGAGGCTGGCGAACTTTCTCAAGGTCCCGGATGTCATCCTCTTTCTCCTGGCCGGGGTAATTCTCAGCCCCACCGCCCCCTTCTGGATCCCGATCCGGGAATCCTCGATCGCCAACCAGCTGGTCGTCACCTTCGGAGCTTCCTACATCCTCTTCCAGGGGGGGATGGGGCTGAACCTGAAGACCATTATCCGTTACGGCCGGGTGATCGCGCTCCTGGCCATCCCGGGGGTGATCATCTCCGCGGTCCTGGTCGGGATCGCCGGACGGCTCATCTTCCCCGCCCTCCCCCTGGCGGCCGCCCTCCTGCTCGGCGTGATCCTCTCTCCGACCGACCCCGCCACCCTGATCCCGATCCTCCAGAAGGTCCGGCTCAAGGAGCGGCTGGAGGTGGTGATCGAGAGCGAGTCGGCCTTCAACGACACCACCGGGGCGATCCTCTTCATCAGCGTCGTCGCTTTCATCCAGCAGGGGCAGGTCAGTCTCTTCGCCGCCATCGGCGGTTTCCTGACCCAGCTGCTGGTCGGCTGCGGGGTGGGAGCCGGGCTCGGGCTCCTGGCCGGACTCCTGATCTCGGAGCGGGCGGTCGGCTTCTTCCGCTCCTCCGCCGATATCCTCACCGTCCCCATCGCTATCGGCGCCTACACCCTGTCCCAGTACCTGGGCGGGAGCGGGTTTCTGGCCGCCTTCCTGGCCGGAGTATTTATTCGAAACACTCACGAGATTCTCCCCCGGAAAATCGGACATGAGGAAGGTGCGCATCTGGAGATCTTCAGCGGCAACCTGGCCCTGATCTCGAGGATGATGATCTTCGTCATCCTCGGCAGCCAGATCGACTTTCTCGCCGTCCGGCAGTATCTCCTCCCCGGTCTGATCCTCCTGGCCGCCTTCATCCTGATCAGTCGGCCGGCGGTGGTCTTCAGCTGCTTCGGCCTCGACCGGAAGAACCGCTGGACGGGGAAAGAGAAGATATTTTTGAGCTGGGTGCGGGAGACCGGGGTGATGCCGGCGGCGCTGGCCGGATCCCTGGCCACGATCAACCTCGGCTTCCCCGGCCAGATGCAGATGATCTACGATGACTTCGTCCAGGCGATGGTATTTATGGCCATCCTGGTCACCCTCCTCGTCCAGGCTCTCTCCACCCCCTGGCTGGCCCGGAGGTTGGATTTGATCCGAGGGGAAGGGGAGGAGACAGTAAGCAGTGAGCGGAACAACTGAAATCCCTGCTTATTCGAAGGGAAGCAGTCTTTTCACCGGTGAGATTGCTTCGGCCTGAAGGCCTCGCAATGACCGGGCGGCTCGATGTCATTGCGAGGAACCCGAACGAAGCGAGGGCGACGAAGCAATCTCAATACAAATACTCACCTGGGGGAAAAAGATGACTGAAATTGCCAACCTCGAGACCCTGCCGGCGGCGGTGGCGGATAAAGTCAAACCCTACCTGGAGAAGATGATCGAGATCCAGGGGGATAACCTGCTCTCGGCGGCGGTTTACGGCTCCGCGGCCGGTGAGGATTTCTCGGAAAAAATTTCGGATATCAACATCCTCCTGGTCTGCCGGGAGGTCGATCTCCCGGCCCTGAAGAAAAGCCTGGACCTGGTCGCCCGGGGAAACCGGAGCCGGATCCCGGCCCCGCTCTTTCTCACCCCCCGCTACCTGAAGACCTCGGCCGACGTCTTCCCGGTGGAATTTTTCGAGATCAAGGACCATTGCCGGGTTCTCTACGGCGAAGACTTTATCTCCGGGTTGAAGATCGACCGGAAAAATCTCCGTCACCAGTGCGAGGAGCAGGTCAAGGGCAAGCTGGTCCGGATCCGGGAGGCCTACCTGGAGACCGCGGGGAAAAAGGGCGGACTCGACCGGATCCTCAAGGAGTCGCTCGCCTCCCTGATGCCGGTCTTCCGTAACCTTCCTCGTCTGCAGGGGAAGGAGCCGGCCGGGAGCAAGGAAGAGGTCCTCAACTCCTTAGCCCGGGAATTCGGCCTCGAAGCGGAAGTCTTCCTCTCGATCTGGCGCGACCGGCAGGACGACGAGAAGATCGGGGGCGAAAACGCCGAAATTTATCTGGAGCGCTACCTCCGCCAGCTGGAGAAACTGGCGGCGGCGGTGGACGAACTGTGACCAGGCGTTTCCCCTCGGTTCCGGTCCTGCTCGCCCTGTCGGTGGCGGTCTTACAACTGGCCGCTTGCGGCCGAAAGATTGACTATCCCCCCCCGTCCGACCGGGCGGTAAACGACTTTGCCGGGCTGCTCGCGCCCCAAACCGTTGAGCGGCTGGAGAAGTTAGCCCGTTCTCTCTGGGAGCGGTCCCGGGACGTGGTGGTGGTGGTAACCGTGGAATCGATCGCCCCCGAGACGATAGAGGGGTATGCCGTCGGTCTCTTCGAATACTGGGGGATTGGCGACGAGGGGACGGATAACGGAATACTGATCCTGGTCGCGGAGAAAGAGAGAAAGACCCGGATCGAGGTCGGCTACGGCCTGGAGGGGACAATCCCCGACGCCGAGGCCTCCCGGATCGTCCGCGACCTGATGCTCCCCAATTTCCGCCAGGGAGACTTCAACCGGGGGATCGACCTCGCCGTCCAGGAGGTGATCGGGAAGATCGCCGCCGAGCGCGGATTGGAGATCGAGGGCTTCGATCCGGAATCAGCGGCTGTTACCGTAACCACCGCCTCGCGAGGCGACCCGAAGTTCCTGTTCTTAACTCCCCTGGTGATCCTGATCCTGGTCCTGGTTATAATCGCCTTCAGCCGCCTGGATGCGGCCCGGGGAGGAACGGGGAGCGGCGGTTTCTGGACCGGTTCCGGGGGGGGCTTCGGCGGAGGGTTCAGCGGCGGAGGTTTCAGCGGCGGTTTCGGCGGAGGGATGTCCGGCGGCGGCGGCGCTTCGGGCGGTTGGTAGAAAATATAGGGAATGGGGAATAGGGAACGGAGAATGGTCTTGTTCTATTCCCCATTCCCTATTCCCCAATCCCACAGGAGGCAGATAATGAAAGTATTGATTACCACACTGGCGATCCTGGTCCTGGCGCTCCTGATCGTGGCCGCGGTCGTGGTCTCCGGTTTAAACCGCGTGGTCACCCTCGACGAACAGGTCGCGGCGGCCTGGGCCCAGGTCGAGAACCAGTACCAGCGGCGGATGGACCT
>JAVCCZ010000103.1 GCA_030765265.1 Candidatus Erginobacter occultus
TCCGAACAATCTCACCAAAGAAACCCTGGATGAGAGCGCTAAGGGTCAAGATGTCGAGTCCTTCGACTCTCTGGACGAGATGTTCGAGAGTTGGGAAAAATGAGAAGAGTTTCTCAGACAACCCAGTTTGTCAGGGATGTCAAGAGGATGCGAAAACGAGGAAAGAACCTTGAGAAACTCAAGGTTCTCGTTACCAAATTGGCAAAAACAGAACCACTTGATCCTAAACATCGGGATCATCCTCTGATTGGTCCGTGGAAGAACTGCCGTGATTGCCATGTCGAGCCGGACTGGATCCTAATCTACTCGGCTGACCCCCATTCTCTTCATCTCGAACGCACCGGTTCCCACAGCGATCTTTTCAAAAAATAAGCGGCTTCCAACCATCCGCTCAAGCAGACCGGAAGGGCGAATATTACTGTCGAACATTTTTATCTTCGCCAGTAAGTTTTCCGGGGAAGCACGGTTTTTGGTCGGCCCTTTCCGGCCGCTTAGCTTTTCGTTATCCATTTGAAAGAATATTTCTTGTGCATATTTATGTATTCTATTTATAGGTAAACAATAGAATTTTATCCTTTGAAGGAGTAATATGTCCAAAACTGTGACACTCAGACTCGACGATAAGATCTACCACAGGTTTCGCAGCCTTGCCAAATCCGACAATCGCCCTCTTTCTAATTTCATTGAGACCGCTGCTCTACGTTTCGTGGAGAGTTCAGATTTCGTCGATGAATTTGAAATGGAGGAAATTAGAGAAAACGTCGATTTGAACCGTAGTATCAAACGAGGACTTGAGGACGCTACAGACAAACGAGGTCGTTTTGTCTGATTTTCGTCTATTCGAAACCGGCGGGAAAGCTTAACCCGGAGTTCAAGGTCTGGATGGACCTGATAGTGGAACTGGCCGAGAAGCACGACGTCTATCTCCTGGTGGTGTTGTACCCGAACTTTGTCGGCGGACAGGTGGGAAACTGGCGTTTCCATCCATACTCGAAGCAACAGGGCGGCCCTATCGAGCATTATTACGAACTCGTCACCAATGCCGCGGTCTGGGAAATACAGAAGGCCCGTTTCCGGATGTTCGTCGATAACTGGGGAAAAAGCTCCCATATCTTTTCCTGGGAGCTGTTCAACGAATTTTGGCATCCGCCGGACGGCTGGGACGGGAAAAGGGCGATCGAGGCCCACAACCGGTAGAGCGAACGGATGGGAAAGTACCTCGAGGAATACGAGTCCCGGAAGCACGGACGGCACCACCTTCGGTCTGTCTCCTCGGTGCGTTCGGAGTTTCCGCGGGTCGGAACGACGTAAGGGGTCTGGCGATGGCGGACGGCCATTGGATGATCGCCTGGTTCTACCAGGTTACCCCTCCGGGGAACTGGCGGGAGATCCAGACGGAAGTAACTTCCAACGGGATAAGAAATGCCGGGTCGCAGGTCGTCTGGATCGACAGCCGCGACGGGAAGACCATCCGGATCGATGAGACCGGGCCGGCTCCTTTCAAGCTCCGTACTCCTCCATTCAAGGGGCACATAACGTGTGTGGTCAAGCCGCCGCCAAAACAAATCCGCGATACGGTTATTAGCGAGAGCACAATATAGATTGCATCCCCGAACAATGTCATTGCGAGAGGAGCGAAGCAATCTCTTCCGGGGAAGAAAGTTGAGATTGCTTCGTCGCTTCGCTTCCTCGCAATGACGCGCAACCTATTGTATGTTCTCCTTAACAAGTAGATTTGATCTGGATTAATCCCTGCCTTTGAGTCATAATTACCACCGCAAAGTCGGTCTCCAATCTGTCAGGCGGCCGGGCAAGAGAAAACGCGCGAGGCGCTTTCCTCAGCAATTCAAACAGAGGAAGAAGGTAATGAAAAATCTGGTCTTATTAATTTTCCTGGTGATTTTCGTGATTGCAATCGCCCCGGCCCGCGCCGACAAAGTTTTCAACAGTTTCAGCGTTTTCGGGGACAGCCTTTCCACCATAGCTGTTTCCTCCCGGTATAGCCCGAGCGGTTATGGTACGGGTAATAACTGGCCTTATTATTTACAGGCGATGATTCTCTCCCCGGGTGGTTCATATAATAACCTCGCCGCGGGGGGGGCAACTTCCCCCGGCATCCTGCAAACCATAACCAGCTATACCGCCTCCAATCCGCGCCTTGACTCCTCAGGATTGTACGC
Organism: Candidatus Erginobacter occultus; assembly: GCA_030765265.1. Lineage (GTDB taxonomy): Bacteria > Auribacterota > Erginobacteria > Erginobacterales > Erginobacteraceae > Erginobacter > Erginobacter occultus. The sequence continues at coordinate 2,181 of JAVCCZ010000103.1, forward strand.
GGTATTCGGGGGGATAAACGACGCCAGCGGTTACGCCGGCTATATCGCCAGCGGGACCAACGCCCTCCACCAGGCGGGGGCGGGATATATACTTGTATCCAACCTTCACGACTGCCGCTCCCGAAATCCCGTCTACATCGAGAGATTCAACAATGACTTGCGGTCCAGATTCAGTCTCACCGACGCGAATGCCATAATGGTCGATACCCACGCCCTGATCGCCGAACTGGAGGCTTCCCCGGCATCCTACGGTTTCGGGTCGGACACGGTCCTTACCGACGATCTCCATTATTCCGATCGGACCAGCAGAATTCTCGCCCAGTATTTCAACAGCGTAATCCAGGCGCCGGTCCAGATCTCGGTCCTGCCGGAATTCCTGGGTTATGCCGCCTTATTAAACAATGACCGCCTCTATTCTCTGATATCCCGGATATCCCCGGAGCGGCCGGATACATCTGCGAAAGATGAAGAATCGGACCCCGTCGCGCCGGGCGCCGGGATTCCCAATGAACAAAAGTTTTCATTTTTTGCCGAGGCCGGTTTGAATTCTTTCAAGCTGAAATCCAAAGAGGAATTCGCGTCCTCGGATATGCTGGACATGGATCTCACCCTCGGCGGTTACTACCCGCTCCGGGAGAACTTAAAGACCGGCCTTGCTCTGAATTCCGCGGTCAGCGACGGGGATTTCGGCGACGACAAGGGTGACTTCAAGATGTTCAGGGGTATCATCTCCCTCTTTGCCGAGCTGGACATTGAAGAAACCGTGCCGGTTACCGTCATTCTTTCCCAGGGTTTCTACAGCCTGGATGATATCAGCCGGCCGGTAGCCCTGGGAAACGTGACCCGGAATTGTACCGGCTCCACAACCGGAGATACCACGGGGATCGCGGTCAGGGCGCGCTATAATTTCCGGGAAGAAGACAATTCCCGTTTCGGCACATCTTTGGGCCTGGAATATGACAAGATAGCCGTTGATGGATACAGCGAAAGCGGGGAGACATCCACCAGGATGAAGTTCGGGTCCCAGAAGACGGATCGGACCATCGGGATTCTGGGTCTCTATTATGATTATCTCCACCAATATTCCGGGGCCGAGGTGCGCTACCTGCTCCGGGGCGATTACCTCTATACATTCGGCGGGGGTTCCCGGACAATCTCCGCCCGGGTGGCCAGTTTCGACAACTCGTTTGAAATGCCCGCCTATTCGCCCGGCGATTACGGTTCGGTCCGGTTCACCCTGGGGGCCGACTTCATCCTGCCCTCGGAATTCACGGGGACTTGCTCCTACCAGTTCACCTACAGCGACATCGCGATGATCAATGCCCTCCGTGTTGGTCTCAAGTTCTAATACAGTATTGGAAAACCCGGGATTGACGCTTCCCACTACGCCCGTTTGTTCGCCCTTGACGTTCTTACAGCGGTTGAACGGCTCATACATTTTCCCAAACTCGGTTGAGTGGTCCCCGAAAAGGATTCCCTCTTATTCGTGAGCTAATGCTGCCAACCCACCGTTCCAGCAGACCCGGGACCGCGGTGTGGGTCCGGCCAGCTGAGCTTCGCGTTAGCACTGAAAGGGGGCGGAAACGACTCAGCGCGTCATTTTATCCCGGCGGGGGATGATTCTTTCCAGCCGGAGGCGGTTGTAGCGCTGGACGATGATACAGGGGAGGTTGGCCGCCGTCCCGTAGGCGACCATCACCCAGCCCGCCCACGGCGGGTTCCAGATGAAGAAGAGGCCGGAGGCGGCCAGGACCGCCCAGTGGACCGCCTCCCCGCGGCAGGTCTCGAGGCGGAAACGTTCCAGGTAACCCGGGTCGCGCCGCCGGAGCGCCTTCTTCCGGAAGCCGCCCTTAAAGAGAGCGGCCCCGTCCGGGAGGAGGTTCTTCCAGCGTTGGACCAGGAAGAGCCGTCGGTAGATCCCGCCGTCCCCTTCCCAGCGCGGCGGCCGGAAGATCCACTCCCCGGGGCGGAACCAGGCCGCCGGCATCCGGGTGAAGATCCAGGGGAGCGAGAGGTGGATAACCAGCCAGGCCAGGATGTTGACCGCGACCAGTACGATCACCTCGCCCGTGGTCATCGATTGCCCCTTCCGGGTTCGTTCCCGATCCGCCGGCCCTTCCACTCCACGTCTGATCCCCGTCGGAGGAGGAGCAGGGAGCGGCTGAAGACAACGATATAGAAAACCAGGCCGATCGGGTAGAGGAGGGCGGTCAGGGGGGAGTAATTTCCCAGCCGCCGGAGCATCGAGAAGACCTGGAGGGCGTAGAGGAGGTAGAGAATCCCGGCCGCCGGGTAGGGGTAGAGGCCGGTCAGGCCGCCGAGGAGGAGCAGTCCCGGGGCGGCGAACGCCCCGGACAGCCAGAGGCCGGTCAGGGCCAGGATCGGCGGAGGCGTGCCGGCCGCCCCGGCGGCGAAAGCCTTGGTCCAGCCGGAGATCAGTTGCCCCAGCCCGCCCGGGTACATCCGGGTGGTCAGGACCCCCTTCCCGCCCCGGGCGGCCGTCTCCACCCCCGCCCGGCGGAGACTCTCCGCCAGGAAGAAGTTCTCCAGGATCTCCCCCCGGACGGTTTCGTGGCCGCCGCCGCGGAAGTAGTCCTCCCGCGAGATCATCAGCGACGGCCCGAAGAGCCCGGAGCGGACCTTGCGGCCGAAGATCGTGAAGGCGCCGACCCCGGCGGCCATCAGGATGTGGAAGAAGGCCGAGAGTTCTTCATAGGGCCGGACCGGGATATGATAGGGGAGGAGGGAGAGGGCGCCGCCGGTCCGGCGGAATTCGGCCAGCCACCGGTCCAGCCCGCCCGCCCGGAGTCGGGTGTCGGCGTCGATGAAGAGGAGGACCTCTCCCCGGGCGGCTCCGGCGCCCTGTTGGCAGGCCCAGGTCTTGCCCCGCCAGCCTTCGGGGAGCGGCCGGGAGGGAAGCACCCGCGCCCCGGATGCTTCCGCCAGCTGCGCGGTGGCGTCTTCGGAGCCATCGTCGACCACGATCACTTCGCCGGGCGGGGGTTCCTGGAGGGCGAGCGACTCCAGCAAGCCCGGGAGATTGGCGGCTTCGTTGCGGGCGGGGATAATCACCGAAATCGTCTCCGCCGGGATTGCCTCCCCGCCGGCCCGGCAGCGGGGGACCCGGAAGAGAAAGATAAAACCGAGCAGCCAGAGGAGGAGGATGCCCGCAAAGATTATCATCCCCGGTCCTCTTCGACCAGCTGCCGGGCGGCGTTCTGGCCGGAGAGGAGGACCATCGGCATCCCCCCGCCGGGGTTGACCGACCCGCCGACGAAGAAGAGGTTGGAATACTCCGGGCTCTGCTTGGGGGCCTTGAAGCCGAGGTTCTTCCAGCGGTCGGCCGCCACCCCGTAAATCGAGCCCCGGTTGGAGTAGTAGTTGCGCTCGATATCGACCGGGGTCCAGAAATGCTCGAAGACCACGTGTTTTCTCAAATCGGTCAGGCCCATCCGCTCCAGCTTCTCGAGGATCCGTTTCTTCAGGGCCAGGTATTCTTCCGCCGGAACCGGGTTCTCGGGGTCGAGATAGGGGATGTGGGGGAGGATCTTCAGGCAGTCGCACCCTTCGGGAGCGACGGTTGGATCGGTCCGGGAGGCGGCGACCAGATAGACGGTGGGGTCGCGGGGGAGGAGGTGCTTTTTGAAGACCGAGTTGAAGTGCTCGCGCTGGTTGCCGGAGAAGAAGAAGTTGTGGTGGGCGAGCTGCGGATAGACGGTGTCGAGGCCGAGGTCGATCACCAGCCCGGAGCAGGCCGGCTCGAACTTTCTCAGGCGTTTCAGCGCTTTAGGCGGCGCGTCCAGAAGTCTTTCCGCGGCCGGGATGACTTCCATATTGCAGACCACGAAGTCGGCGGCGATCGTTTCGCCGTCGGCCGTGACCAGTCCCCGGACCCGGCCCTCCCCGGTCTCGATCTTCTTCACTTCCCGGTTGAGGTGAACCGCGATCCCCAGCTCCTCCATCAGCCGCCCGAAGCCCTCGGCGATCCGGTAGAGCCCGCCCTCGACGTACCAGAGGTCGTAGCGGAACTGGATGGTGGGGAGGCAGTTCATAAAGGCGGGGGCGGCGTAGGCCGAGCTGCCGACGTACTTGATGAAGAAGTCGAGGATGTCGCGGATTTGGGGGTGGCGGACGTGGCGGGCGACCGAGCCGTGCATCGTCCGCAGGAGGTCGAACTTCCGGAAATCCCAGAGGCCGTAAAAGCGGCGGAAGTCGGCGGCGTTGTCCAGCCCTTCCTCGAAGTAGCCCCGGTTGACCAGGTCGTAGAGCTGTCCCGAGTAGTCGAGGAAACGATGGAAGCGGGCGGGGTCGGCTCCCGCCTTTTCCAGTTCGGCGTCCATCCTCTCGGGCTCGGGGTAGAGGTCGATCACCTCCCCGTCGGGGAAGAAGTTGCGCCAGTGGGGGCGGAGCGGCCGGATGGTGAAGTAGTCGGCCATCTTCTTGCCGGCCCGCTCGAAGAGCCGCTCGAAGATGTGGGGCAGGGTCATTATCGAGGGGCCGAGATCGAAGGTGTAACCTTCGGCCTTAAGCTGGTTGAGCTTCCCGCCGATTTGGGGGTTCTTCTCGAAGATCTCGACCCGGTAGCCCGCCTCGGCCAGGGAGATGGCGGCCGCGATCCCGCCCAGACCGGACCCGATCACCGCCACCTTTTTCCCATCTTTATTCATCGCTTTCCTCACTGATTTTCAGTTCCATAAGTCCCCTTTGGGCTCTCCCATTTTCGGGGTTTATGACCAGTGTCCGGTCGTAGTATTCCCGGGCCTCCTCCCGGTCTCCCCCCTCCCGGTATATGTCACCGAGGAAGGCCAGGGTGGAGTCGTAGCCCCAGCTGGGTTGTATCCCGCCGGCCGGCGTTCGCCGCTCCCTTTCATAGAGACTCTTCGCCTTGAGAAAATGATCCCGGGCCCGCTCGCGGGAGTCTGCCCGGTCCGGCCCGTGGTAATGGCTGGTTCCGATCAGATAGTGCACCCGGGGGTTATCGGGCGAGAGACGGAGGGCCGCTTCCGCCTGCTTCTTGAAGCGCGATCCGCGCCAGATCCCGCTCAGCGGGTTGCGACCGATCCGGAGCCCGGTGATCACCGAGAGCAGGGCGTAACATTCGCCGCAGTCCTCCTCCAGTTCCAGCGCCTTTTCCAAAGCCTCTTCTGCTGAGTCGAGGGCCCGGTCGACCTCCGGGCCGGGGTCTTCCAGGTCGAGGAGAAAGAGGGCGAAGTGGAAACTGGCCACCCCGTGCCAGTAATGGGCCGGGAAAGACTCCGGTTCGTTCATCCCGGCGGCCTGGAGTTGTTCCGCCGCCCGGCGGAATCCGTCGCCGTCCCATTCGGCGTAGGCGGCGGTAAACGCTGCGACCCCGGCCGGGAGCGGGTCTTCCGGGTTTTCCGCCGCCGCCGCCGCCGCGCACAAAATCGCCGCCGTAAGAATAATGAATACGGATTTTTTCACCTGTCCGCCAGCTGCTGGCCCTTATTGCCCAAAAGTGCTATGAATTGATCTGGACAATATTACAACTTTTCCAGCAGCGGGGCAATAAGTTTACTTCGTCCCGAACTCCCAGAAAGAAATAATTAAGTAATTTGATTGACATAACAAACATTAGCGGGTATTCTGGTTTCATAATCGGAAAAAAGCAGGAATCAGTTTATGAAAATGTCGACCCGGGGAAGGTATGGCTTGAGGGTGATGCTGGAGCTGGCCCTCCGTGAAGGAGAGGGCCCGGTTCCGGTGGAGGAGATTGCCGCCCGCCAGGGGATCTCCGCCCATTATATCCATCTCCTGGTCCCGGTCCTGAGGCGGGCCGGGCTGGTCAGGACGGTGAGAGGTCCGAAGGGCGGCTGCTTCTTAAGCCGACATCCCTCCGAGATCAGTCTTCTCGAGGTGGTGGAGGCGGTGGAGGGGAAGACCGCCCCGGTGGAGTGCGTGGCCGATGAGGGCTTCTGCGTCCAGGCCGGCGGCTGCGCGGCCCGGGAGGTTTGGTCGGAAGTGGCTTCGGCTGTGGAGGGGGTCCTGGGAGGGGTGACGCTGGAAGAACTGGCGGCCCGCCAGAGGAAAAGGCCGGCGGCGGTGAACTGGCAGATATAACAAACCAAGACGGAGGTGACGGATGAGAAGGATCTTTCTCGACAACAGTTTGAGTATCGGCAATACCCCGCTGGTCCAGCTTAACTCGCTGACCCGGGGTCTGGAGGCGGTGGTGGCGGCCAAGATCGAGGGGCGGAACCCCGCCTACTCGGTAAAGTGCCGGATTGGGGCGTCAATGATCTGGGCGGCCGAGCGGCAGGGGAAGCTCACCCCGGGCTCGAAGGCGGTGACCGTGATCGAGCCGACCAGCGGGAATACCGGGATCGCCCTCGCCTACGTCTGCGCCGCCCGGGGCTACCCGCTGGTCCTGACGATGCCGGATACGATGTCGATCGAGCGGCGGCGGATGCTGGCCGCCTTCGGGGCCGAACTGGTCCTGACCGAGGGGGCGAAAGGGATGCCGGGGGCCATCGCCAAGGCGGAGGAGATCCGGGCCGCCGACCCGGAGAAGTACTTCCAGCCCCAGCAGTTCAACAACCCGGCCAACCCGAACATCCATTTCCAAACTACCGGCCCGGAGATCTGGCAGGATACCGGCGGCTGCCTCGATATCTTCGTTGCCGGGGTGGGGACTGGAGGGACGATCACCGGGGTCGCCCGTTACCTGAAGAAGGAGAAGAAGCTCCCGGTCCGGACGGTGGCCGTGGAGCCGGCGGAGTCGGCGATCCTGACCGCGCTTCGGGCCGGCCGGGAGCCGAAGCCCGGCCCCCACAAGATCCAGGGGATCGGGGCCGGCTTCAAGCCGGACAACCTTGACCTGGACCTGATTGACGAGATCGCCACCGTCACCAGCGAGGAAGCGATCGAGTACGCCCGGCGCCTCCACCGGGAGGAGGGGATCACCTGCGGGATCTCCAGCGGGGCGGCGGCGGCGGTGGCGGTCCGGCTGGCCCAGGACCCGGAGAACCGGGGGAAGCTGATCGTGACCGTTTTTCCCGATGCCGGGGAGAGGTACCTTTCCACCGCGTTGTTTGAGGGGATCGGCTGAACTTCCGATCCTGATAGCGATAGCGATCCCGATTGCGATTATGCTCAGTCCGGGAAAGGAATATGGAGGAAAAAGATGAAAGAGAAAAAATACGGATTTGAGACGTTGGCCCTTCACGGGGGGCAGGGGGTGGACGAGACCCTCTCGCGGGGGGTGCCGGTTTACCGGACCAGTTCCTACCTCTTCAAGAACACCGCCCACGCGGCCGACCTCTTCGCCCTGAAGAAGCTGGGCAATATCTACACCCGGCTGATGAACCCGACCACCGACGTCCTGGAACAGCGGGTCAGCCTGCTCGAGGGCGGTACGGCCTCGGTCGCCTTTGCCTCCGGGACGGCGGCGATCTTTGCCGTCATCGCCGCCCTGGCCGAGAAGGGGGACCGGATCGTCTCCGGAAACAACCTCTACGGCGGGACCTATACTATGTTCGACGCCATCCTCCCCGGTTTCGGGATCGAGGTGGACTTCGTCGATCCGGCCGATCCGGAGAACTTTGAGAAGGCGATCACCGAAAAGACCCGGGCCCTCTACATCGAGACGATCGGCAACCCGGCTCTCAACTTCACCGACATCGCCGCGGTGGCCGCGGTAGCCCGGAAGCACCAGCTGCCCCTGGTAGTGGACGGGACTTTCACCACGCCCTACCTGCTCCGGACGATCGAGCACGGGGCCGAGATCGTGATCAACTCCCTGACCAAGTGGATGGGGGGGCACGGGACCGCCATCGGGGGGATCGTCACCGATTCCGGACGTTTCGACTGGGCCGGGGGGAAACACCCGCTCTTCACCGAGCCCGATCCCAACTACCACGGGCTGCGCTGGGGGTTGGATCTCCCGGAAGAGCTGTCCCCGATCGCCTTCGCCCTGAGGCTGCGGACGGTGCCCCTGCGCAACCTCGGCGGCTGCATCTCGCCGGATAACTCCTGGATCTTTCTCCAGGGGCTGGAGACCCTCCCCTTAAGGATGGAGAGGCACTCGGCCAACGCGCTGAAGGTGGCGGAGCACCTCCGCTCCCACCCGAAGGTCGCCTGGGTCCGTTATCCGGGGCTGCCCGAGGATCCGGCTTACCCGGTGGCCTCCCGTTACCTGGGTAAGGGCTTCGGAGGGATGGTGGTCTTCGGGCCGAAGGGCGGTTATCCGGCGGCGGTGAA
>JAVCCZ010000191.1 GCA_030765265.1 Candidatus Erginobacter occultus
AGACCGGACGGTCGAGGGTGACCAGGGAGAGGGTTTCGCCGCTTTTCGCGGCCAGGATCATCCCCCGGCTCTCCACGCCCCGGATCGAAGCCGGCTCCAGGTTCTCGACGATCACCAGCTGCTTGCCGACCAGTTCTTCCGGGGGATAATAATCTTTGATCCCGGCGACCAGGGTTCTTTCCTCATTTCCGAGATCGACGGTGAGGAGCAAGAGCCGGTCGGCCCGGGGATGGTTTTCGACCCTGGTCACCGTCGCCGCCACCAGGTTGAGTTTCTTGAAGTCTTCGAACGGGATCATAAATCCGGCCTCCTTTTTAGTTTAAAATTCCGCTTTCCTGGGATAGAGTACCCCGGGACCGGAAAATCGCCAAAGGTAAAAGTCAGGTCCGCTGTCTCGCGGTTTGCCCGACGAGACGGACAGGTCGGACGCGTCCGACTCAAGATCAGGAGAGATATGCACCGGGAAGAAATCAATACCGTCCAGCTCGCCCTGGAGACCGCCCGCCGGGCGGCCCGGGCCGCCGGCGAGGTGATCCGCCGCCGGCGCGGCACCGCTTTCCGGGTGGACCGGAAAGGTGCCACCGACCTGGTGACCGAGGTCGACCTGGCCGCCGAACAGGCGATCATCTCCCTGATCTCGGAGGTCTTTCCCGGCCACCGGATCGCCGCCGAGGAGAGCGGCCGGGGAGCGGGTGATTCCGAGTACCTCTGGTGGATCGATCCGATTGACGGAACGACCAACTTTGTCCACGATTATCCCTTCTACTCGGTCTCGATCGCCCTGGAATACCGGGGGGTGATGGCGGCCGGGGTGGTTTACGACCCGGTCGGGGACGAACTCTTCGAGGCTCTCCGCGGGGGCGGCACCCGCCTCAACGGCCGGGAGATCACGGTCTCGCCGGTCGCCGGCCTCTCCGACTCCCTCCTGGCCACCGGGTTCCCCTACGAGCGGAGCGACCGGGAACGGGCCCTGGCGATCGCCGCCGGGTTCCTCCCCCGGATCCAGGGCCTCCGCCGGGACGGCTCGGCCGCCCTCGACCTGGCCTACGTCGCCGCCGGCCGCCTGGACGGTTTCTGGGAACGGGGATTGAAGCCCTGGGATACCGCGGCCGGCTCGCTGCTGGTGGAGGAGGCGGGGGGGCGGGTCAGCGATTTCAGCGGCGGAAAGTTCGATCTCCTCGAGGGAGAAATCGCCGCCGCCGGACCCGGGATTCACCGGGAATTAGTCGCCGGCTTGAACCAAAACTGAATATACGCGTAGTAGTTTAACCGGTTAATTATCGATGAATCCGGCTGACCCGGTTGGGAAAAAGGATTGCATTCAATGAAGAAATCGATCTTGGCTTTACAGGCGGCGGCGGTTCTGACGATCTTCTCTCCCCTGGCTTTTTTCCCGGCCCCGGCCCGGGCGGCGCTCCTGACTCCGCGGGCGCCCGCCGCCGGGGAGGAGGAACTGGTCAAGAAAGTCGCCGCCGCCCAGCTCCGGGGGTCTGGTCTGGACCGGGAGCGTGTGGAGGTAGTGTTGGCCGCCCTGACCCCGGGGGAGATCCGCACGGTGGCTCTGGCTTCCACTCCCTGGCGGGCCGGCGGCGCGGGCGAGGGGGTGAGGGAATCGCTGATGTCCAATGAGACGGCGGCGATCGTCTTGACCCTGCTGATGCTGGTGGTGGTGGTTGGGGCGGTGGAGATCAGCCGGCATTAAAAAAAAGAGCCGGGCGCTCCTGGCGGAGCGCCCGGCTCTTTTTAGTAATCGGTGATCAGTAATCGGTAAACGGTTCCCCGATTATCCTGACCACCGATTACCGATTACCGATTACCGATTACCCTCCTCCAACTCTTGCTTCCGGGCCTTCAGGTGACGGACGTAGACCGAGGATTCTCCGCCCATCTTGATCCGGGCCCGGCGCAACTTCTTCTCCACTTCCTCGAGTGAGAGGTGCCGGATCTTCTTTTTCTTTCCTTCTTCTTCCGGCTCTTCCTCCGGTGCGGCTTCTTCGGCTTTCTCCGGTGCGGCTTCTTCGGCCTTCTCCGGTGCGGCTTCTTCGGCCTTCTCCGGTGCGGCTTCTTCGGCCTTCTCCGGTGTGGCTTCTTCGGCCTTCTCCGGTGTGGCTTCTTCGGCCTTCTCCGGTGTGGCTTCTTCGGCCTTCTCCGGAGCCGCTTCTTCCGCCGGAGCGGCCGGAGTTTCCTCGGGGTTTTCTTCCGGTGTGATTTTTTCTTCGGTCATCGGGTATTCTCCTTCCTGTCTGAGATCGAGATTGGTTCTGATAAAAAAACCCGTGAATACGGGGCAGGAATTAAACCAGAAGCGGAGGGCGATTAAAAGGAATATTATTCCCGGACGCGGATTGAGGGCCGCCGATTACGGTTCACGATATCTTTTCGTCCTCAGGATGGTGTCCTTCCGGAACCGGCGGTCGTCTTTTTTCGGGTAATCGAGGCTATAGTGGAGCCCCCGGCTCTCCTTGCGTTTTTTCGCCGAGGCGACGATCAGGCCGGCCACGGTGGCGATATTTCTCAGCTCGATCAGGTCGGCGGTGATGATGAAGTTCCAGTAGTACTCGTTGATCTCTTTTCTTAAATTCTGGAGACGGTGCCAGGCTCGTTCCAGCCGCTTGTCGGACCGGACGATCCCCACGTAATTCCACATCAGCCGGCGGATCTCGTCCCAGTTGTGGGCTACCATCACCGCTTCGCTGGCGTCGACCGCCTTGCCGATCCTCCAGGGGGGGACCCGGGGGAAGGGCCGGGGGATGGCGATCTCTTCCCGGGCCAGTTCCGCCGCCTGGTCGGCGAAGACCAAGGCCTCCAGGAGCGAGTTGCTGGCCAGGCGGTTGGCGCCGTGGAGGCCGGTATGGGCGACCTCCCCGATCGCCAGCAGGCCGGGGATCGAGGTCCGGCCCCGGGGGTCGGTCTGGACCCCGCCGCAGGAGTAATGGGCGGCGGGGACGACCGGGATCGGGGTTTTGGTGATGTCGATCCCGAATTCCCGGCACTGGCGGTGGATATGGGGGAAGCGCCGGCGGATGAATGCCGCCGGCCGGTGGGTGATGTCGAGCAGGACGTGGTCCTCCCCGCTCTTCTTCAGCTCGGCGTCGATCGCCCGGGCGGCGGTGTCGCGGGGGGCCAGGTCCGCCATCGGGTGGTAGGCGGCCATAAAGGGTCGTCCGGCGCGGGTCTTCAGGACCCCCCCCTCGCCCCGGACCGCCTCCGAGATCAGGAAAGACTTGGCCCTGGGGTGGTAGAGGCAGGTGGGATGGAACTGCATAAACTCCATATTGGCGATCCGGGCCCCCGCCCGGTATGCCATCGCCATCCCGTCGCCGGCGGTAGTATCGGGGTTGGAGGTGTAGAGATAGACCTTGGCAGCCCCCCCGGTGGCCAGGATCGTGGTGTGGGCGAGGAAGGTTTTCACCCGCTTGCCGTTCCGGTCGAGGACGTAAGCCCCCCGGCAGCGTGGTCTTCCCCCGTCGGCGGGATCGGGGGCGGTGATCAGATTGACCGCGATATGGTCCTCGAAGACCGTGATCCGCTTCTCACCCCGCGCGGCTTCGACCAGGCACTGCTCGATCTCGGCCCCGGTCTGGTCGGCGGCGTGAAGGACCCGCCGGCGGGAATGGCCTCCCTCCCGGCCCAGGTCATACTCCCGGCGGTTATCCGGCCGGCGGGAGAATCTGACGCCGAGCTCGATCAGTTCCCGGATCCGGTCGGGGGCGGCGTTGACCACCAGTTCGACGATCTTTGGGTCGCAGAGACCGTCCCCGGCCTGGAGGGTGTCCCGGATATGTTCGGCGAAGGAGTCGTCCCGGTCGGTGACGGCGGCGATCCCGCCCTGGGCGTAGCGGCTCGAGGATTCGGCGATATCCTGCTTGGTCACCAGGGCGATCGAGCCGGCGTCGACCGTCTTCAGGGAGAAGCTCAGCCCCGCCAGCCCGCTGCCGATGACCAGGAAATCGGTTGTGATCTCTTTGGCGGTCATTTATTTTATCTCCGATCCCGACGGTCCATTTATTGAGGACACGATATAGATTTCATTCCCGAGATCAGTCTTGGCGAACGAAGCTCAGTCGGGCCGGAAGGTCGCCTGACGGAGAAGCAATCTCTTCCCAGGTGTTAAGTTGAGATTGCTTCGTCGCTTCGCTCCTCGCAATGACGTGCAACCAAATTTATGCTTTCCTTAGTAGTACCGGTCCGGTTTACAATCGAAAGCATACATCAGCCGCGGCCGCGGGGAAATAAATAATCCGGCCCGGGGTTCAAGAATGAGAAAACTCAGATCGATTCCGGTTTTCTGGACGGCGGTCCTGGCGGCGGCGATTTTATCCGCGGGGCCGGCGGCGGGGGAGGAATGGGAACTCGCCCCGGTGGTGATCCGGGAGGAACTGCCCCCGGATTCCCCGCCGGCGGGGACCTGGAGCGGCCCGCTCCCGGAACTCCGGTTCGACCCCCGAGTCGATCTCCAGGTCCGCAACAGCGCCGCCGCCTCGGCCGACTGCTCGATTCAGGGCGGGATCTTCACCCAGTCCGGTTTCCGGGCCGGCGCCGCCACTCTCCTCGATCCCCAGACCGGGCATTACAGCTCCGAGATCCCGATCGCTCCCCTCTTCCTCGCCCCGCCCCGGGTTCTTGGCGGACTCGATAACTCGCTGTCCGGTTTCAATGCCGCCGCCGGGACGGTAGCCTACGGCTGGAGCCGGGTCGATCCGGGGTGGTCGGCCGGGGCCGGCTGGGGAACCCGGGGCTTTAATTCCCAGCGGGTCTCCGCCGGTTACCTGGCGCCGGCGCCGAAGTTCCTCTCCGGGGCGGCGGACGAAATCGGTCTCGATCTCGACCTGGCCCGGGCGGCCGGGGACGGGACCCGGCCCGACGGGGATTTCGATTTCCAGCGCTTCGGGGGGCGGCTCCAGCTGAGCTCCGGCCGCTCCCAAACCGATCTCTTCGCCGGTTACGGGAAGAAGTTCTTCGGCTGGCCGGATATGTACACCCCGGAGGAACTCATCCCCAGCGCCGAGACCGAGAGCCTTTATACCACGGTGGTCTTTCTCAACCACCGCCGCCGGTATTCGGAAGAGAACCTTTTCGAACTCAGCGGGTACTATCGGAAAAACAGCGACCATTACGTTCTTCAGCGGGACGACCCCGATCTTTACCAGGCCTTTCACCGGACGGTCGTCTGGTCGGCGGCGGCTTCCGGCCGGCACGACTTCGGCCCCCTGGCGCTGGACTATTCCGGGCAGCTGACCGCCGACCGGCTCGACTCCACGACCCTTACCTTCAGCCCTTATTACTCCCGGACCCTGGGCAAGGTCGCCCTGCTCCCGGAAAAGACCGTGGCCCTGAAAGAAGATCTCGACCTGGTTCTCTCCGCCGGCGCGGGCCTCGACCTCTCCAACCGGTCCGGCGATCGCCTCTCCCCGCTGGCCGGGGCGGAACTGGTCCGCCGCCCCCGGGGAGGCGGTCGCGACCGCTGTTTTCTCAGTTACGGGGCGGCCTCCCAGCTCCCGGATTACACCGCCCTCGGCTCACCCCCCGGGGGTCTCTTCGGGGGGAACCCCGACCTGGGCCGGGAGCGTTCGCGGACGGTGGAAGCCGCGTTTGAGCTGGACCGGGGGGGGTGGCGGCTGGAAGGTTCGGTCTTTTACCGGGCCGACCGGGACCTGGTGGACTGGACTTACAACCGGGAGACGGTCAACGCCCGGACGGCCGACGCCGTCGATCTCGATACCCGGGGGGCGGAGGCCGTCTTCAGCCGGGCCTGGAAGAATCTCCGGCTCCGGCTGGGATACGCCTGGCTGGAGAAGTCGGGCCGCTACCGGGACCCGGAGGCCCGGGCCAGTTTCTACGCCCTCAACTATCCCCGCCACCGGGGGCTGGTCTCGCTGGCCTGGAGTTTTCTCGATCGGTTCGAGTTCCGGCTGGAGAACGAGTATCGCCGGCAGCGGAGCAACCCCCTCCGGTCCGGCCCCGAGGAGGTTATCCTCACCGCCGCCGCCCTGGCCTATCTCCCCTCGTTCCTGCCCGGCCTGGAATCGGTGCTCTCCGTCGACAACCCCTTCAAGGTTAATTTCCAGGAAATCCCCGGTGTCCCCGGCCCCGGGCGCCAGGTCATCCTCCGGGGGATTTACCAGTATTGAACAACATCACCGGTAGCACAGGCCGCCGGCCTGTGCTGCCCAAAGACCATCGATTCCCGGCAAACTGTCTGTGTCACTGGCCGGGCTTTTCACAGGCCGGCGGCCTGTGCCACCCAAAGCCCATCGATGCCAGGCAAGCCGTGCCCCCCGGGCGGCGGCGGCCTGGAGCAGCTTCTCCGGGTCGAGGCTGCCGGAACGGAGAGGGTTATCCTTCGCCTGCCGCGAACTGTGTTATTATGGCCAAATACACCATATTCCGACAGTTTTTGCCATAACCCATTGCGTTCCCGTGATGGTGTTCAGGCGCTCGACCGCCGGGCGGCAAGACCTCGCGGGGGGAGTCTTATCGCGGCCGGCGCAGGGAGAAAACCTTCCGGGGATAATTTACGGTCAGGATGAAGTTATTGAGGAAGTTCTTGGTCCCCAGCAGAATGCAATGCAGGTTGGGCAGAAAATCCAGCGGGGTGTCATCGACCGAATAAACGATCTCCGTGTCCGACACCGTGCCGCCGGCTTCCATCCTGAAAATGTCTATCTTGCAGGTATGGGAGTAGGCAACGGTTACCCCGTTGCCGGTCCCGATCTCCCTGGAGACGCCGGCGGTAAGATTATGCCCCAGGGAACGGGCATACGCGGCCGGCAGCGCGCAATCATCGGCCCCGGTATCGATCAAACCCCAGGACCTCAAGCTCAAACCCGTCTCCGGGTTGGTGACCCGGATCGGGAGCATCGGTCGGCCGGGAGAACCGGGAACCACCCGGCGAAACGGATAGTCGGCGATGGGCATCAGTAGATATGGGTAAGGTTCTCCCCGGGAACAAAGATGATCACCGGGGACTTAACACCCTTCTTCTCCGCCCTCCGTGCGACTACCTCCGGGACCTTGCCCGAGGCCACCACCTTGCCCTTGCTGAAGGAATCGACGGCCACGTATCGGCCGCGGTACCTTTGGTCTGTGACCAGAACCTGCTCTTTCATTATGCCCCCTCCGAAATTGTATTCCATTTTCAAGAGTAACACAGCATAGTCGATTATCCTCCCCCTCGCAAGCGCCATCCTCCCCATTCGCTATCCAGTCCCGCATTCCCCGCCTCTCCCCTCCCCGGCGGCACACTTTCACCTTCCCCCTCATCTTCCCCTTCATTCGGGCGGGCAAAGACACCCCCCCGCCACTCTCGATACACACCGACGCCGGAAGAATCCGGCATCCACCCCGACGGCGCCCCCGTCGGATTACGTCCTCGGGACCAGGACCAGGTCGTAACCTTCGGCCTTTCGCGGGTCGTAGTCGCCTCCTTTCCCGACCAGCTCGGTCAGGTCCTTCGAGGAGATCCTCATACTCCCCGTCCCCACCCCATTCTTCGAGAGGCGGAACTTGCCGTCACTGCTTTTCTTCAGCGCGATCTTCCCCGTCTCCGGGTCG
>JAVCCZ010000026.1 GCA_030765265.1 Candidatus Erginobacter occultus
AAGGAGATCGTGGAGACTCTCTGCGCGAATTCCTCTTTCCTCGCCGTCAACACCCAGACCAACTCCGCCAACACCGGCTTCAACCTGATCACCAAGTACCCGAGGGCCGATTATGTCTGTATCGACGAGCCGGAGATCCGCCTGGCCTTGAGCGACAAGTACGGAAGTCTCGAGGAGATGATCCTCCGGATCGCCGAGAGAATGAACTGCCGACGGATAACGGTCACCCGGGGGCATAACGGCTCCCTCGGCTACCAGCCGAAAAGCGGCTTCCGCGAAGTCCCGGTCCTCTCCAAGGAGGTGGTGGACCGGATCGGGGCCGGCGACGCCTACCTGGCGGTCACCTCGGCCTGCGTCGCCGCCGGCTACCCGATGGAGATGGTGGGCTTCGTCGGCAACGCCGTCGGCGCCCTGGCGGTTCGCATCGTCTGCAACCGGGAGTCGGTGGAGCCGGTCCCGCTCTACAAGTTCATCACAGCTCTTTTAAAGTGACCTCCCCGCGAGGGAGGTCATTTTAAAAGAGGGCACCCGCGCTGGAGGCGGCGGGCGGGATAAACTTCACGATATGCCCGAGACTTCCTTCAAGCAAAAGTTGGCCCTGCTAATATTCGGTCTTTTCCTGGGGATTTTTTTTCTTGAAATCGGACTGAGAGTCGGCGGCTTCGTTTTAACCCGGATCCAGGAAAAAGCCAATCTCGACTCCCTGCGGGAGAAGGGCGAGTTTGTGATTATGTGCCTGGGGGAGTCCACCACCGCCCTGGGCGGAGGAAACTCCTATCCCCGGCATCTTGAGCGGATTTTGAACGAGGGAAACCCGGGAATCAGGTTTTCCGTCATCAATAAAGGGATCGCCGCAACCAACACAACGATGATCTCCACCTTACTGGAGGATAACCTTGTCCGCTATCAGCCCGATCTGGTGCTGACTATGATTGGGATCAACGACGGCGAACCGAACCGGGCGATCGTCGATACCTCACCGGAACCGATGAGACGTTTCCTCCGGAATATCCGGGTATATAAATTAGCCCAGCTTCTTTACGACCACGCAAAATTAACTTTCGCCCCGGAGTCATCACCAATTTCGCCGGCTGGCAATTCCGAATCTCCTGACGAAGCGCTGGAGGCAACGGAGAAGGTTGGTTTCCCCGAACAAAGAGCCTTCCTGGAGAACAATATCCGAGAGAACCCTAACGACCCCCATCCATACCTTGAACTGAGCGATCTCTTAATGGACCGGGGCGCGTTAGCCGAAGCGGAGCAGTATCTTCAGAAAACCGAAAAACTCGCTCCTGAACTGCTGGCAAATCGTTACCAGCGCCTGACAAGGATGTACTTTGACCAGGGTCTTCTCACTGAATGCATCCGGGTCGGAGAAAAAGCACTCGCCGCATCGGGGGGAAGAAACCCGACCACCGGGGACTTTCTGGCCCGGGCTTATCTCGCATTCGGAAAGGCGCCGGAGGCGGAGCGTGTCTGCCGGTTAGTGCTCCAATCTCATCCCCACTTCGCCCCTGCCTGGTGTTATCTGGGAGATGCCCTGAGGGGAAGAAAATGGGAGAAAGCCGAGGAAGCTTATCTGAAGGCGGTGGAGCTGGAGCCGTTAAATATCGCGTATACCCATCTGATGCGGGAGTATATCAAAAGAAGAGAATTCGATAAGGCGGAGGAATTGGGACTGAATATAATTGCCAGAAAACCGGAAGCCACTCGAATACTGGGATTACTGGCCCATTTATATCAGACTTGGGCGAAACACGAACTTGACAGCTTTATATCCAAAGATACCCAAAAATCTTCAGATCTCGACCACGTCCGAGAGAAAAAGGAACTTGCCGACTATTATCACACCGAATCGGCAATCAGGCAGGGCCAGGTATATCAAATTCTAACGATCGAAAATTACCGCAAAATTGCTGATATCCTCCAGAAACGGGGAGTTCGACTTGGCTGCGTTCAGTATCCGATGCGGAGCATCGACCCGCTCAAAATAATTTTGGCGGGCAAGCCAGGGGTAATTTTCGTGGATAATGGAGAAATATTCAGGGAGGCCGTAAGCCAGAACGGATTTGATTATTACTTTACCGATTGTTTCGGCGGGGATTTCGGTCACTGCACACCGGCGGGGAATAATCTTCTGGCGAGAAATATCGCCGATACCATCTTGCGGGAATTGTTCAAAACATCCGGTGAAAGATGAAATACCCGTCTTGCCATTAACTCCGGGCTGGGAGAAGTTCCAGGTCGGTGCCGAAATAGCGGTTGAAGATTACCCGGGAGGTGTTGACCGGGGTAATCACAAGATTAAGACATTTTTATTCCAACCCCTCTTTTATCTTTGCTAAACTGCGGTAGGACTGAGAAGATTGCAGTAACCTTAACATACGGGGAAAAAGGAGAATTATTCCGATGGAAAAGTTCAGTAAAAAAGAGAAAATCGCGCTGGTTGTTTTCGGCTTGATCCTGCTGGCGATCATCTTCCAGATGCTGATCCGGGTCAATATCCTTGAAATTGGGACCGCTCGGATTGCGCCTCTGGAAGTGGCGGAGATAGATCTCTCCGGCAACCTGCTCAACCAACCGGGGGTTAGGCTTTCCGCTTCTTCCCTCAACCAGAACAACCAGTCCCCGGACCGCTTGATCGATGGCAATTCCCAGTCGTTCTGGCACATCGCCCTGGACCAGGTCGGCGAGCCGGCCTGGGTAATGGCGGATTTCGGGGCGGGAAAGAAATTCGCCGTCCGGGCAATGGCAGCGCTCCCCCGGGAAGATATCCCCCGCCAGTTCTTCCGGAGCGCGCAACTCCTCGGCAGTGATGACGGGGAAAACTGGATTCCGGTCTCCTCCGTCATTCTCTGGGGAACGCCGCGCCGCGCCGGCTGGTGGAAGTGGGAATTTGAGAACGAACTCGCTTACCGCTATTACCAGCTGCTGATCACCGACGGCCACGAGGGAGGGGATTTTTATTCAATGGCCGGACTGGCTTTCTTTGAATGATTTAGTATTTTCGCTCCCCCGCTTAAAACTTCAGAACGCGGCGCGAAAATAATATCAATCAACCATTTTGACTGCGCGCGGGAGCAAATTCGACCGGCTGGCGGTTCTGCTGATCGCGGGCCTGGGAGTGGTCCTCTTTCTGGTCTGGTGGAATTTCCCCTTTTACAAGTCCTTCTCCCAGGGGGACCCTTATCTCGATGCCAACCAGTACCTCCCGGGCCGCAACTTTGCCGAGCGGGGGTTCTTCCGGGAGTATCTTCTCGCCGAGTACGCCACCGGGCCGGAGGAAGCTTACCCGCTCTGGTACACCCATAACCCCCCATTCTCCGAGATCCTGAGCGGGGTTTACTACCGGCTGGGGATGGAGGATATCTCCCAGCAGCGGGTGGCGGCTATCCTCTGGAACCTGCTGGCGGCCTGGTTCTTCTATCTGCTGGTCAAACAGCTGGCCACCCCCCGGGCGGCGGTCTTCTCGCTGGCGGTCTATATTTCCAACCCGGTCTATATCGCCTGGGGCGATAACCTCTTCGTCAACCACCAGTGGGCCTTCGCTTTTATGGCGATCTATTTCTTTCTCCGATCCGCCGACCGCCGTCCCCAAGATCATTGCGAGGACCCCGAACGAAGTCAGGGGTTACCTCTGGGTCATTGCGAGGACCCCGAACGAAGTGAGGGGGACGAAGCAATCTCCGGTGAAGTTGGGATTGCTTCGGCCTGGCGGCCTCGCAATGACAGAACCGGCGGGGAGGGCACGGGCCGCCCCCGGGCGTTCACAGCCCTGTCCGCGGTCTTTTTCTTCCTCCTCTGTTACTCCAACTACGAATACGTTCCCTTCGTCGCCCTCTTCTTTATCGGAACCAAACTGCTCAAGCTGCGGGAGGTCCCCTGGTCCCGGATCGGGCTGCTTCTGGGCGCGGGCGCGGCGGCGGTCCTGCTTCACCAGCTCTGCGTGATCCGGGCGGTGGGGATGGATTTCTGGATTCTCGACAAGGCCGAATCTTTACTTCACCGGACCGGTCTGGGGATCACCCCGCTGATGGAGATCTACCGCCAGGCGCCGATTTTGATGTGGGAGGAGCAGACCCTCCTCCACGGCAGTTACAGCCTGACTTCCTTCTGGAAAAACTTCTACTGCCACCTGGAAAATTTCTTCGGCTGGGGCTGGGGGCCGACTTTGGCGGCGGCGGTTATTTTCGGCCGTTATCTTCTCCCGGACGGGGGTCCGGGGAGAAAGAAGATCCGGCGGACTATCCTCCTCTTTTTCGGGGCGGCGGTCTTCTGGTTCGTGGTCTTCGTCCAGCATACCGCCGACCATCAATGGGGCTCCACCATCTTGCTCTTCGCCCCGTTTGCCGCCTTTCTCTGCGGCGCGGTCTTGGCCGGCCTCTATGAAAATTTCCTCCGGCAACAGAAAGCCTCCTTGAGAACCACCGGAACCATCCTGATCATCCTTCTGCTGGGCGCCTTGATCGGCGGAAGAATCCGGATCTATCGGCCTTTTCGGTCTTATCCCGGCATCAAGACGCTGGAAAAATACCGGGGAGCATCCTTTTTTTCCACCTCCATCCCCACACTGGTCTCCGCCATTACCGGAACCCCCACCGGCTGGATGGCCGGACGCCATCCGGCCCAGATGAACTTCCGGGCCCGTTTCCTGGTCAACCCCAACTGCAAGTTACGGTTCAAACCGAAATTTTTCTTCTCC
>JAVCCZ010000072.1 GCA_030765265.1 Candidatus Erginobacter occultus
CTTCAGCCGCGACGCGATCACCGCTCTTAATCACTTTTCCGGCGGGTGCACCTCCCGTTTCGGGACATTCGGCCTCTTTTACGGCCTCTACGGAACTTACTGGCACCAGATCCTGAGCGAGAGAAAGGGCCCGGTATTGATCGGGCAGCTTCTCCACAACGATTACCTCTTCAAGGTAATGTCGAGCACCTCTCTCTCCTTCCCCGAATTCAGACGGACGCTCTTCGTCGACCTGGAGACCGAACTCGACGACCGGCTCCCGGGCAGGAATTCCGCCGAGAAGGACCGGGTGATGGTCACCCACTGGCTAAAATGGCTGGATGAACTTCCTCCCGGCCGGCCCTTTTTCAGTTTCTTTTTTCTCGATGCCCCGCACACCCCCTACAATTTTCCCGAAGAGTTCAGGAAATTCGAGCCCTGCGTCGAATCGATCAGCTTTCTGCGGACTAACCTGGAGGACGACCGGGAAGCGATCTTCAACCGCTACCGCAACGCGATTCATTACGTTGACTACAACGTGGGCCGGATTCTCCGGGGTCTGGAGGAGGGCGGGTTTCTCGAGAACACCGTGGTCGTGATCACCGGCGATCACGGTCAGGAGTTCTGGGAGCATGGTTTTTACGGCCATAACGCGGCCTACACCGATTACCAGGTCCGGGTCCCACTGGTTCTCTGGGTCCCCGGCCAGGACGGCCCCCGGGAAATCATCGGACGGACCAGCCATCTTGACGTCCCGGGGACGATCCTGAAGATCCTCGGGGACGAGAACGACCCCGGACTTTACACCCTGGGGGAGGATCTCTTCCACCCCCCCCGGGAGCGGGTTCTGGTTCTGGCCGGCTGGGACGACTGCTGCCTGGTCACCCCCGATGCCCGCCTGAGGTTCTCCGTCGAGGCTTACAATATCCTGGAGTCGGACGCGGTGGATAACCTCTACCAACCGCTGGAAGATCAAGACCTGATCCGGCGGGAGAAAGACCGCTACCTCCTCAACGCCCTGGAGCGGATGGGCCGGTTCTTGAAGTAATTCCCCCCCCCCGCCGTCCCCGCCGTTCGCCTCCCCGGAGTTTGACATCTCCCCCGGCTTCCTGTATTATATTAACGCTATCGGCAGCGATAATTTTCTTCCAACATCCGCGCTTCACGGGATGTCTAAACAACTGAAGTGAAACTGAAATCGTCAATTTTGGTTATTATCTCGGGGTGGCTTTTGCTCCTGGCCCCGCCGGTCCCGGCCGGGACCTTCCATCTCGATTATTCCACCTACCTCGGGGGCACCGGGGCCGACCGCGGTTACGCCCTTGCCGTGGGCGGCGGCCGGGAGGCCTATATCGCCGGTTCCACCGCATCAACCGATTTCCCAACCGCCGATTCCTTCCAGTCCGGCCTGGCCGGCGGGGAAGACGCTTTATTCACCGCCTTCTCCGCCGACGGCTCTTCCCTTCTCTTCTCCACCTACCTGGGAGGAAGCGGCACCGACCGGGCCTACGGTATTGCCCTGTCCGGCGACGGTTCGGCTTATCTCTGCGGGTTGACCGCTTCCGCCGACTTTTCGACTTTAGATCCTTTCCAGGCTTCCCCGGGCGGCGGGAACGACGCCTTCGTTGCCCGGTTCGACTCCGCGGGCAACCTGGTTTACTCGACTTACCTGGGCGGGAGCGGGAACGACACCGCGACCGGCATCGCCCTCTTCGGGGGCGAAGCCTATGTCATCGGTTCCGCCGCCTCGACCGACTTCCCTACCCTGAACGCCTACCAGGCCCAGCGATTGGGATCGGCCTCCGCTTTCCTGACCCGGTTTAATGACTCCGGTTCGGGACTGGTCTTCTCGACCTACCTCGGGGGGAGCGGGGAAGACCGGGCCAATGACCTGGCGGTCGGACCGGACGGCTCGATCCACCTGGCCGGTTATACCTCTTCGGCGAATTTCCCGATTCTCGAATTTTACCAGGGCAGCCTGAAAGGAGGTACCTCCGCCTTCTATACCCGGTTCTCCTCCTCCGGCTCGGCCCTGATCTCCTCCACTTACCTGGGGGGAGGAAGTCCCGATCGGGCGGTCGGGATAACCCTGTCCGGCGACGGGTCGGTTTACCTGGCCGGCAATACCTTCTCCACCGATTTCCCGACCCTGGCCCCGTTCCAGGGTTCGAAGGTTTCCGGCGTCTATGACGCCTTTTTGACCCGGTTCTCCTCCTCCGGCACGGATTTGATATCCTCGACCTTTCTCGGGGGTAGCGGGCAGGATTACGCCGGGGGCGGGATTGGCAACGCGGCGGTGGGGAGGGGGATATTTCTCGACGATCTCGGCCGGGTCTACCTGGCGGGGTCAACCGCCTCGGCTGATTTCCCGACCAGGAACCCTCTTCGGGCGAGTCTCGGCGGGGCCCGGTCCGCTTTCCTCACTGTCTTCCAGGAATCCGGCTCCGAACTTTTTCTCTCCACCTACCTCGGAGGAGCCGGGGCTGATACCGCCAGCGCCGCCGCGGTCGATCTCCAGCGCTGGGCCTACCTGGCCGGGTTCACCGCCTCCGCCGACTTCCCGACCGCGGCCGCCTTCCAGCCCTCCCGGTCCGGAGATGATGACGCCTTTCTCGGCCGGATGAAGTGGATCACCCCGACCCCGTCGGTCACCCCGACCCCGTCGGTCACCCCCACCCCATCGGTGACTCCGACCCCGATATTTGACAACGCTCTCTGTATTCAGTATCTGGAAGATGCGTGGATCGCGCACACCCGCTCCACCAAAGAGGCCGGCTGGGCTTATTATTTCCAGGCTGAGACCGCTACAACTGGGTCGGGATTTACGCGATTCACCAATTACTGGGGTTATATCCGGGACAACCAGAACGCATTCCACAGCGCAACCGATCCCGACGCCCACTACCGTCTCCGCATCCGGCTGGTTCCCGGTGAAGAGGAATGGAATATCCACACCGGGGACTACCTGACCCTGACCTATGACGGGGGACAGACAACCAATATTTATCTGAACAGAATTTTTGGCACGGGGACTGCCCGGGAGTATTACCCTGACGAACTGGGAAACACTTACGTTAACTATGATATGACTTCTCTTTTCAAGGCTGTTCCCACGCCGACCCCCACCCCCAGCCCGACACCAACCACAACGCCTTCTCCTTCTTCCACCCCGAGTCCGACACCTGAAGGATATAAAACACCGCCTCCGACGCCGACCCCCACCCCGAGCCCGGCCCCGCCCTCATCGGCAACCCCCACGCCGTCCCCCTCGCCTTTTGGCCTGCCCTGGATTCACGACTTCAGCGGTGACGGGCTTTCTGACCTCGGGATCTTCCGGCCGGCCACCGGCCTCTGGGCGGTCCGTGGGCTGACCCGGGCCTATTTCGGTTCATCCGCCGACGTCCCCGTCCCCGGAGACTACAGCGGGGACGGGACCACCCGGATCGCGATCTTCCGCCCGGTCACCGGGCTCTGGGCGGCGAGGGGGGTGACCCGGGTTTACTTCGGCTCGGCTTTCGACATTCCGGTTCCCGGGGACTATGCCGGGGACGGAACCGCCCGGATCGGGATCTTCCGGCCGGCCAGCGGGCTCTGGGCGGTGAAGGGGGTAACCCGGGTATATTTCGGCTCCGAAGATGATTCCCCGGTCTCCGGATATTACGGTGACGGTCCGGCCCGGAGGATCGGGATCTTCCGCCCGTCGACCGGCCTCTGGGCGGTGCGGGGCGTGACCAGGGTCTATTTCGGCGCCGCAGCTGACGAACCGGTCCCCGGGGATTACAACGGGGCCGGAAATTGGGCTCCCTCCATCTTCCGGCCGGCGACGGGGCTCTGGGCGGCGAGGGGGGTGACCCGGGCCTACTTCGGATCTTCCACCGACGACCCCCTTCCGGGAGACTATAGCGGGGCGTCCCGCGACGAGATCGCGATCTTCCGGCCGGCCAGCGGGCTCTGGGCGGTGAGGGGGGTGACCCGGGTTTATTTCGGGTCGGGGAACGATCTCCCGGTGGCCAGGTAAGGGCTCGTCCGGTGGAACCTTTCCGGGACTTATTCGGCCTCGATCCCGCCGCCGTCGGCGAGACCTGCGTCCTGATCCCCTTCGCCCCGAAAAGCCTTCTCCGCGGTTTCGGGGTGGAGAGGCTTAACTGCGGGCAGCTCTATTCCGCCGCCGCCGGCGGTCTCTGCACGGTGATTCTGACCCGGATCGGAGCGGTCTTTGCCGGCGACGCCGTCCTCCATCTCGCCGATACCCCCTGCAAGGAGATCGTCTTTATCGGGACCTGCGGGCTGATCTCTCCCGATTTTTCCCGGCGGATCGGATCCCTGGTCTGCCCGGCGGCCTGGTACGCCAAAGAGAGCTTCAGCGAGCTGGCCGTCAGCGATTCCCACCCCGGGGTCCGGATCTTTCCCGATCCCGAGCTCCGCCGCTCCCTGCTCCGGGCCGCCGGGCTGGAGGAGGAGGACGGCCCGGCCGGGGTCAGCTTCGGGTCGCTCCGCCTCCAGGAGGAACTGCTCCCGGCCTGGCGGGGGAGGGGGGTGGAGGTGGTGGACCTGGAGTCGGCGGCGGTCTGCGCGGCGGCCGCCCGGACCGGGCTCAGGGCGGTCTCCCTGGTCGCGGCCAGCGATATCGTCGGCGTCCGGCCCTATTACCGGCCGCTCTCATCCGCGGAACGGAAATGTCTTGAAGGCGCCCTCGACCGGGCGGCGCAGAGCGTATGTCGATATATCAGCGAGAAGCCGGGCGGCTGACCGCCGCCGAGAACCTGGTCGGGAAGCTTTATCCCCGCTTCGGGGTCAACAAGCGCCGTGAGTCGGTCCGGCTCCTCTACGAGATCTCCCGGAGGGAAAAAATCCCCCCGGCCGCGGTCCTGCCCGCGGAACCCCCGGCGAGCTTCTCCGCCCTCAAGGCTTACCTGCTGGGGAGGCGGTTCCCCCTCGGCTCCGCCGCGGGGGTCCCGATCCGTCCCCACCTCCCCCGGTTGGAATTGAAAGAGGAAGATGTCGTCACCGATCCGCCCTTTCCCTTCTCCCCGAAAAAGATCTATATCGAGACGGCGGCGGCCTCTTCCGCCCTCGCCGCCGCCTGCCGGGAGAGGTTCCCGGCCGCCGGCCGGGAGGAGATCGGCTCGTTGAAGGAATACCTCGCCGGCCGGCCTCCCCGGGGGATCGCCGACTACAACCGGCGGGGAGAGACGCTCTTCATCATCGCCGAGGAGTGGGACTTCTTCAAGCCCTGCCCCTGCACCCGGGGAGCGGTCCGCTGCGGATACGGGGTCTGCAACCTTGGCTTCGGCTGCCTCTACGACTGTGAATATTGCTTTCTCCCCGGTTACGTCAACACCCCGGGGATCATCCTCCCCGCCAATATCGACCGCTTCTTCGACCGGTTTTCCCGCTCCCCCTCCCTGCCCGGGCCCCGGCCGCTCCGCCTGGGAACCGGAGAGTTCACCGACTCCCTCCACCTCGACGACCTGACCGGCTACTCGCTCCCCCTGGTCGAGTTTTTCCGCCGGCGGGAGGACGTGGTCTTCGAGTTCAAGACCAAGAGCGACAATATCGACAACCTCCTCCGGGTCGATCCCCGGGGGAGGATCGTCGCCGCCTGGTCGGTCAACCCGGAGCGGGTGGCCGAGGAGACCGAGCATTCCGCCGTCCCCCTCACCCGCCGGCTGCGGGCGGCCGCCCGGGCCGCCGAAGCCGGTTACCGGATCGCCTTTCATTTCGACCCGGTCTTCTTCTTTCCCGGCTGGGAGAAGGAATACGGGGAGACCGTCGAGCGGATCTTCGCGGCGGTCGATCCGGAGCGGATCGCCTGGATCAGCCTCGGCACCCTCCGCTTCAGCCCGGAGTTGAAGAAGGTGATCGAGTCCCGTTTCCCCGGGAACACCATCCTCAACGCCGAGATGTCGCTCGGTTACGACGGCAAGCTCCGCTATCCCGGATTCATCCGGCTCCAAATCTACCGCTGGATGATCGATCGCCTCCTCGCCCGTCGCCGCGATCTCCCCCTCTACCTCTGTATGGAGAGCCGGGAAATCTGGGAGGAACTCCAGCTGCCTTTTCCCTTTTAGCCCGGCCGGGAGGGTTTAAAAACGGGGGAGGGTAAGTTCCACCGCCACGCCGGGGCCGTCGGTCCGGTTGAAGATCCGGCAGTATCCGCCCCAGTGCCAGACATAGGCCGCTACCGTGGGGAGGCCCAACCCCAGCCCCTCGGTCTCTTCCGGGTCTCTCCCCTGGTAATAGGGGGTCCAGGCCCGGCGGATCTCTTCCGGAGAGAGGGTGGATCCGTTGTCGGATAACCGGAGAATGACGGTTTTTTCCCCCTTCGACTCCAGCGCGGCCGCGACGGCGGGGAGCCGGGCGGGGTGGAACTTGACGGCGTTGGTGAGCAGCTCCCAGAGAATGGTTTCCATCGCCAGGGCCGAGATCGGGGTTTCGGCCCCGGCCAGCTGTTGCTCGATCTCGACCGCCGGAGGATTGATCCCGAGGGATTCCCCGATCTGGGCCAGCAGCCCCTCCAGTTCCCGGAAGGGGAAGGGAGGGCCGGAGAAGAGGAGATCCGGGGTATCGAGATAACGCAATATCTCCAGCAGTTCCCGCTCCAGCAGCCGGGCATTAGAGCCGACTTCCCCGAGGATCTCCTGGAACTCCTCCGGTTGGAAAGCGCTCCTCGGGGCGGAGAGGGTGTTGATTCCGCTAACCGTCAGCAGCAGGCGGTTGCGGAGCTTCTGGGAGATCGCCGCCTCGAAGGAACGGATCCGGGAGACGCTCTTTCGTTTCTCGGTCACGTCGCGGAGGCGGACGACATAGTTCACGGTCTCCCCCGACTCCTGTTTCAGGGTTTCCGCCTCCAGCCAGACGCCGGGGGAAGAGGGGTTTTGGGGCCGGATCAGGTACCGGCGGGTGCTATCCCCCCCGGCCCCCTCGGGCCACCCCGCCCAGGCCGCCTCCGGTTCCAGGCGGTACCGGCCCTGGACCGTCTGGAGAAAATTAATCCCCCCGGCGATTTTTCCTTCCTCCGCCAGCCCGAGCAGCCGGCGGCCCTGGGAGTTGGCCTCGATCACCTCGTCGTTCCCGTTCAGGATCAGGAAACCCTCTTCGCAGTGGTCAACCGCCCAGTGGAATCTCTCCCGTTCGGCCAGGAGCCGGCGGTAACGGTTGAGCCGGGTGATCGACCGGACCCGGGCCGCCAGCTCGGTCGGGTCGAACGGTTTGGTGATGAAGTCGTCGGCCCCGGCCTCGAGGCCCTTCCGTCGGGCTTCCGGTTCGTCGTAGGCGGTGATCAGGATCACCGGGATCTCGGCCAGGGCCGGGTCCCGGCGGAGCCGCCGGCAGACCTCGTAGCCGTCGAGATCGGGGAGGCGGATGTCGAGGAGGACCAGGTCGGGATCGAGCGAGCGGGCTTTCTCCAGGCAGTCTAACCCGCCGGAAGCGGAGATGTGATCGTAATCGGCGGGAGAGAGGAAGGTCATCAGGAGTTCCAGACCTTCGGGCTGGTCGTCCACCAGCAGGATTTTCGGACGATGTCTCAAATCCCCGCGCTCCCGGATTTGAATTCTATTTCTGGAAATTCGGGTTCGATGATATGGTCTTTCGCGGGAGGGAAGACCGCGGGAAGCCGATGAATTATTCTCCCTCTTGTTTTAAACTACCATTATTCCGGGCCGGAGGCAAGGAACTGGCGACTGATGGAGCGGGCGGCGGAAATCGACGTGGTGATACCGGCCTTCAACCGGCGCCGACTGCTGGCCGCGGCGGTGGAGTCGGTCCTCGGGCAGACGTACCAAAATTTCCGGTGCCTGGTCGTCGATGACGGCTCGGGCGACGGCACCGGGAAACTGGTGGAGAAATTCGGCCCGGCGGTCGTTTATCTCCGCCAGGAAAATCGTGGTCCCGCCGCCGCCCGCAACCGGGGGATCCGGGCCGGCCGGGCGCCCCTGGTCGCCTTTCTCGACTCCGACGACCGCTGGGAACCGAAGAAGCTGGAGATCCAGGCGGCGGCGATGGCCCGGGAGAAGGAATATCTGATCTCCCATACCCAGGAGACCTGGTACCGGAGGGGGGAGCTGCTCCCTCAGAAGAAGCGCCACCAAAAACCATCCGGCTCGATCTTTGAGCGGGCGCTCTCGATCTGCGTGGTCAGTATGTCGACCGTGATGGTCCGGCGGGAACTGTTTGACCGGGCCGGGTATTTCGACGAGGATCTGCCCTGTTGCGAGGATTATGATTTCTGGCTCCGGGCGTCCCTGAAGACCCCCTTCCTCCTCGTTGACCGCTCCCTGACCGTCAAGGAGGGAGGACGGCCCGACCAGGTCTCGGCGATTTACCGGGAGGGGATGGACCGCTACCGGATCCGCGCCCTGGCCAACCTGATCGCGAGGGAAGATCTGACCGCCGAGCAGGAAAACCTGGCCCGGGCTGAACTGAAGAGAAAATGCCGGATCTACGGCAACGGCGCCGGGAAGCGGGGGAGGGAGGAAGAAGGAAGATATTACCTCGCCCTCCCGGATCAAGTCAGGTCGGCAAAAAGATCGGCTTCCGGAAGTATTACAAGGGTATAAATAGTTTGGCTAACCCCCAAAAAAAATCCGCCCAATCCGCTTAATCCGCGGTTAATAAAACCAGGAGGAAGAAATGACAAACCAAAGACCGCTTAACTGGCTGAAAAACCCCCGGGTTCAACCCGGGAGCTCGATCGATTCTTTACAGAGGGTGATACATCCCGGGATCGGCCGCGAGGTGAGAAAACTTCACCGGGCCATCCTCGGCGGCCGGATGAGCCCGCTGAAATCCCTCGGCAACCTCTCCGCCCTGCTCGGCCTGGGGAATATCTGGATCAAGGACGAGTCGCAACGCCTGACCCTCAACTCCTTCAAGGTCCTGGGCGGTTCCTACGCCATCTACAGCCTGCTCAAGGAAAAGCTGGGGATCGAGGACCAGGAGGAGTTTTTCGCCGCCCTCTTAGATCCGGCGACGGCCACCCGACTGCGGAAAATCACCTTTGCCGCCGCCACCGACGGCAACCACGGCCGGGGGGTGGCCTGGGCCGCCGCCAAGCTGGGCTGTCCCTCGGTGATTTACGTCCACGAGGGGACCTCCCCGGCCCGGATCCAGGCGATCGAGAGTTACGGGGCGAAGGTCAGCATCATCGAGGGGACTTATGACGACGCCGTCCGCCGGATCAACGCCGACGCCAAGAAAAACGGCTGGCAGGTGATCGAGGATACCGCCTGGGAAGGCTACGAGGATATCCCGATCCGGGTGATGCAGGGCTATACCACGATGTTCGTGGAGATCCAGGAACAGCTCTCCGGCCAGGGATTCATCAAGCCGACCCACATCTTCGTCCAGGCCGGGGTCGGTTCCCTCGCCGCCTCCACCATCGGTTATTACCGGATGCTCTTCGGCACCGAGGCGCCGCTCACGGCCGTGGTCGAACCGGAGACGGCGGCCTGTATCTTCGAGTCGGCCCGGATCGGGGACGGCCGACCCCATTCGTTCCCGGGCAACCTAAAGACGATTATGGCCGGGCTCTCCTGCGGCGATCCCAACCCGATCGCCTGGGATATCCTCCGCGACTGCGCCGAGTATTTCATCACCTGCCCGGATTACGTGGCGGCCAAGGGGATGCGGGTTTACGCCACCCCCTTGAAAGGAGATCCCTTCGTCCTCTCCGGGGAGTCGGGAGCGATCACCCTCGGGACCCTGATGTTCATTATGCAGAACCCCGAGTACGCGCCGCTGAAAGAGGAGATGGGACTGGGCCTGGATTCCCAGGTCCTCCTCCTCAACACCGAGGGGAATACCGACCCCTCACACTTCCGGCAGGTGGTCTGGGAAGGATCCGACCCCGTGCCCCCGGACTACCGGGTGGTCTGAGCGCCGGAGGCTCTCCCGGGTTTCCCGGCGTGTCCGACCCGGCCGACTTATCCGATACCATCCGGCCCCGGGCTATCCCCGGCTCCGGATTTTTTTCAGCACCTCCAGCCCCCGCCGGATCGTCTCGTCCTCGGCGGCGTAGGAGATCCGGAAGTGGGTGTTACGTTCCGAGAAGACCGAGCCGGGGATGATCAAAAGCTTGTTCTTAATCGCCTCGGCAGTGAACTCCTCGTCGGTGCCCCAGGGGCACTCGGGGAAGATGTAGAAGGCCCCGCCCGGTTTCTCCAGCCGGTAGCCGAATTCCTTGAGGCTGGAATAGACCAGGTCCCGCTTCTTCCGGTAGTCGTTCCGCCAGGGCGAGGTGTCGATATCCATCGCCGCCAGGGCCGCCTCCTGGGCGAAGGAGGGGGCGCAGACGAAGGTGTACTGCTGGAGCTTGGTCATCTCGGTCAGCAGTTCCCGCGGCCCGAGGGCGAAGCCCAGCCGCCACCCGGTCAGGGAGTGGGACTTGGAGAACCCGCCTAACAGCAGGCAGTTATCGGCGTAGGAGGCCATCGAGAGGTGGGGGTCGTCGTAACTGAAGAGGGCGTAGATCTCATCGGAGACGACGAAGATGTCGCGTTCCTTGGCTATCCGGGCGATCTCTTGAAGTTCCTCCTCGGAGTGGACCGCCCCGGTCGGGTTGGCGGGGGAACTGACAATGATCAGCTTGGTCCGCTCGTTGATCAGCGGTTCGATCTTCTCGCCCCGGATAATGAAGTCGGGGTAGGTGTCGTAATAGACCGGCTTCCCCCCGAAGAGGTTGATCAGGTGCTTGTACATCACGAAGTAGGGGTCGGGGCAGAGGACTTCGTCGCCCGGCTCGACCAGGGCCATAAAGGCCAGGACCAGCCCCCCCGAGACCCCGCAGGTGATCATCGAGCTCTCGAATTCCCTTCCCACCGATTCGGCCGCCGCTTTCATCACTTTCTTGTTCAGGGAGGGGAGCCCCTGGGTCAGGGTGTAGGCGTTCCTCCCCGAGCGGATGGCCGAGATCGCCGCTTCCTGGACCTCTTGTGGGACATCGAAATGGGGCTGTCCGATGCTGAGGTTGATCGGGTTCTCCACCGACTGCCCGAGTTCGAAGACCTTCCGGATACCCGAGGCGTCGATTAACTTGGTTCTCTTCGTCAGCATTGTCATTCTCCTTATTTTGCCGGATTGTATCCCCCGCCTCGCCCCCGTTTATTAACCACGGATCCTCACCAATCTTCACGAAAATAATCGCTATCCGCCTTCGTTAAAACTACGGCGGACAATGTCGGGATCGCTATCGGGATCGCTATCGACTACTATTCCCCATTCCCCAATCCCCATTCCCCACCCGGCAGGTCTGGACGATCTCGGCGACGATGCTGACCGCGATCTCCTCCAGGGCGGCGGCGCCGATCGGCAACCCGGCCGGCACCCGCATCCGTTCCAGCCGTTTTCGGGGAATCCCTTCCCCCTCCAGCCGGTCGAGGAAAGCTTCTTTTTTGTCCTTGCCGCAGAGCACCCCCAGGTAAGCGGTCTCCCAGAGGGCCGCCTGCTTGATCACCCGCTGGTCGCGCCGGTGGTTCCGGGTCGCCACCACCAGACACCAGCTCCGGCCGACCTCGAGGACCGACTCCAGATCCCGGAAAGCCTCGGTCAGCACTACCCTGGCCCCGGGGAACCGATCCTCCCGGGCGAAGATAGGATCGTCGTCCACCACCACCACCCGGAACCCGGTCGCCCGCCCGATCCGGGCCAGCGACTCGGCCAGCGCCCCCGCCCCGAAGACGCAGAGGACGGGGATGGCCGGGAGCGGCTCCAGGAGGAATTTCAGCTTCCCCCCCGGTTTCATCATCCGGGCTTTCTCCTCCTCCGGCGGGACCCCGACCGCGATCCGGCGGCTGACTCCGGTTCCCAGCGCCTCGCTCGCCTTGGAGATCAACTCCCGCTCCAGTTTTCCGCCCCCGATCCCCCCCGCGACCTTCCCTTCCGCGGCTACCAGCATCCCTCCCGACTCCTCCGCCGGGGCCGCCGCCCGCACCGAGGCCGGCCGGACCCGGACCCCCGGGGTGCCTTCCCGCAACAACCTCTCGATCTCTTCCATCACCATAATTAACCGGCGCCTCCGGCGCGATTTTTGAACCGCAAAGAACGCAAAGAACGCAAAGTTTATTGTAGTTTGTTTTTCGAACGGAATTGCGGTTCGGAATTCTATGACTTATTGAACCGGCAAATAATTTCGGAATTTAAACTCTTAATTTTCTCTTTGCGTCCTTTGCGTTCTTTGCGGTTCATTTTTTTCTATTCCGGGGGGGAGTTTGTTTCCACCGGGAGGGGGGAGACTTTCCAGATCTCCCGGCAGTACTCCCGCACCGCCCGGTCGGAGGAGAAGAAGCCGCAGCGGGCGGCGTTGAGGATCGACATACCCGTCCAGCGCTCCCGGTCCCGGTAGGCTTTCTCGGCCGCGGCCTGGGCCTCCAGAAAGGAGGCGTAGTCGGCCAGGACCAGGTACCGGTCCCGGCCCAGCAGTTCCTCGACCAGGGGCCGGAAGAGTTCCCGGTCGCCCCCGGAGAAGACCCCGGCGGCGACGGCGTCGATCGCCCGTTTCAGTTCGGGGTTGTTCTCATAGTAATACTTCGGGGAATACCCCCGCTCCCGGAGAGCGAAGACCTCCTCGGCGGCCAGGCCGAAGAGGAAGAAGTTCTCCGGTCCCACCGACTCCCGGATCTCGATATTGGCCCCGTCCAGGGTGCCGACGGTAACCGCCCCGTTGAGGGCGAACTTCATATTCCCGGTCCCCGAGGCCTCCATCCCGGCCAGGGAAATCTGCTCCGAGATATCGGCGCCGGGGTAGATCTTCTCGGCCAGGCCGACGTTGAAGTTGGGAAGAAATACCACCTTCAGCCGGTTTCCGACCGCCGGGTCGCGGTTGATCGCCGCCCCGACCCGGTTGATCAGGAGGATGATCAGCTTGGCCATCCGGTAGCCGGGGGCGGCCTTGGCCGCGAAGATGAAGACCCGGGGAGTGATCTCCGCTTCCGGATCGGCGAGGAGCCGCTGGTAGAGGGTGATGATGTGGAGGACCTGCAGGTGCTGCCGCTTGTATTCGTGGAGCCTCTTTGCCATCACGTCGAAGATCGCGTCCGGATCGGCCTCCACCCCGGTCAGGTTCCGGATGGTGGCGGCCAGGTCCCGCTTGTTGGCCGCTTTTACTTCCCGCCACCGCTCGCGGAAACCGGCGTCCTCCTCGGCGCCTTCCAGTCTCTCCACCCGCTCGAGGTCGGTCAGCCAGCCCTCGCCGATCCGGCCGGTGATCAGTTCGGAGAGGCGGGGGTTGGCCAGGCGGAGAAAGCGGCGGGGGCTGACCCCGTTGGTCTTGTTGTTGAACTTATCCGGGTCGAGGGCGGCGAAGTCGGCCAGGGTCCGCTCCCGCAGGAGCCGGGAATGGAGCTCGGCCACCCCGTTGACCGAGAAACTCCCGGCGCAGGCCAGGTTGGCCATCCGCACCGCCGGCCTCTCCCCCCGCTCGATGATCGCCATCCGGTCCTCCCGTCCGCGGTCGGCGGGGAATCGGCCGGCCACCCGCCGGCGGAACCGGCGGTCGATCTCCTCGACGATCTCCAGGTGGCGGGGAAGCAGCCGGCCGAAGAGATCGACCGGCCACTTCTCCAGGGCTTCCGGGAGCAGCGTGTGGCAGGTGTAGGCGAAGACCTTCCCGGTGATCGCCCAGGCCCCATCCCAGTCCAGCCGTTCCTCGTCGACCAGGATCCGCATCAGTTCCGGGATCGCCAGCACCGGGTGGGTGTCGTTGAGCTGGATCACCACCTTGGCCGGGAACTTGCTCCAGGCGCGGTTGCGGATCTTGAATCTCCGGATGATGTCCCGCAGGGAGCAGGCGACGAAGAAGTACTGCTGCCGGAGGCGGAGTTCCCGCCCCTGGGGGGTGTTGTCGTTGGGGTAAAGAACCTTGGTGATATTCTCGCTCAGGACTTTCTGCTGGACGGCCTTGACGTAATCGCCCTCGTCGAAGAGCTGAAAGTCGAACTCCTCGGTGGCCCGGGCCCGCCAGAGCCGGAGCATATTCACCGTCCGGGTCTTGAAGCCGGGGACCATCAGGTGGTAGGGTTCGCCCAGCACCTTCCCGGCGGGGATCCAGCGCTTCCCGGTCCGTCCCTCCGGATCGGTGATCCATTCCGTCCTTCCCCCGAAGCCGACCTCGACCATATCGTCGGGCTGTTCGAATTCCCAGGGCCAGCCGGCGGCCAGCCAGTTGTCGGGGGATTCCACCTGCCGGCCGTCCTCGATCGACTGGCGAAAGATCCCGTACTCGTAGCGGATGCCGTAGCCGACCGCCGGGATGTCGAGAGTGGCCAGGGAGTCGAGGTAGCAGGCGGCCAGCCTCCCCAGTCCCCCGTTGCCCAGTCCCGGTTCCCGGTCCTCGGCCAGGAAGGCCTCGTAGTCGAACCCGACCTCGTCGAGCGCCCTCCGGGCCAGTTCGCCGGTGCCGGTATAGAGAAGGTTCTGGCGCAGCTGGGGACCGAGCAGGTACTCGGCGGAGAGGTAATAGACGAAACGGGGGTTGTGGCGGTAGTGGGTGTTGGTGGTATCCCGCCAGCGACGCATCAGGTAATCCCGGACGGTATAGGCAAGGCTGAAGTAACCGTCGCGGCGGGTAGCCGACTGCAGCCCCTGCCCGTGGGAGAAGTAAAGATGGTCAAGCAGGGCCTGCCGGAACGCCGCCGGGTTGTCTCGTAACGAACCGGCGGCTTCAGAGTTTTCTGTCTGTCCGGTCATCCGTGTCCTTTCCGACCTTTAGGCCCTTTACGTCCTTTCTCCGTCCTCCAGTCGCATCGGCACCCCCCGGTCGCGGAGGTATTCTTTCATCCGGCGGATGGTGAAGGTGCCGTAGTGGGCGATCGAGGCCACCAGGACGGCGTCGGCGTGGCCCTCGGCGATCGCCTCGTAGAGGTGCTCCAGGGTCCCCGCCCCGCCGGAGGCGATGGTCGGAACCCCGGCGGCATCGGCGATCGCCCGGGTCATCGGGATGTCGTAGCCGGCCTGGGTCCCGTCGGCGTCCATACTGGTCGGGAGCAGCGCCCCGGCGCCCCGGGAGACCGCTTCCCGGGCCCAGGCCACGGCGTCTCGCCCGGTCGGTTTCGTCCCCCCGCTGACCACCACCTCGAATCCGGAGGGGAGGGCGGGGTTGGAGCGGGTGTCGATGGCGATGACGATCTTCTCCGGACCGAACTCGGCCGCCGCCCGGTTGATCAGTTCCGGGTCCCTGACCGGGGCGGAGTTGAGCGAGACTTTCGCCACCCCGAGCTCAAGCAGCCGCCGGATATCATCGAGCGATCCGATCCCGCCCCCGACGGTCAGGGGTATGGCGATGGCGCCGACCGTCCGCTTCACCGCATCGAGAAAGGTCTTTCTCCCCTCCAGGGTGGCGGTGATGTCGAGGAAGACCAGTTCGTCGGCCCCGGCTTCGCTGTAGGCCGCCCCGACCTCGGCCGGGTCGCCCAGTTCCTTGAGGTCAACAAAGTTGATCCCCTTGACCAGCCGCCCGTCTTTCGTATCCAGACAAGGTATAATCCGGCGATAGTCCATCTCTCCTCCCGTCTGTAATGTATTTGTTGTCACGGATTACCGATCACCGAATACCGATCTCATCCCTCCGGCTGGAGCAGCTCGAACCCGGTTCCGGGATCGAGCTTCCGCCGGGCGTCGGTGCCGGTCAGTTCGACCAGGATCACCTCCGCCACCTGCCAGACCTTAACCCCGGTCCGCCCGCAGCCGGTCACGGTCTTCCCCTCCCGCCCGCAGGCCAGGTGGATGTGGAGCAGCGGCCGGCCGTCGGCGCCGGGGAAGAGAGTCCCCACCCCGGCGATCTCGTGGACGCCGTCGAGGATCCGGGTCAGCGGGGGTACCGGCCGGGCCTCGGGATCCTCCGGTCCCACAACCAGGGCGCTGCCCGTTCCCGCCCCGCCGACCGCGATCAGGTAGGCCCGCTCGACCCCCCGGTCGGCGGCGAACTTCTCCAGCACCTCGTGGAGGATCTCCCCGTCTTCGAGGCGGATGATAAAAGTCCGCCCCGGCCTGGCTTCCGAGTATTTCATCTCATCTCCTCCCGGACGGCCGCCAGAACCAGGGCGGTCGCTTCTTCGAGGGTTTGATCCCGGACCAGGGCGCCGGAGGCGGTGTGGTGGCCCCCGCCGCCCACCTTCCCGGCGGCCCGGTTGACGTCGACGTCCTTCTTCGACCTCAGCCAGACCTCGACCCCGGCGGCTTCCTTATGCAGCATCACCGCCGCCCGGATTTTCTTGATCGAGAGCAGCTGCTTCAAGGCCTCCGAGGCCAGTTCCCGCTGGTAGAAGGAGAGATAATCGCTGTCGAACATCGTGAACCAGGCCAGGGCCCCGGCTTCCTCGTATTGCACCGTCCGCAACAGGGCCGAGAGATCCTCGAGGTAGCTGTCCGGCTGGTTGCAGTAGATCTTCTCCTGGAGGTCCTCGATATCGATCCCGCCCTTGATCAGCTCCCGGACCACTTCCAGAAGGTTCCCCTCGGGGTCGATATAGCGGAACCCGACCGTGTCGGTGGAGAGGCCGACGTAAAGGGCGTCGGCGATCGTCCCGGTCACCGGGACGGCCAGTCCCCGCAGGACCTCGAAGACCAGTTCGGCGGCGCCCCCGGCCTCGAAACGGACGTAGTTGAAGTCGCCGAAGAAGGCGTTGTCCCGGTGGTGGTCGATATTGATGACGATCCCCCCCGCTGTTTCGGCCGGTCCGGCCAGCCGGCCGAGACGGAAGTAGTCGCAGCAATCGACCAAAATAATCACCTCGGCGTTCCGGATCGCCCGGTCGTCCCTTGCCGGCTCGTAGGGCCGGATCAATCTCTCCCGGTTGAGAAATTCCAAAGCCGGGGGGGCGGGGTCGACCCGGAGTGAGATCACTTCCTTGCCCAGGTCTTTCAGGGCGGCGGTGACGGCGGTCTGGGAGCCGATCGCGTCGCCGTCGGGTTCCTCGTGGGAGAAGACGGCGAAGGTCCGTTTCTCCCAGATCGTCCGGACGATCCCCCCGAGCAGGTTATCCTTGTTGGCGTGGGTAGCTTGAATCATTAAAATATATCCCGGTAGGGGTTTAATCGGCTGGGGCCGGCCACATACTCTCGATTATTCTCTCTGATTTCAAGCGAATATTGGATACAATCGGGTTTTGCTTAAACCATTTACCGGGTTTGCCGTTTAAAAGGTAAAGCAAGGACCTCTGATGCCGGCTGGAGAAGAAGAACTGATCCGTAGGTTCCAAACCGGGGAGAGCGAAGTTTTCGAAGATCTGATGAGGCTGTTCGAGGGAAAAGCCCTGGCGCTGGCGTATTACCGGACCGGGCATCGCGATGACGCGCTCGATATCGTCCAGGAGGCATTTATCCGCCTGTACGCGGTCCTCCCGAAATGGAAGCCGCAAGCTTCGCTCTTCACCTGGCTTTACCGGGTAATCGTCAACCTGGCCCTCGACCGGGGCCGGGCCCGCGCCCGGGCGGGAGAGGTGTCGCTGGAAAAGCTGCCGCCGCCGATCGAAGACCGGCCCCGGCATCATCCCCGGACCCGGCTGGAGGGGAAGGAGACCGGGGAAAGGATCGAGCGGGCGGTCGCCGTCCTCCCCGAAAGCCAGCGGGATGTCTTCGTCCTGAGGCATTACGGGGGGATGTCAATGAAGGAAATCGCCGCCGCTCGGGGCTGCACCACGGGGGCGGTCAAGGCCAACCTGTTCCAGGCCCTGCGGAAACTCCGCCGGGAGCTGGAGGATTTGAAATGAACTGCAAAAGATTCCAACGGGAATTGCCGGGCTATCTCTACGGCGATCTCTCCGCCGGGGAGCGGGACGTTCTGGCCGGTCACGCCGGCTCCTGTCCCGCCTGCCGCCGGCTCTTAACCGAGATGGAAGAGACGGTCTCGCTCCTGGCCGCCGAACCCGGCCCGATATTCTCCGGCCGGGAGAAGGAACTCCTTCGCGGCCGGGTGATGGAGGCCGTCCGGGAGCTCGGCCTCTCCCCGCGGCCGCTGCCGAGTCGCGGCGGGCTGAAATTTCTCCTCCGCCCGCTCCTCTTCCCGGCCGCCCTGGCCGCCGCCGTCCTCCTCCTGGTTCTCTTTCGGGGGACGGATGATCCGTCCGCCGCTGCGCCGCCCGCCGCCGCCCTGGCCGCGTTCTCCGAGGAGGTGGAAGACGAGTTCCAGCTCTTCGCCGATGTCTGGAGCGAGATCGAGGAGATCGAGTCGTTGTTCTCGCCGGAGCCGGGAACCGGCTCCGAGGCGGAGTGGCGGGGAGGGGAGGAACCGATCCGGGTCTGACCCGGCCCCAACCTGATTTCAAGGAGAAGAAGATGATGAAATGGATCGCGGCCGTTTGCGGCCTGTTGCTCTTAATCGGCGCCGCCGACCTGCGGGCGGAGAATTATTACCCTACCCGGGAGTACGGGTACACCGAGGGCGAACCCAAACATTTCGGCCCGCCACCCGCCGAGCGGCCGGAGGAATCCCCGCGCCGGGGTTCGAGGAGACGGCACGGAGAGATCCGGTTCCAGCAGTTTCGCCGGGAGGTCAGGGTGATGGGGGAGGAGGCCAGGGATAATCTCCAGCGGATCGAGGAACTCGAAGAACAGCTTTCCCGGCTGGAACCGGGTCCGGAAGCGGAGAGTATCGCCGGCCGGCTGGCCGAGCTCCGGCGCCGGCAGGCCGAACTGCGGCTGGAACTGGCCCGGAAAAAAGTGGCCTTTACC
>JAVCCZ010000117.1 GCA_030765265.1 Candidatus Erginobacter occultus
AAATGGCGGGAGCTGATCAAATGCTCGCATCCCGATCGCGAAGCGTATCGGGGAAGGTCTGGGAGGCGGACCCTCTCCTCTGCCCGAATTGCGGGCAGGAACCGGTGATTATGGCCTCGTAAGCCATCGGCGTGACCGGAACAGAACTCGTGCGTCCGTCAACCGCCGGTTTCTCCCTCCATCCGCCATCTTGCCCCGTCGAAACGGGGACAATAACCCATCAGTCATGGTTTCCGTTATGGTTTGTCCGGGCGGGTTTCAGCGATAATGACCTCCATAACCCCTTCTTTGCCTCGTAAGCGGGGCGGCCATCGGGAATCAGGAAAAAGCGATTTCTTATCAATTATTTACGCAAGATCAATCCGGGGTTCCCATAATTTCCCCAAATATAAATCTTGCAATAATCTTTCCGATAAAATCATTAGTCTTAGCGGCGGGGTGGCACCAGTCCAGATAAATGTCCTTATGGGATTTTCGGTACTCTCTCAGGGAAGGAAGAAGGTCGAGAAAGAAAAAATCCCGCTGCCGTGCTTCTTTTTTGATTCTTTCCTGGGGGATATCTTCCATAAAATCGGCATATACCTGAAAAGCGACCGGGAACGCTACGATGGCGACTTTAAAACAATGCTTGCGCGAGAGGTCTTTCAGACGATCGAGTTCCCGGCCGATAACTTCCCAGGAGCCATCCTGCCAGGCCGCGCCCCAATCATACCGGGCCAGTGAAGCGAGTTTCAGAAAAGTATCCCGGTCTCGCGCCCAGTCCATTTTATTCATCGCCGAGGTCCAGGCCAGACGGTCCTCTCCCTCCTCCTTGATAAAACTCCGGAGTTTCAGATTCTTGTAAATCGTCTCCACCAGGAGGCTGTGCCGCCTCAGCCACCCGCGGCTCCCCAGTTCCCCCGGGAATCCCCAGGGGGGACGGCTATCGTTAAGATAGAATGAGATTACCACCAGATCCGGACGCGTCGCCAGCCCCCTCTCTTCCAGAATCGCCAGCTCCTCTTTAAGACCGATATCCCCTACCCCGGCGTTGATAACCTCGACCAAACGATCCGGGAAAGACTGCCGCAGATACTCCTCCACCCGCTCCACGAATGTCTCCTCCGCTTGAAGATAACTAGCCCAGGTGATCGAGTCCCCCAGGATGAGAATCCTCAGTTCCTCTTCTGCCTTTTCGGAAGATATCTCTTCATCCCGGAAACCGATTGAGTTGACAGTCATCTTGATATCACGGTGTGAAATCCGGTGGTTTTTGATCAGGACCCGGGAATTCGGGATTAGCCGACGTCCCTGAGGAGTGTATTCCACCAAAAACTCGGCATCCAATTCCACCGACGGCCAGACTCCGTTCGTTTCATTTCTCACGATGTGGGTCTCGGTCAGACGAAGATAAATCTCAAGTCCGGTTAGAATCAGACCCAGCAGTATAACAGCCGCCCCGGTCCCGATTAACAGATTTCTAATGTTTCTATTTTTCAATTATAGTCGCCATTATTATAAGTTAGCGCTTCGCGCTAACTTAGTTTTAAAAATAGATTAACATTGTTCGATTGCTGCAAAAGAAAAAACATTTCTAAATATTAAAATGAAATTTCCTAAGCAATAAATTATTATTGACAGATTATCTTATTAATCGAAAATTTCAATATAATCCCGTTCCGGTAGTCGACAATGATATCGTCACCAGCTGACCCAACCGGGAGGACAAGCTGCCGACGGGATATTATGGTTTCCGGAGGAAATAAATGACCGGCAATAAGCTAAAAACCACCCCGCTGCTGGGGCTTTGCCCATCGGATATCAGCCCTGCTGTCCTGCTGATTTTTGGTGGAGAGCGCTCTAAAGGCGGGGACGACCTTCCGGGTCATCTTCCCCGCCCTGACCTCGGGGGCATCAGCGCCGTCCGGCCCGGATAAGTAGCCGTGGGGGAGACTTTATTTGCCGACTGGTGAGTCTATTCGACAGGGATCATTGATTGCCCGGACGCGGCTCCTGGTCCGGGTCGAGTTCTCCGACGCGCTGCGGCTGCAACTGGCCTTAAAGACCGCGGCCGCCTGCCTGGCCGCCTACGCCGCCGCCCGGGGGCTGGGTTTCTCCCAGGCCTATTGGGCGGTGATCTCGGCTTTCATCATCGTCCAGCTCTCGCTGGCCGACACCGTCCGCAAGGGGCTGCTCCGGACGGCGGGGACGGCGGCCGGGGGTCTGCTCGGGATCGGCCTGGTCCTCCTCCTCCCCGGCCGTCCCTACCTAGCGGCGGTGGTGGTCTCCCTCTGGGCCCTGTTCCTCTTTTCCATCTCCGGGCTGCGGCGCTATTCCTACGCGGTCACCATATCGGTGATCACCCCCTTCCTGGTGATTCTGTCCGGAGCGGCCGGCTGGCGGGAGGCGCTGGCGGTGGCCTTCGACCGCTCGGCCACCATCGTCCTCGGGGTGGGGATCTCCTGGTTGTTCTTGGCCCGGATCCGGCCGGTGGACGAGCGGCGGGAGCTGCTGACGGCCTGCGGGAAGATGATCCAGGGTTCGCTGGCCTATGTCCGGGCCGTTCTCGGCGGCGCCACCCGGGAGGAAGGGAGGCTGGAGGAGACCCGGCTGAGGAGGCTCACCCGGCGGATCGAATACCTTCGGGCCCGGGTGGATTTTTCTTCCCTCCCCGCCGGAAGTCCGGAGAGGATCGGGGCCCTGCTCACCTCCCTGCGGTCGCTGCTCAGCTACTCTTTTCACCTGGAGGAAAATTTCCCCGGCCGGGAGAACCCTTCCGCCGGTCCCCGGTTCGGCCGGGAGCTTTTCCGGTTCCTCTCCGAAGTCGGGAAGGTCCCGCCCCGGCAGGTGGAGGCCTTTATCGGCGGCCGGGAGGGCGAGATCCGGCGGATCCGCGCCGTCCTGGAGGAGGAGCGGTTGGCCTCCGTCCACGCCGGGGGAAAGGTTGACCGGTCGCTGACCGCCCGGAGAATGTTCCTCTTCTACCTGGTCGAGACGCTGGGGGAGATCGCGGAGGCGACGAACCGGGGACCGGAAAAAGAACCCGGGGAAAGCCCGGCGGCCGCTCCCGTCCCCCGGGGCCGGGTTTTCGATGCCGCCACCGGTCGGGCGGCCCTGAAGAAAGCCGCGGCGATTGGGGTCTCCGCCCTGGCCTGGGCCGTCCCGCTGGGCAACGTCCAGGCGGTGATCTCGGCGGCGCTGATCACCGGGCAGGCCCAGCAGACCGCCTCCTACCGGAAGGCCTTCTATCGTCTTCTGGGGACGCTTCTCGGCGGGTTGG
Source organism: Candidatus Erginobacter occultus (assembly GCA_030765265.1). Taxonomy (GTDB): domain Bacteria; phylum Auribacterota; class Erginobacteria; order Erginobacterales; family Erginobacteraceae; genus Erginobacter; species Erginobacter occultus. The sequence goes on from JAVCCZ010000117.1 coordinate 3,260, forward strand.
CCGCCATCGCCCTCCTGGCCGCTTCCGGTGGAGCGGAGGCGGTCTTCGCGGTGCTCGCCGCGCTGGCCGTCCTCCTCTGTTCCTATGTCGGGCTGGGGGACGAGGACTGGAATTACATCGGCCTGACGGCGGGGATCTGCCTGATCCTGGTCCTGGGGGCCGGTCCCCTGGAGCCGGGGATACCACCGCCGGCCCTCCGCCGGCTGGCCGGGGTCGGGCTCGGGGGTCTGACCGCGGTTATCATCGTCAAGTTCCTCTTTCCCCTCGATTTAGTCCGGCGATTGAAAGAGCTGGAAGACCGGCTCCGGGGCCTTTACCGCGTCAACCTTTCCGCCCTGGACCGAGCGGTTTCCGGCCCCGGTGAGGATGATGATTTTGCCCGCCGCCGGCGGGAACTGCGGGCGGTTACCCTCGACTACCGCGATGTCTGCCGGGACATCGTCTGGGACCGGCTCGGCTGCCTTGGCCGGCGGGGGGAGTTCGCCGCCCGGGCGCGGCGCGGACTCGATATCTACCGGGCCTTCTTCCCCCTCTTCTCCATCGCCCGAAGCCTGGCCCGGCCGGGTCCGGGACTCCCGCTCGGGGATAAGATCTCTCTCCTGCTGGCCGACCTGGCCGGCCCGGCGGGAGGAGAGAGAGGGCCCGCCGCTTGGCGGAAGCGGGTGGACGGACTCCTCGGGGAGCTGAACGGACTCGAGACCGAATCCGGCCGGACCCCGGAACTCTTTTTTTTCGCCCGGGTCTTTCTCCACCATCTGCGACTGCTGATCGATCTCCTCCCCCGGGGCGGCCGGCCGGGGAAAATAACTGGTCGGTCCGCCCCGGATTTGCTAAGGTAAGCCGGATGAGATAGCCCGCGTTTCGCGCGAAGAGGATAGCTATGGATGAGATAAAAAAGCTCCCGGTGATCACGGTATCCTTCCTGATTCTCGGCAACTGCCTGGGAGTGGGGGTTCTGGCCCTCCCGGTCAAGTACGGACTGGCCGGGTTCATCCCCGCCCTGATCGGGATCTGCTTTGTCTGGCTGCTGATGCTGATCTCGGCCCTGGTGATCGCCCGAAAGCTCTGCCAGGCGAAAAGCGAGACCTTCGACATCCCCTGGTTCTTCAAGGACGCCCTCGGCACCGGCGGGAAATGGCTGGCGATCGTCTGCAACCTGATCCTCCTCTACGGGGTGCTGACCGCTTACCTGAGCGGGATGTCGACGATGATCGACCAGCTCTGCCACCCCCCGGTCAACAAGGCGCTGATTACCCTGGTCTATTTCATCATCACCACCGGCCTGATCCTCTTCGGGACCAAGGCCTACAGCAAGGGCAACCTGCTGGTGATCATCGCGGTCTGGGTCTGCTTCATTCTTCTGGTGATCAGCGGGGCGAGGAAATTCGACCCGGCCCTGCTGGGGGCGTCCCAGTGGAAGTACTTCCCGATCGGGATCCCGGTTGCCGTCTCCGCCTTTCACTTTCATAACCTCATCCCCACCGTGGCCCGGTCGCTGCGCCACGATTTCCGGGCGACCAGGAAGGCGATCTTTCTCGGGATCTTCCTGGGGCTGGTCATCAACCTGGTCTGGGTGACCGTGGTCCTGGGCAGCCTGGAGCGGACCGGGCCGGATCCGGACACCATCGAGGAGAGCTACTGGCATCAGCTCCCGGCCAACGTCCCGATGGAGGTCCTGCTTCATTCCCGGGTCTTCTTCGGCTCCAGCTTTGTCTTCGCCATTCTCGCGGTTACCGCCTCCTATATGGCAAACGGGACCGGGCTGCGGGGGTTTGTCCGGAACCTGACCAACACCTACCTGCGGACCGATAACTCCCTGCTGATCGCCGTCCTCGCCTTCCTGCCGCCCCTGATCATCACCCTGGTCTATCCCGACATCTTTCTCGGAGCGCTCGATATTGTCGGCGGGGTGGGGGAAGCGATCCTCTTCGTCGCCCTCCCCGGCTTGATCCTGGCCCGCCTGGCGAAGAGGAGATATTCCCTCCTGGGGATTCTGGGTTGCCTGATGTTTGTTATCGGCGGCCTGATTACCGCCTACGTGATCGCCGGGAAGGTCGGCCTGATCGACCTGGTGAAGAGCGCCGGCCCGGCTTGATCCCCCGGCCCCTGGTTGAAGCCGGCGGACCTTTGCGCCTGAAAAACCCCCCGCCTCCATCAAAAATGAAGCGGCGGCCCGGTCTTTGGT
>JAVCCZ010000235.1 GCA_030765265.1 Candidatus Erginobacter occultus
GCGCTGGAGATGGTCCTGGACCGGGCCCGCCGGGAGGAGAAGAAGAGGATCGTCACCTACGGCCCCCTGATCCATAACCCCCAGGTGGTGGCGCTCCTTTCCTCCAAGCGGATCTCCGCCACCCGCGACCGGGGGGAATTCACCCCTGATGATATCTGTTTCATCTCCGCCCACGGAATCTCGCCCCAAACCAGGCGGGACCTGAGAAGCACCGGCGCCCGGGTCTGCGACGCCAGCTGCCCCGATGTCCTCAAGGTCCAGGGGACGATCCGGAAGTACGCCCGGCAGGGCTACGTTACGGTGATCTTCGGCGACCGGGGTCATTCCGAGGTCGAGGGGCTGCTCGGCTTCACCGAGGGGAGGGGAGTGGTGGTCGGCAGTCCGGAGGAGGCGGCGAAAATCCCTCATTCCGACCGGGTCTGCCTGGTCTCCCAGACCACCCAGAACCTCGACGATTACCGGGCGGTCGCCGATGAGGTCAGGAAGCGGTCTCCGGAGGCATTGGTCTTTGAGACCATCTGCGCCTCCACCCGGGAAAGACAGAGCGAGGTTTTGGAGATGTCGGGAAAGGTTGACGCCCTGGTCGTGGTCGGGGGGAAGAACAGCGCCAATACCGCCCGCCTGACCCGGCTCGCCGCCGGCCGGGTCCCGGTCTTCCAGGTGGAGACCGCCGACGACCTCGACCGGAGCCGGCTGGAGAAATATAAAACCGTCGGGGTGACCGCCGGGGCCTCCACCCCCAACTGGCTGATCCAGGAGGTGATCGACCGGCTCCAGGACTGGTCCTGGGAGAGGCGGAGCCGCCTGCTTAAAGCCGTTCACCGGCTGGGATCGGTGCTCGTGAAGTCGAATATCTACATCGCCCTCGGCGGGGCCGCCCTGACCTGCGCCTCGATGCGCCTGCTCCAACTGCCGCTGAGCCGGTCGGCGATCCTCCTTTCGTTTTTTCTGGTCCTGGCGGTCTACAACCTGAATATCTTCGCCGACCGGTCGGCGATCCTCCTTACCCAGCCCTCCCGGTACCGGTTCCTGCTCGCCCACCGGAAGAAACTCTACGGGCTGAGCGCCATCTCCCTGGCGGCGGCCTTTATCCTGGCCGCCTCCCTGGGGACGGCGGCGTTCATTTTGACCGTCTTCACCCTGCTTTCCGGACTTGCTTACAGTTTTACCTTCCTCCCCACGGCTCTTCCGGGGATCAGGCTGAAAAACCTGACCGGACTGAAGGAATTCTTCAGTTCCCTGGGCTGGGGGGTTCTGGCGGTCCTGATCCCGGTCCTCTCCACCCCCGGGACCCCACCCCGGCTGGTCCCGGTGGCGGTGGTCTTGATCTTTGTCTTCAGCATCCTCTTTGTCCGCTCGGTCCTCTTCGCGATCCGGGATCTCCAGGGAGACCGCCTGGTCGGGAGGGAGACGATCCCGGTGGTCCTGGGGGTGAGGCAAACCAAATTGCTGCTCTTCAGCCTGATGGCCTTCGCGGCCGGGCTGATGGTTCTCGCCGCCGCCCGGGGCTGGATCTCCCCGATCGGCTACCGCTTCCCGGTGGTGATCGGTTATGGCTGTCTCTACCTTCTGCTTTACCACAAGCGGCTGGTTTACCAGGGATTGCCCCACGAACTGCTGGTGGACAGCCAGCTGCTTTTAGCCGGCGTGATATCCTGCGGAGGTTAACCCCCGGGATGAGCCCCGCCTTTAAAACCGGCCGCCGCTCGGCGCTGCTCACCAGGCAGCTGCAGCGCGGCCGCCGCCGCCGCCGGCTGGCCTCCATCCTGGCGGCGGTGCTCCTGATTCCGGCGGCGCTCTATCTCCTCGATTACTACCTGGAACGCTCCGGGGAACTCCCCGCCGGCCGGGTCCGTCCGGGGAAGGCGGACTTCGATCCCCAACTGGTTGATACCAAGGCCCGGGACCTTCTGGAGAAAGGGAAGGCCAACGAGCACCGGGGCCGACGGGAACTGGTCGAGGCGCAGTTCGAGGAATCCCTGGAGCTGATGCTGATGATCTTGGAAAAAGCTCCGGAGTACCAGCCGGAGCGGGTCCGGCGAGATATCGAGTTCCTCCGGGGGAAACTGAGGAAGGTGCGGTAGGAGAGGCGGTGATCGGTAATCGGTGATCGGTAATCGGTTCCAGGCCCCTGTCCACTGATTACCGATCACCGATCACTATGGATTACACTGGAGGCAGGGCCGGTAGCCTTTTTTCAGGGCGGCGGACCGGCTCTTGAGCCGGACCAGGTTTTGTTCCCGGATCCGAACGGCCAGGGGACACCAGCCGTAATGGAAGATCTTCCCGTTCCGGCTGGCCACGTAGCTGCCCGGCTGCCCGGTCTGCTGCCGGACGGCTTCCTCCAGCTTCACGCTGACCGGCTCGTTATAGGGGTCGATCGAGTTGGCGGCCTTGAGCAGCTCCAGCCCGGCCCGGACCCGATCCCCGGCCAGGAAGATCTCTCCCAGCAGGGCCAGGGCCTCGATATTATCCGGACGATAATAGAGACCGGTCCGGAGTTTCTCGATCGCCTCCCCGACCTCTCCGGCCGCCAGGTAACCGCGGGCCAGGCCGAGATAAAACCTCCCGTCATAGGGGTTGCTCTCCACCGCCCGGCGGTAAGTTTCCAGCATCCGGGCCGCCATTCCTTTCTCCTCGTAGATGGTCCCCATCAGGTAGTAGGCGTCGGCCAGGGCCGGATAACGCCGGACAGCGTCGGAGGCGTATTTCAGGGCCAGGGCCCGGTTTTCTCCCCGGTAAGCTTCTTCCGCCTGGGCCAGGTTGTTATAGGCGACCTGGTATTGCCTCCGCAAGGTGGCCCGGGGCAGTTCAAGGACGGGATCGAGCTGGCGGAGCTGCTGGGCCTGGTCGGAAAAATCGTGCTCAACTTTTAAAAACGACTGCTTGTCCAGCCAGAGAGTATCGAGAAAGGCGGGGACAAAGACCGGGTGCCCGTAATCTTCCTTGACCAGATGAGCCAGGTTGACCGCCGACTCCGCCTCCCCATGCTGGACCAACACCCCTTTCAGGCCCGCCATATTCCTGATATTTTCCAGGAGCATCGTCAGGTCGCCGTGAGAGGAGAATTGCCCGAATTTTTTCACCTGGGCCAGGACCGGGATCAGCTTGCCCTTGATCACCACTTGTTCCAGCTCCATTGCCGCCCGTCCGATCGACTCCGGACTCTGCCAGCCGGGGATGAAGAAGTTCGAGCGGCGGTCGCCCAGGTACTGCTCGGCCAGCTCCAGGGCGCTGGCAAAGTCCATCATCCCCGAGGAGACCAAAAAGATGGCCGGGGTGGGGATCTTCCCGAACTTGGCCTGGTAGCTGTTGACCGTTCCGTAAAAGAACTGTTCGTTCTTAAAGGGGTTACGCCATTTCTGGCGCCTTTTGGCGTGTTCGGAAAAGTAAGCCTCCGGATCGCTCTGGAGGTAATTGTTGTAAACTTCGTTGAGTGCCTTGACGGTGGGGGAGGTAATGATAATCGGGCAGGTATTGGGGATCCGGCCCAGGTAAGCTTCCTCGGCCAGGACAGTGATGATTTTCTGGGCTTTGCTCAAGACAAAGGAGGGGATGATCACCCTTTCCCCCCGGTGAACGGCGGCGATTACGGAGTTGATGAAGTCGGCGAAATACGGTTCCCGAAACTCCTTGCGGACCGTGCCGTAGGTGGATTCGGTGATCAAGTAATCGGCCCGTTCGATCTGGTCCGGCCGCCGGAGCAGGGGGGAGATCTGGTTGCCGTAATCCCCGAGCAGGACCAGGGTGATCGCCTCTTCCCCTTCGCCCAGGATCAGCTCGACCTGGGAACTGCCCAGAATATGGCCGGCGTTGTGGAGGCGAAAATGGATAGCTTCATCGAGTTCCACCAGCTCTTCCGGCTCGACGGTCTGGAACCAGTACTCGATCTTCCCACTCAGAACGGCTTTGTCCCGAGTGACCATATCCCAGCAGGCCCAGCAGGAGCGGTAGCTGAGGTTGTTCTCCCAGGTCCGAGGATCGATAACGTCGAGAAACTCCCCTTCGGGGAGGTTGCGGATGTTGTCGCAGTCGCGGCTGTGGACGGTCTTGTTCCGGAAATCAACCCGGTAGCGCCGGGCGGACATCCCCACCCCGAGCTGGAGCATAATGTCGCTGATATCCCGGGTGGGAGGAGTCCCATAAATCTTGCCGTGGTAGCCCCGCTTATAGAGAAGGGGGAGGCGGGCGTTATGATCGCCGTGGGCGTGGGTCAGGATCACGTGGTCAATCTCGGAGGGGTCGAATTCAAACCGCAGGTCGAGCGGGATCAGGCTGGGCAGATAAAAAATCCCGGCGTCGATCAGGATCTTTTTCCCCCGGTACTCGAGGAGGATGCAGGAGCCGCCCACGATCCGGGTCGCGCCGTAGAAGGTCAGCTTGACCGCCTCTCCGGCGGCGATCACCTGGTCGGCGTCCGGGCGGGGCGGGAAGTCGTTGTACTGATGCTCGGGGAAATTTTCAACGTTGAGGTCGATTGTATCGCTGGACGACGGTCCATCGCTTTCTCCGCCGCAGGAGAGCAGGAGCAGGGCCGGAAGAATGATAAGCACCAAACCGATTGGCCATTGCCGGTGTATAAGGAGACGGATGATTTTCATTGAAGTTCTTCTCCACCCGGACTTGTTTTTGTATACTAATAAAATAGGTTGCGTGTCATTGCGAGGAGCGAAGTGACGAAGCAATCTTAATTTTTTCGCCGGAAAGAGATTGCTTCTCCGTCAGGCGACCTGCCGGATCGACTGAGCTGCGCTCGCAATGACTTTAATTGAGTGTGCAATCTATATGTTGCCCTTAGTGATCATAGGCCGGTAAGGTTATAATATATCACGAACCGGTAATACCGCCACCCGGGAAAATCAACCGGGAGAACCGATATGGAAGACAAGGAAAAAGTTTTTGGACGGCTCCTCGAACTGATCGACCGGCTCCGGGGGGACGGAGGCTGTCCCTGGGACCGGGCCCAGACCCTGGAGACCCTCCAGCCTTACCTGATCGATGAAACCCACGAAATCCTCGCCGCGATCAACTCGCTCGATGGGGAAAACCTGGCCGAGGAACTGGGCGACCTGCTCTTTCACGTCCTGATGGTCTGCCGGGCGGCCGAAGCCGAGCGGTCGATCAGCCTGGAGAAGATCGCCGGCGCGATCGAGGAGAAGATGATCCGCCGCCACCCTCACGTCTTTGCCGGGACCGAGGTGGACGGGGTGAGCGGGGTCCTGGAGAATTGGGAGAAGATCAAGGCCCGGGAGAAGAAGAAAGCCCGCCCCGAATCGATCCTGGCCGACCCCCTCCGGGACCTCCCCGCCCTCCGGCGGGCCCAACGGATCCAGGCGAAAACTTCCCGGATCGGTTTCGACTGGGATAACCCGGCCGCGGTCCTGCCGAAGATCCGGGAGGAACTGGAAGAGGTGGCGGCGGAACTGGCCGCCGGGGACCAAAGACGACTGGAAGAGGAAATCGGCGATCTCCTCTTCTCGACGGTCAACCTGGCCCGGCTCCTCGATCTCGACGCCGAACTCGGCCTGCAGAGGATGATCAACCGCTGGATCCGCCGCTTCCGGAAACTGGAAGAGCAGGCGGAAGGGGAGGGGAGGTCCCTGAAGGGTATGAGTCTCGAGGAGATGGACCGCGTTTGGGACCGGGTCAAGCGGGGATAGGGTCTAAAAGAGTAATCGGTAATCAGTAATCGGTGGCAGTTTGCCGGATACCGATTACTGATCACCGATTACTGATTACCTTCTTCTCGATCTTCGCCCAGCTGTCCCGAAGCGGGACGGTGCGGTTGAAGACCGGCTTCCCGGGGGAAGAGTCGGGATCGGGGGTGAAGTAACCGGTCCGGAGGAACTGGATCCGGTCGCCGGGTTGCGCCTCCGCCAGCGCGGGCTCGACCCGGGCGTTCGAGAGGATCTCCAGCGATCCGGGGTTGAGGTCTTCCTCCGGTTCCCGGTCGCCCGCTCCCGGCGCCGGGTCGGCAAAGAGGGTGTCGTAGAGGCGGACCTCGGCCTTGACCGCCTCTTTGGCCGATACCCAGTGGAGGGTGCCCTTGACCTTGCGTCCGTCGGCGCCGGCCCCGCTTTTGGTGGCCGGATCGTAGGTGCAGCGCAGCTCGACGACCTTCCCCGTGTCCGGATCGGTGACCGCCCGCTCGCACTTGATGAAGTAGGCGTGCTTGAGCCGGACCTCCCGCCCCGGCCCGAGGCGGAAGAATTTCTTCGGCGGATCGAGGCGGAAGTCATCCTCCTCGATGTAGAGTTCCCGGGAGAAGGGGATTTCCCGGGTCCCCGCCCCCGGATCCTCCGGGTTGTTGACCGCCTCCAGGTACTCCGCCTTTCCTTCCGGGTAGTTCTCGATCGTCACCTTCAAGGGGCGCAAGACCGCCATCATCCGGTTTGCCCGCCGGTTGAGGTCGCCGCGGAGACAGTGCTCGAGCAGGGCGAGATCGACCACGCTGTCACGCTTGGCCACCCCGATGGTGTCGCAGAAGTTCCGGATCGCCTCCGGGGTGTAACCCCGCCGCCGCATCCCGGCCAGGGTCGGCATCCGGGGGTCGTCCCACCCGGTTACGAACCCATTCTCCACCAACCGCAGGAGCTTGCGCTTGGAGAGAACGGTGTAGCTGAGGTTGAGACGGGCAAACTCGATCTGTCGGGGCCGGGGCTCGATCTCCAACCGATCGAGGAACCAGTCGTAGAGGGGCCGGTTGTTCTCGAACTCCAGGGTGCAGATCGAGTGGGTGATCCCCTCGATCGCGTCGGAGAGGCAGTGGGCGAAGTCGTACATCGGGTAGATGCACCAGCTGTCTCCGGTGCGGTGGTGGGTCTGCCGCCGGATCCGGTAGATAGTCGGGTCCCGGAGGTTGAGGTTGGGCGCGGCCATATCGATCTTCGCCCGCAGGACACGGGCGCCGTCGGCGAACTCCCCCGCCCGCATCCGGCGGAAGAGGCCGAGGTTCTCCTTCGCCGTCCGGTTCCGGAAAGGACTGTCCCGGCCCGGTTCGGTCAGCGTTCCCCGGTGCCGGCGGATCTCCTCCTGGCTGAGATCGCAGACGTAGGCCAAGCCACGCCGGATCAACTCCTCGGCGTAACCGTAGAGCCGGTCGAAGTAATCCGAGGCGTAGTAGATATGTTCCCCGGGGTCGAAGCCGAGCCAGCCGACGTCCTCGACGATCGAGCGGACGTACTCCTCCTCTTCCTTGGCCGGGTTGGTATCGTCGAAACGGAGGTGGCAGACCCCGCCCGGGTTCTCCCGGGCGATCCCGAAGTTGAGGCAGATCGACTTGGCGTGGCCGATGTGGAGGTAGCCGTTCGGCTCGGGGGGGAAGCGGGTCGCCACCCGGCCGTCATTCTTGCCTCCGGCTGAATCCCGGACCACGATCTCCCGGATAAAGTCGGAGGGGGATGGCGATATGTCGGAATTGTTATTCATAATCAGGAATATGTTTTCCCGGCGCCGCCGGGGAGGATAGTATTCTTCGGCAAAGCTAATATAACCGCCGGATAAATACCACCACAAATTTGCCGACAGGGATATCTGCCCTATTTGCCCGGCGATAAAGATTGCCGGTTATGACGATTAATGCTAAGGTGATAATGAAACTTTAACCCGGAAAGGAGGCGGATATGAAGATTCTTGTCGCGTTGGTATCAACGGTGATCTTGCTGGGGATGTTGATCCACCCGGTTTTTGCCCAGCGGGAGGTGGAACCGAACGATTTGAAGATCAGTCCGGCCAAGTACCGGAACTCCACGATCGTCATCAAGGATTACTTCTTCAACCGGAGGGCCGGCCTCCCGGCCAGCCTGACGGCCTCCGGTTATACCCTGGACAAGTACATCGCCTTTGGACTGAGAGAAGCCGGGATCTGGTGTTTTCTCCGGCGTTCGGCGGAGAACGAGGAACTGGTCGCCGGACTGGAGAACGGGCAGCAAATCACGGTTCGGGGCACAATCCGCCAGGCCAAGGCCAAGCCGGTCCGGGGACTCGGGCGGGGCAGTGGAAGTATGAAGCTCGATATCTATCTCCTGGACGCCAGCCAGATCGATCCCGGCTGGGAATAAGGTTCTCCTGATTACTTGAAGATTCTGGTTACCAACCGCAAGGCCCGGCGGGACTATACCATCCTCGACACCGTCGAGACCGGGATCGTCCTGAAGGGGGCCGAGGTCAAGTCGCTCCGGGCCGGCGGCGGTTCCCTGGCCGGCAGTTACGCCGCGGTCCAGGGGGACGAGGTCTGGCTCCACGGACTGAATATCAACCCCTACGACCCCGGTTCGCCATACAGCCCCGACCCCCGGCGCACCCGGAAGCTGCTCCTCCACCGGAGGGAGATCAAGCGGCTGACCTCGGCGGTGGCGGTCAAGGGGCAGACCCTGGTCCCGCTCCGGGTTTACCTGAAGGGCGGATTGGTCAAGGTGGAACTGGGAACGGGGAAGGGGAAGAAGACTTACGACAAACGCCAGACAATCCGGAAACGGGAGACCGAGCGTGACCTGGCCCGCGTCCGGAGGGAAAGAGGACGGAGATAAAATCCCCCGGAAATAATTTCCCCGCGTTTTTAACCTTTCCCTCAGCGTTTTCTCCGCCATCCTTTCCAAAAAATAGGAGGCTAAATGAAAAAGTTCATCTCGGTCCTGCTCGCTGCCGCAGGGACGGTTGTTCTGGCAGCTTCCCTTTTCTCCCAGGCGATCATCATCGACCA
>JAVCCZ010000109.1 GCA_030765265.1 Candidatus Erginobacter occultus
CCACTCCGGGAATAGACGTGGCCGTTATTGCATCCGGCGTACAGGGTGTCGGTACCGTCCCAGGCGAGGCTCCAGATGGGAGAAGAGCTGATCGGCCCGGTCTCTGACCAGTTCAGTGGCGCCGCTGAAGCGGGACCCGGGGGAAGGATTAATGTGAGAAGCAGGGCTACGAATATAGCCGTGACAAGGCCGACCACACGGCTGGCCTTTTCAATATGCGCGCGGCCGGTGAGCAGATAAGCTTGATTTATTCTCGCCTGGGACATATTGATAAGAAATTGCTTTTTGCTGGTTTCCGCCGGCCACGCCGTTTGCGAGGTAAAGAACGGGGTTGCGGATATCCTTATTACTGAAACCCGCCCGGAAGGCAAACGGAAAACCAAAACGGAAGGACCGGGGGCGTGTTGACCGCGTTTCGGCGGGGCCAGCGGGCGGATCGAGGGTGAAACCGGCGGGCGGCGGACGCACGAGTTCCGTTCCGGTTCCGCCGGCGGTTCACGAAGCCATAATTACCGGCTCCTGTTCGCAATATAAACAGTTGTTCTGCTGGATAGGGTTACGCCCGGCGTGTATATTTATTTGGTAGATGAATATCAAGGTTCTACATTGATTCAGAAACCGGTTGCCCGCATATCGCCAGCCATAATATCAGTGAAAACGAGGTTGAGGAAGTCCTGCGAAAATCTGGAGAAGACCGCCCGGGCAGGGATGGATCGCGGGTCGCACTGGGAAAGACCTCTGGCGGCCGATACCTTCGCGTTATATACATACCAGATCCGGAACCCGATAGTATGTTTATTATTACTGCCTACGATTTGACCGGAGCCCCATTGAAGGCCTACCGAAGACGCCGAAGAAGGAGAAAAACATTATGAAAGAGAATCGATTCCCGAAAGGCTGGGACGGAAACCGGGTCAAGCAGGTTCTTACCCACTACGAGGCCCAGTCTGAGGAAGCGGCAATGGCGGAAGATGAAGCCGCCTGGGAGGATCGCTCGGCAACTTTTGTCGAGATCCCGGAAAAGTTATTGCCGCGCGTCCGGGAGTTGCTCGCCAAAACCGCGATGTAATCCAACTGAAAAACGCAAAAATACCTGAAAGAATAATTCCTGATACTCGGTGTCCCGGTTTGCTTCAGAATAAGGTTGATCTGGGGTGGACATCCTCCCCGTGGCCCCGCTTCCACTGCAGGAACGTCTCGATCTTGTCCCTCAGTCCATCCACCGCCCCGATCGGGATGGTCCTCTCCTTTCTCCCTTTCCCCACCACGGTCAGGTAGTCTTTACCGGCGACATCTCCGACGTTGAGGGCCGTCAGTTCTCCCAGGCGGAGACCGGTATCGAAGAGGATATTGAAGATCAGGTTGTCCCGGGGGTTACCCCTTTCCTCCACTGCTTGTCGAAACTTCGTCTCCTCCGAGACGGTGAAGTGTTTGACCTGGATTTTCTGGATCCGGGGTTTCACTGGGTATCCTATTACAGAAAAGGCGGCCCCGGGGCGGGGCCGCCTTGTTTGCAACTATACGGGAAAATTATTCCTTCGGGACCAGGACCAGGTACTCCGGCGTCGGATAGACGGTCGGCGTCGCCGACGGCGTCGGAGTAACGCTGGGAGTTGGCGTGACTGATGGAGTCGCCGTCGCGGTGGGACTGGGTGTCGGTGTGGCTGTCGGTGCTGCGTTGTAATACTGCCTTACGGATTCCACAAGGGATGTTGATCCGTTGTAAAACCCGTTATAAACCTTGCCTTGGGCCCGAACATAATAGTTAACGTCAAAGGGGAGCGCTTGTCCGGTAAGCTCCCAGCCCCCCGCTATGCGTGTCCCCGCGCCGAGATCTGTCCAGGCAGACATTTCTGCTGAACTCTCAAAGGTTACACCATACACCTCAGGGGATGACTGTCCCCTTGTCCAGGTTATAGCCGTGCCGTCTTCTGATACCGTGAGATCTTGAAGAGCCGCATCATCAGCGCTGAGCCGGGCTATATAGTTCCTGGCCTGCCCGCCGATGGTTACAAAACCCCCGCCCGCGAGTATCTTGCCGTCCGCCTGCACCGCGATGGAATTGACAAGGCTGTTTGCATTCGGGTTAAAACTCGTATCCGCCGTGCCGTCCGCGTTGAGACGGGCTTTTGCTCGGGATAAGTTTCGGGGCCTGGCACGGGTTTAGAATGTTGGCGGTTGACCGGGAACAAAAGCTCTACGCCACAACCAGGCGGGAGATCGAGTCGCTGAAAAGGAAAACGGACTACCAATCCAATCTTTACCGGGCGGAGTATTTTGAACGAAACCGGGATTGGCCGGCAGCCGCGGCAGCGGCCGAAGCGGCAATAAACAGCGGCTGGGAGGAAAATTCGGCAGCCGGCGCCATCCTGGAGCGGAGCAGGAAACAGCTTGGCCCGCAGCGGGGCGAAGCTATAATCCTGGATTTATCCGCGGGGGTGAAGATGGAGTTGGTCTGGATCGAGGCGGGAGATTTCCTGATGGGATCAGCGGACGGGGAAAAAGGCCGCTATCCCGACGAGGGGCCGCAACATCGGGTGGAGATCAGTCGGGGCTTCTGGATGGGGAAACACGAGGTGACCCAGGAACAGTACCAGGAGATTATGAAGAGCAACCCGAGTGACTTCCAGGGCGGCAACCTCCCCGTAGAAAGGGTGAGCTGGGACAACGCGTTACTGTTCTGTGAAAATTTGAATCAATCTCCCCCAGCCGAAACGCCGGAAGGATACAAGTTTCGACTGCCCACGGAAGCGGAATGGGAGTATGCCTGCCGGGCGGATAGCCAGACTGAGTATCATTTCGGGAGCGACCGCGGCCAGTTGGATGATTATGCCTGGTCATCCGCAAACAGCAGGAGCAAGGCCAACCCCGTGGGACATAAGAAACCCAACGCCTGGGGCCTCCACGATATGCACGGGAATGTCTGGGAGTGGTGCCGGGATTGGTATGACAGCGGCTATTATAACGCCGACTCCTCACCAGACCCATCTGGCCCCCCGCCGAGTTCGTCGCGGGTATTGCGCGGCGGCTCCTGGCTCAACGGTCCTCGGGATCTTCGTTCGGCTAACCGGGATTGCGTCAGATCCGGCAGCCAGGCCAGCGACTTCGGATTTCGTGTCGTCTTGGCCGAGCGCTAAGGAGAAAATCCCCGTTTGCGCCAATAGTTAGGACGAGTTTACCCCGTCAGGTCGCGAGCCGCCGCTCTTGTGCTTACCCTTTCCCAGCAGTAGGCGCCACTATGGACTCAGAACAGCGCGGCCTCGAACGTTCCGGCGCGGCTATTTTTCTCTCATCTTACTGACGAAATTTGTCAATCCGTTGGCAAGCGCCGCCATTGCCCGACCGAATAATTGCTTAAAGTCATCCGGTTTTTCCACAAAGAGTTCCATACTCACCCAGACATTGTCCTTTACTGTGTAGATCTTGGAGTACTTTGACTTGGCGTTTGAAGCATCCGCCGCAACTAATACTCTTGCTCTTTCTTCTTCGCTTTCGATCGCCCAAAAATTGGGAAGAATAAGCTGGAAAAATTCAGGATCTTTCTCCTTAATGATGATGATATAGCTGCGCCCTTCCCGTTTGAAAACGATGTCGCCATCCTTATCTATTTCCGGCTTGTAGCCTTCTCCGATCAGGTACTCAGTGTACATCCGTTGAAGCTCGGCCTTGCTGATGGCGCTATTTTCCGTCGTCTCCGCTCCCGCAATTGGCTGCAGGGAGGCGACCGTCAAGAGCAAGATCAAGATTGCGACCACGGCGTTTCTCATTCTCTTCATTTCCTTCCTCCTTTTTTGCTCGGGGTAACACCGGCGGTCAGTCGGTGCTCTCGGCCCGAGATTGAGGTTTAATTGATAAGAAATTGCTTTTTGCTGGTTTCCGCCGGCCACGCCATTTGCGAGGTAAAGAACGGGGTTGCGGATATCATTATTACTGAAACCCGCCCGGAAGGCAAACGGAAAACCAAAACGGAAGGACCGGGGGCGTGTTGACCGCGTTTCGGCGGGGCCAGCGGGCGGAGCGGGGGAGAAACCGGCGGGCGGCGGACGCACGGGTTGCGTTCCGGTCCCACCGGCGGTTCACGAAGCCATAATTACCGGCTCCTGTTCGCAATCCGCGAAGGGATCTTCATCGAGCCAGGGATCGCTGCCGGCCCGGACAAATTCCTCGCCGGGGGGATCCCGAGCGGGGACCGCCCGGACAGAGGGCTCCCACAGTCCCAGGTGCCGGAGAATTTTTTCGATCACGTCGCGCTCGTTGATCAGTCCGACAATCCGCATCTCCCCTCCGCAGTTCGGGCAGAGGAGAGGGTCCGCCTCCCAGACTTTCCCCGATCTGCTTCGCAATCGGGGTGCGAGCATTTGAGGAGGCCGCGATCGTAGCGAAAGTAGGGGCGCAGCAGCTTGGGGATGGTGAAGGTGAAATGCCGGTGGGGGACGGGATAGAGGATGGTCCCGCTCAAAAGCTCGCCGAAGAGTTATGCG
>JAVCCZ010000205.1 GCA_030765265.1 Candidatus Erginobacter occultus
CTCCTAATTGCCGTTAGTTGGCCTATTATAGCACATTGCGGCACATTTTCTATGGTTTTATCCCCCCGATTATGCTATTGTTCTCCGGTTTGTCATTTCCCAAAAATGGCTTTCCGTGTAAGGTCTAGTTAACAAACATACTCATCCCCCGGAAAACCGGATCAGCGCAGTCCGGTCCTTGTTGAACAGCACTCCTCCCTCGCAGGCATAATCAGGGTTGAGCGGATCCACAGTGATTGTTTCCAGCCTGGAGCAATTAATGAAGGCGTTTAGCCCGATCTCGGAAAGGCCCCGGCCGATGGCGACCCTGGTCAGGTTGAGGCAAAACCTGAAGGCGAAGTCTCCGATCCTGGTAACGCTGTCGGGGATGTCGATCTCGGTCAGGCTGAAGCACCAGGCGAACGCCTCATCTCCGATCGTGGCGACGCGGTCACCGATGATGACGCGGTTAAGACCGTAACAACCCGCAAACGCCCAGGCCCCGATCTCGGTGACGCTGTCGGGGATGTCGATCTCGGTCAGGCCGCCGCAATGGGAGAACGCTCCCTCCCCGATCGTAACAACACTGTTCCCGAGGGTAACGCTGTTCAGACCGGCGCAATTCCAGAACGCCGACGGGCCGATCTCGGTGACGCTGTCGGGGATGACCACCCCGGTCAGGCTCTGGCAATTTTCGAACGCCGATTCCCCGATCGAGGTAACATTGTCGCCGATTTTGAGATTGGAGAGAGTGGCACAGTCGGAGAAAGCGAAGGGGCCGATCGTGGTGACACCGTTGCCGATGACGACGTCGGTCAGGCCGGGGCAGCGGGCGAAGGCCAGCTCCCCGATAGTGACGACGCTGTCGGGGATGGTGACAACGGTCAGGCGGGAACAACTGTCGAAGGCCGAAGCGCCGATCTCGGCGACATTGCCGCCGATGGACAATTCGGACAAGGCGCTGCATTCGGAGAAAGCGAGGGTGCCGATCGTGGTGACGCTGTCGGGGATGACGATACTGGTCAGGCCGCCGCAGCGGGAGAAGGCTATCGCTCCGATGGTGCTGACGCTGTCGGGGATGGTAACCTCGGTCAGGCCCGCGCAGGCATAGAACGCCTCGGCCCCGATCGCGGTAATCCCGGCGGGGATCTCATAATTCCCGGCCTTCCCCCGGGGGAATTGGATAAGCAGGGTCCGATCCCGATTAAACAATACGCCGTCCTCGCTGGCAAAATTCCGGTTGAGAGGATCGACCGTGATCACCTCCAGGTTGTCGCAGTCCCAGAAAGCCCAATTTCCGATTTCGGCAATGCCGGCGGGGATGGTGACCCTGATCAGACCGGCAGAGCCGGCGAACGCCTGCCTGCCGACCTCGACAACCGGAAACCCTTCAATTGAATTTGGGATTATCACCTCCCCGCCCGGTCCGGCGTATCCGGTGATAACGACCTCCCCGGAGTTAACCGTATAGGTAAATTCTTCCGGGACCCCGGCCGGCAGTTCCGTTGCGGCCAGCAGCGGGTAGACCAGCGACAACAACCATATCTTTCCGATAATTTTCAATTTATCTCTCCTTGTTTTTCCCCTGACCAGGCGCTTCCGCCAAACACCGGGGTTCCTTGATCTGGAATGGAATTTCCCTTCTTATATAATTAGACAATTCAGGGAGGGAAATTCTTGGCCGGTTTCTCATTTTTTTCTTTCCCGGGGGGTTGGAGCTGCCTGGCGGATAATTCTCGCCTCAACCCGATTGCTTGTGGTATCCTCCGTGGCGATTGGCGGTGACAATGTAAATCAGGCTTCTCCCGGGATAGATAAGAACAATGAAAGGGCACCCGGCGCGCGAGATGGAGGATACCCTTATCCGGAGAACCCGGGAGGGAGACCTGGAGGCGTTCGAAGAGTTAATCGATCAGTATGGGGAACGGATCTACTCCCTCTCATTTCAGTTCCTGGGGAATCACGCCGACGCCGAGGATATGGCGCAGGAGACGTTCATCCAAGCCTACCGGAACCTGGATAATTTCCAGGGCGATTCAACGTTTTACACCTGGCTGTTCCGCATCGCCCTCAACCTCTGCGGCAACTACCGGAAGAAGAATAAGAGGGTCGTCTTGATGGCGCCAAGCGCGCTGGCGACCCTGAATCATCGGGAAGAGGAAATCCGGGGAAACAACCCTCACATTCTGCTGGAAACCCGGGAGGCGATCCGGACCGCGATGGGAAGTTTAAGTCTTCCGCTCCGGAAAGCCCTGTTTCTGGTGGTGGGCCGGGCTCTTTCTCATCGAGAGGCGGCCCGGATCGTGGGGTGTGCGCCGGGGACAATGTCCTGGCGGGTCTTCAAGGCCCGACAGTGCCTGCGGGAAAGCCTGGCCGATTACCTGGATTAGGGCCAACCAAGGAAAAGGATACCGGATGTTATGAACTGTTCCGATCGGGAAAAGTCGATTTCGGATTACCTGGACGGCGTCCTTAACGCCCGGCAAGAAAAAGAACTGGAAGACCATCTGCGGGCCTGCTCCGCCTGCCGGGAAGTCCTCCGGCGGATGGAGAAGGCCGGCCGCCTGGTGCGCGAGACCGTGAATTCCCCCGCCCCGACGGCGGAGAACTGGGAGGCCCGCCGGGAGCGGATAAAAAGGAATATTATCGCGAAAATCAATCCCGCCGGACGGCCCGCGACCTCGCGGTCTCCGGCCCGGTTCCGGCTGCCCGCGATCCCGGCCCTGGCCGCCGGGATCCTGCTGCTGGCGGCCGCCGGGCTGTTCTGGCGGATGGCTATCCTCCGGCGGCCCGAAAACGGGAAGGGGGAGATTCCGGCCGCGGACGCGCACGGAGGGGTGCCGGGGGACCGCTATTATTCGGCGGCGGCGATGATGGGGAAAGACTTCAGCTTATTCCGGGGCATCCAGGAGAGTTTCTCCCAGCGGGTTGAGTGGGTAACCATTGACGGGCGGGCGGTTGATTTCGATCTCGACGGCGGGGAGACGGAGATAGAACCCGATACCCGCCCCCCCCTGGTCTTTCTCGCCTTCCAGATCTTCCGGGACAACGACGGCCCGGAAGGCCGCGTGGTCTCGGCCCCGCGGATCGTGGTCAGGGACGGGGTGGAACTGATCAAGGATTTTCCCCTCTCTCCGGAACCGGACGCCAACTACCGTCTCCGGATCACCCCGCGGATGGCCGCGGGGGACAGGATCAATCTCACCCTGGACCTGGTCTTCCGCCAAACCGGCCCCGACGGACCGGAGGAAGCCCGATTATCCGCTTCCTCGACTATCATTCCGGGGGAGGTTACCCTGCTCGGCTCCATCCTCCCGGGGGACGAATTTTATCGCGTGGAAGTCCTGAGCGAAGTCGAGGAAGGTCGGACCTATCAACCCGGCGAAAACATTTTATGATCGAGATGGGAGAAGGATTATGAAAATATTAGCGGTATTCCTGGTCCTCCTGGCCCTGCTCCCGGCCGGCCGACCGGCCGCCGGCGGGGCGACGGTCAATGAGGCGGTCCGGGTAAGCGTCTTCGATTTTGAAACCTCCCCCGCCCTGACCGACGGGCTCGGCTCCGAGATCGCGGATATGGTCAACGCCTATCTCAGCGCTCAACCCAACTTGAAAATGGTCGAGCGGACGGAGATGCAGAAGATCCTGGCGGAACTGGGACTGAGCGGAACCGGCAGCGTCGATCAGGAACAGGCCGTCCGGATCGGCCGGATGGTCGGCGCCGAGATCCTGGTTACCGGAAGGGTATTCCCCATCGATGGGGAGATGGTGATCGTAGCCCGGATTATCGGCACCGAAACCACCCGGGTCTTCGGAAACGTCGTCAAGGGACTCCCCGGAGAAAAGCCGGCGAGACTGATCGAAGAAGTCGCGGACAAAATCGCTTCCACCATTGGGGATAACCGGACCGAGCTGCTGCCCCCCGCGGTATTGGCCGATGACAAGATCGAGCTCATCCGGCAAGCGGTCCAGGGCCGAACACCGCCCCGGGTCTCGATCAGGATCTACGAGGAGTCCGGCGGCCGGGCGGCCGCCCAGTCCGTCGCCGAGACGGAGATGATCTCCATCCTCACGGGATGCGGCTTCGAGGTGATCCAGCCGGGAGAGGAGTTATCCCCCGGCTGGGTGAAAACCTACCTGGAGAACAGTACCGCGGGGATCCCGGGACTGAAAGACCGGGTGGAACTTCTCCTGGTCGGGGAGGCGTTCAGCGAAACCACCGATCATACCCATCCCCTCTTCTCCAGCAAGGGCCGGGTCGAGATCAGGGCGATCGAGGTCTCCTCCGGCCGGATCCTTGCCGTCGCCCGGAAAACCGGGACCGGGGTTGACCTCCTGGCGCGGGCTTCCGCCGTGGACGCGCTGGAAAAGGCCACCGTTGAAGTTGCCGCAATCCTCATCCCCGAGATAATGAATCGCTGGTCCCGGTAGCGGCGGTTCGGGAGTCCGGTTAATCCTCACCTTAGCGTTCGATCAGCCGGAAATCGACGGTCACCGGGTAGTGGTCGCTGGCTTCGACGGCGTCTCCCCTTCTCAGGCCCTGGCGCTTCAGGGTCTTCCGGTCCATCGAATCGGTGGCGAGGACGAAACTCTTGACCGGGGAGAGGACGGAGTCGGTATAAAAGACATAGTCGAGCCGGCTGGGGCCGAAGCCGGTCCGCCGGGGGCTCTGCCAGGTGTAGGAGCGAGGGGCGGCGCTATGGTAGGGGTGGAGATCGGCCAGGGGGGTGGCGTCCCAATCCGGCTTTCCGTCCTCGCCTTGCTTAAGGACGCGGAGGTGCTCGGAAGATCCGACCAGGTTCATATCGCCGAGGACCACGATCGGGGTCCCCTCCTCCAGCGGGATCTCCCCTTCCCCTCTTTTGGCGCTCTCGAGAAAAGCCATCAGGTTGGCGATCTCGACTGTGCGCTCCCGGTGGTTGGGGCCGAAGGGAAGGTGGCAGTTGACAAGGAGAATCTCCTTCTCCTCTCCCTCCCGGGAGAGGTCGAGCAGGGTGGCCAGGTTGCCGTCCACCGCCGCCGCGGCCAGGATCGGAAACCGGCTGACGGTGATGCAGCCCTTGCGCCGGGCGGAATGCCAATCTCTCCCCAGGATCTCCTCCACCCGACCCCGGGTACCTTCCTCAGTACCGGCGCCGATCTCCTGGAAGGCGATCACGTCGGGGTCGAGAGCCTTGAGGATCCGGTTGAAGGGTTGGGGGCGGAGAGTTAGCCCGTCCCAGAGGACGTTGTAGCTGAGCAGCCGGAAGTGGGGTTCCTCCGGGCGGGCAAGAGAGATTTCCGGATAGGGGGCCGGCGGGCGGTTCTGGAGCCGGTAGGTCCCGGCCGCCGGCCCGTACCCGGCACCGCCAGACGATTCTTCGGTCAACGCCCAGCCGATCTCGGGGGAGGAAAAGGCCTCCGGCCCCTCCCCTCCTCCAAGATCCCGGACCAGCTCCAGCTCGAACCGGGCCGAGGAGACCGACGGGGAGGCGACCAGCCCGGCCTGGTAAGTGTTACGGGGGAGGTTCCGGCCGGGGAGGCGGAGGACCCCTTCCCGCCGGCCGAAGTACCAGGAAAAATCGGCCCCGATCTCCCCGACTTCCAGCCCGGTGACCGGATCGCGGTCGAGATCGAGGTGGAAGACCAGATCGTTATCCACCTGGAGGATCAGTTCCTCGTCGAGGTCGAAGCGGACGAAGAGGCGGTCGGGGGTATCGGCCATCCGGACCTCCCGGACCGGGCCGGAAGAATCCTTCGGGGCGGTATAGACCGGTTCGACGTTTTCCCAGTCCTCATAGACTGCGTCGATACGGATATCGAGGTAGTCGGGGGCGGGACCGCACCCGGAAAAGCCAAGCACGACCAGAGAAAGCAGCAGATAAAGAGCAGTCTTTATCCGTTGCATTTCGAACCTCGGGTAAAGGAGAGGAGAAAGAGCATAACCGCCATCGCCAGGTAGCCGAGGCAGAAGTGATAGGGGATGGCGCGGGCGAGACCCTGAAGCGTCCAGGGCAGGTAGAGCCGGCCGTCGATAGTGGCGGAGTGGATGACCCCGAAAAAGGTCAACGCGGCGATCACCAGCAGGTAAAGGGAACTGACTTTCAGCTTCCGGTCGATCAGCATCGCCAGGAACCCGCCCCAGAGGAGACCGGTCAGGATAAAGCCGTTGCCGAGGGCCAGGGTGACCAGGACCTCGGGGAGGGTGCTGCCGGTCTCGGAGATCAGCTTCTGGAGGTGGGCGGTCGGGATCAGGGCCGTATCCTCGTACTTGATCGAGAGGAGACGGGCGATGGTGGGAAAGATCGCCAGGACGACGGCGGGGGCGTGTCTCTTCGGGGTGGAGGTGAAAGCCTGGCTGACGATATCGAGGGCGACAAAGACTAAAATCGGGGCCAGGACGGCGGCCGGGATCAGGTTGAGGAAGAAGGAGAGGTAGCCGAAGATCCCGCCCAGACCGATGAAGAGACCGGTGAGCAGGGTATAACCGGCCCGGGCCCCCATCCGCTTATAGGCGGGCTGGCCGATATAGGGGGTCGACTGGGCCACCCCACCGCAGATCCCCGACGCCAGGGTGGCCAGGGCCTCGGTCAGGAGGATGGACCGGGTGGAGTAGTCGTCTCCGGCCAGGCGGGCGCTGGCGGTGACGTTGATCCCCCCGATTACGGTCAGGATAGCGAAGGGAAGAGCGATCGGCAGATACCGCAGGGCGGGAACCATCCCCCGGATGAAATCCAGCCGGGGGAGCGGGAGGGCGAAATTCAGCTCCAGGACCGCGGGCTGGTAGGTCCCGGCCAACAGCCCCCGAGGTCCGAGCAGGTGGTAGAGCAGTGTTCCGATCAGCACCGCGGCAAAGACCCCCGGTAACTTTCCCGGCAGTTCCAGTTTCGCCACCAGGGTGTAAAGAACTATCCCCAGGGCGATCAACCCGACCACCGGGAGCCCGAAAATATTCACCAGGGGAACAAAACCGATCAGGAGCAGCCCGATCCCGGCCAGCGAGCCGAGCAGCCCGGCGGCGGGGACGATCTTCCCGATCCAGTCCCCGCAGAAAGAGGCGGCGACCTTGAAGACCCCGATCAGGACCATCGTCGCCATCCCCAGATACCAGGTCAGCCGGGCGGCCTCCGCCGGGGAGTAGCCGTCCCCCTTCAGGGCGACAAAGGCGGGGCCGAGAACGGCCAGGGCGATCCCGATAGTGGAGGGGGCGTCCAGACCCAGGGGCATCGCGGTCACCTGGCGGCCGGTCTTCTTCGCCAGCCGGAAAGCCAGCCAGGTATAGACCAGGTCGCCGAAGAGGACCCCGAAGGCCGTCCCCGGGATCATCCGCCGATAGACAATATCGGCGGGGAAATCGAAGGCGTAGATCAATATCCCGGCCATAAACGCCAGGACGGCCATATTGTCGGAGATCATCCCGAAGAATCCGCTGAAATCCCCCGGGGCGAACCACCGGTAGCCTTTTCTCTCTTCCATAAGGACCTCCTCTCCCGATCCGGAATTATAGATGATGGGGAAAAAATATTACAAGATTATTTCAAAATCGCGGCGGTCGTGTTAATCTCGGACAAAATAACAAGCCGAGGTTCGGCCAATGCCCGAAGCGAAAAAATCCGATTGGAGACGACGGATCTTCCCGGTTGTCCTGACGGCCGGGGCGGTACTGATTCTGATCTTCGTCCTGCTGAGGATACGGCAGCTGGGAGAGACAGAACGGTCCGACCTCCGCGGATACGACTACCTGGCCACCCGGAGGCTGGTCCGGCTGACCGCCCAGGGGGCCCGCCTGCTGGAGGAGAAAGGGGGAGAGGCCTTCGACGATTTCTCCGCCGACCCCGACAGATGGTCGGTGGAGGGGGAGTCCTACCTCTACGTCTACGACCGGGAGGGGGTCAACCTCTTCCACGGCGGCTACCCCGAGCTGCGGGGGCAGGATCTGCGCGACCTGACCGATCTGCTGGGCAGGAATATCCACCGCCTGATCCTCGACCAGCTGGACAACCACTCGGAGAGCAACCCCCACGGCTGGTGCCATTACCTCTGGGCCGCGCCCGGATCGCTCCAGGGGACCTGGAAATCTTCCTGCCACTTTCCGGCGACCCTCCCCGACGGCCGGAAAGTCTATATCGGCAGCGGCCTCAATACCCCGCTGGTCGAGCGGGAGTTCTTCCGGATCAACGTCGACCAGGCGGCCGAATTCCTGGCCGGAGAGGGTACGGCCGCCCTGGCCGGACTGAAGGATCCCCAGGGGCCTTTCACCATCTACGACGAGGCGGTCTTCGTCCTCGACCGGGAGGGAAGGGCGATCATCGACCCCTCCCTCGACCTGAAAAAGCCCCGCGATCTCTTCGAGTACCGTGACCTGAGCGGGCGCTTCCCCCTGCGGGAACTGGCGGAGCGGGTGGAGAAGGAAAAGACGGGCTGGGTGGTCACTCTCAGCCGGGAACGGGCCGGCGGCCACCCGGTGAAGAAGGGGATTTACGGGCGGAATTCGGAACTGAACTCAAAGCCGGTGATCGTGGGGGCGCTCTGCGAACTCCCCGAGCCGGCCTGGATGCGCTGATGGATAAGACCCAAACAACGGAAACCACCGGGAATCCGAAGATCATCTACGGCCTCGACGCCGTCCCGCCCCGGCGGGACCTGCTGCTCTTGAGCTTCCAGCAGATGCTGCTGATGTTCACCGCGGCCACCATCCCGGCCATCCTGGTCAGGGAGATCGGCGGTTCCCTTCAGGAGGCCAGCCTGATGGTCGCCCTGACGATGATCGCCGCCGGGGTGGGGTCCGTGATCCAGGCCACCCGGACCCGCTGGATGGGGAGCGGCTACCTCTGCCCCAACGTCTGCGGCCCCTCCTACCTGGCGGTCTCGATGCAGGCGGCCTGGAGCGGGGGGCTCCCCCTGATGCGAGGGATGATCATCATCGCCGGGGTGGCGGAGATGCTCCTGGCCCGGCTGATCAACCGGCTCCGCTTTCTCTTCCCCCCGGTGGTGACCGGGCTGGCGGTGACGATGGTCGGGGTCTCGATCATACCGGTCGCGGTCTCCGGCTTCTTCGGCAGCCGCTTCGCCGGCGATATCTTCGGCTGGCGCGACGCGGTGGTGGGGGCCGTCTCCCTGCTGCTGATGGCCGGAGCCAATATCTGGGGGAAGAAGTCGGTGAAGATGTACTGTCTCCTGCTCGGGACGGCCGGGGGCTGGCTGCTGGCCCTGATCCTCCTCCCCGACGCGGCGGAGAATCTCTCCCGGATCGGGCACGCGCCCTGGATCAGTTTTCCCTTCCGGGATCTGGCCGGTCTCAAGCCCGCCTTCTCCCTCCGCCTCCTCCCCCCCTTCCTGATCATCGCCGTCTGCGGTTCCCTGAAATCGTTCGGGAACCTGATCGCCGCCCAGAAGATCTCGGAACCGGAGCTGAAGGAGCTGAAGATGAAACCCCTGTCCAAAGGCCTGATGGCCGACGGCTTCACCACGGCCATGGCGGGGGCGATGGGGGGGATGGCGGTCGACACCTCTTCGAGCAACGTCGGCCTGGCGGCGGCCACCGGGGCGGTCAGCCGCTGGATCGCGGTCTGCGCCGGGATCATCTTCGCCATCCTCGGGTTCTCCCCCAAACTGACGATGGCCATCGCCCTGATCCCGCCCCCGGTGGTGGGGGCAATGATGATCTTCGCCGTCTCCTTTATGATCTCCACCGGCCTCCAGGAGATGCTCTCGGTCAAGCTCGACCAGCGCAAGATTTTCGCGATCGGGATCTCCCTGATCCTCGGCCTGGGAACCGGACTGGTCCCCGCCGTCTTCCAGGCGATGCCCCCCACGCTCCAGGTCTTCTTCGCCGAACCCCTCTCCTCGACCACCATATTGGTGATCGTCCTCTACCAGCTCTTCCACCTCGACCTCACCCTCGCCGAGAGGCGGAGGAAGAGGGATGGGGTCGGACCTACATAACTTACTCCATAAGAACTAATTATTATTTATCCACCCCCCTTATTTGGTCTTAACGGTCCATTTTTAGGGGGTAAATTGGCAGTTTAAAGACTTTTTCGACATATAACTTTACACTCTCAAAGTTCCTCTTTCTATTTTCTTGCCAACGGTCGAGTACGAGTACGAATACAATATACGGGGAAAAATAATGGATTAAGCCTGCCGGGCAGCATCCCAGAGGGGAACCTGCAAAAAGTCGGCGGCGGCCGCGGCGTCGGTCCGGATAACCTCGATCGAGCCGTGGTCGACGACGTTGAGACGGCGGCCGTCTTTCAGGACCAGATTGAGCTCGTAGCTCCAGTAGGAACTCTTGTCGCCGCGGACCCGCTCGGCGATAACCTGGAGGGCGTGGATCTCCTTCAGCGGGCAGCTGTCTTTACGGGCTTCCCGGCTGACCAGCTGGTCGGGAGGGATCCTCCCCTTCCAGAAATACCCGGACCGGCGGTCAAAGACCACCGGCCGGTTGAAGTGCCGGTGGAGAAACCAGCCGACAACGGCAAAGACCACCCCCACCAGGCCGCCGATATCCTGTTCCCGGAAGGAAAAGGGCTCCCGGGAAATCATCGGGACCACGAAACCGGCGACCAGGCCCAGTCCGGAGAGCAGGAAGACCAGGGAAAAGATCCGGGCCCCGGGGGAGATCTTGAACTCCAGGCGATCCCCCTCCCGGAGCAGGCGGTGGGTGGCGAAGTTCGTCCCCCCGGGCTTGAGCGGCGTCCAGTCGGTCTTCTCGGCCACCGCGTCCGAGAAGACACCGGGATCGAAGACCGGCCGGGAAACGGCCAGCCGGCGAAGTTTTTCCAGCAATCGCTCCTTCAATATTCCTCTCCGGCTCCCCACCCACCCCATATTTTACCAAATATACAATCAGACTGTGTCGCAATATATATAATGTCGCCGCGATCCGGCTTTAGACGGAGAAGCGATCTCGATTCCCATCTCTAACTTTATGTTTCTCATTGAGTTGAGATTGCTTCGTCGCCCGAACTTCGTTCGACCTCCTCGCAATGACGGAAAAATGGCAAAAATATTGTTTGTGCCACAGCCTGAATACTTGATTTGTAAGATAAAGGGGAGCAGCGCTTGACGGTTAGAGGAGGAGGTTGTCGATCAGGCGGATACGGTTGATGAAGACGGCGCCGGCGGCGAGGTCGCCGGGGCGCAGGGTTTCTCGAGGCTTCAGGGTCTCGGGGTCGCGGAACTCCAGGTAGTCGATCCGGGCGTCCGGTTCCCTCCCGATCAATTTCTCCATTTCCCGGCGGACGGCGGCAGCCGAGGTCTCACCGGCCGCCAGCATCTCCCGGGCCTGGAGCAGGGCCCGGCGGAGGCAGAGAGCCTCCTTTCGCTCCCGATTCGAGAGGTAGGAATTGCGGGAACTCATCGCCAGGCCGTCGGGTTCCCGAACGGTGGGCAGCCCGACGATCTCGACCGGGAGGTCGAGGTCGCGGACCATCTTTTCGATAACCTTGAACTGCTGGTAATCCTTCCGGCCGAAGAAAGCGATGTTCGGTCCCACGATGTTGAAGAGCTTGAGCACCACCGTGGTCACCCCCCGGAAGTGGCCGGGACGGGCGGCGCCGCAGAGACCGCGGCTGAGATCGGTCTCTTCCACCCAGGTCGAGTAGCCCTCCGGATAGATATCTCCCCCCGCCGGGTTGAAGACGATATCCGTCCCCTCCCCCGCGCAGAGTTTTAAATCCCGGTCGAGGTTACGGGGGTAAGAGTCGAGATCCTCGGCGGGGCCGAACTGGGCGGGGTTGACGAAGATGGAGACGACCAGGACGTCGCCGGCTTTCCTGGCCGCCCGGATCAGGCTCAGGTGGCCTTCGTGGAGAAAACCCATCGTGGGGACCAGGGCGATCCGTTTGCCCTCCGCTTTCCCGGCCCGGGAGATCTCCCCCATTTCGGTGATGGAAGTTACGGTCTTCACGAATTGAATTAATATGGCTGTATCCGGATTTCTCAAATCCGATTTGTTGCCGTGATCCAATAACTCCATTGCTTGAAACAAATGACCATCAGCAAGATTGGAATTGTGTCGCCCCCTGCGGGGGCTTTCTAAAATTTTTCGCAATTTAATACCACGGGCTAACGCCCGTGGCTAAGAATGTATCGCCCGCTGCGCGGGCTGCTACTATGGAAGCTCTGTGAAACCGGGATAAGTAGCCCCCGCAGGGGGCGTCACTTATTTTAGCCACGGGCGTTAGCCCGTGGAGCTGGATCAACAAAAATATCTCAAAGCCCCCGCAGGGGGCGACACCCGCGGGCCGGCAAGGGAATCGATCCCGACTGTGTCCGCCGTAGTGGTACACAAAGGCGGATAGCGATTAGAAACTAAAAAGAATGCTCCGGGCCGGGAAATTTGCCTTCCTCTACTTCCCTCTTGTAGCCGTCAAAGGCTTCCAGCATCACCTTCTGGAGGTCAGCGTAGGGCTTGGCGAACTTGGGGCGGACCGATCCGTAAAGTCCGAGCAAGTCGTGGATGACCAGAATCTGGCCGTCGCAGAGCGGACCGGAACCGATCCCGATGGTGGGGATCTTCAGGGATTTCGTGATCTCTCCCGCCGGCCGGGCCGCGACACACTCCAACACCACCGCGAAGGCCCCCGCTTCTTCCAGGGCCCGGGCGTCCTCGAGCAGGCCGATGACTGACTCCTCATTCTTCCCCCGGACCAGGTAGGCTCCCTCTTTCAGGATATCCTGGGGCAGAAGCCCGATATGGCCGAGGACCGGGACCCCCGCCCGGACCATCTTCTTCACCAGGGACGCCGCCTCCCGGCCCCCCTCCAGCTTGACGGCGTGGGCACCGGCCTCCTGGATCAGGCGGCCGGCATTACGGAGAGCCTCTTCGTCGCTGATATGACAGGAGAGAAAGGGCAGATCGGCGACCACCAGGCAGCGGGAATTTCCCCGGACCACCGCCCGGGTATGGTGGAGCATATCGTCCATCGTGACCGGAATGGTATTCTCGTAGCCGAGGACCACCATCCCCAGGGAGTCGCCGACCAGGATCAGGTCGATCCCGGCCTGGTTGAGGAGCCGGGAGGTGAAGTAGTCGTAGGCGGTCAGGGTGACGATCTTCTTCCCCTCCCGCTTCTTCTTCCTCAGGGTCGCTGTCGTTACTTTTCCCGTCTCGTTCATCCGATTTCTCCCTGGTAAACCACCCTTCCGGACTCCCCCAGGGCGGCCAGCAGTTCCCCCACCCCCCGGTCGAGGACGGGGTGCCGCCAGTAAGGGGCGAGTTCCCTCAAGGGGAGGAGGACAAACCTTCTCCCGGCCAGCCCCGGGTGGGGGATGGTCAGCTCCGGGGTGCGGATCATTCTCCGCCCGTAGGCGATTATGTCAAGATCGATCTCCCGGGGGCCGTAGCGGCGGGTCCGGATCCTCCCCAGCTCCCCTTCTATCTTCCGACAGGCCGCCAGGAGTCCGAACGGGTCGAGGGCGGTCTCGATCGCGGCCACGCAGTTGAGAAAGTCGGCCTGGGGCCGGTAGTAGAGCGGCTCGGTCTCGTAGAGCCCGGAGACGTCAACCACCCGGGTCCCCGGGGTCCCGTCGAGCAAAAAGAGCGCCCGCCGGATCCTTTCCGCCCGGAAGGAACGGTTGGAGCCGAGGGAGATAAAGGCGGAGATCCGGGGAACATTCATCGGCTTTTGTGCCGCCCCCTGCGGGGGCTTAAAATAAGACACAATACTAACCCAGCTTCAACTTGGCCAGACGTTCGAGGGCGGTCCTGATCTCTTCTTCCGGGCGGGTCAGGGCCATCCGGATATAGCCTTCGCCGGAGGGGCCCAACCCGACCCCGGGGGTGGCGACCACCCCGGATTCTTCCAGGAGCCGCTTGGCGAATTCGGCAGATCCGGAGCCGTCGGGGACCGGGCACCAGACGTAAAATGTAGCCCGGGGTTTTTCCACCTTCCACCCGAGACCGTTGAGCCCGTCGACCAGGGTATCCCGGCGGCGGCGGTAAGTCTCCAGAAGTCTCTCGCGAAAATCCTGGGGGCCGGTCAGGGCGGCCACGCCGGCCTTCTGGACCGCCTGGAAGATCCCGGAGTCGATATTCGACTTGACCTTGCTCAACCCCTGGATCACCTCGGGGTTGCCGACCGCGAAGCCGACCCGCCAGCCGGTCATATTGTAGGTCTTAGAGAGGGAGTGGAACTCGATCCCGACTTCCTTCGCCCCGGGAGCCTCAAGGAAGCTGGGAGGACGGAAGCCGTCAAAGGCCAGCTCGGTGTAGGCGGCGTCGTGGCAGAGGATGATCCCGTGCTTTTTCGCGAAAGCGGCCGCTTTCTCAAAGTATCCAAGTTCGCAAACGGCAGCGGTGGGGTTGTTGGGATAGTTGAGAAAGAGCAGCCGGGCCCGGGAGACGACCTCGTCGTCGATCGCGTCAAGGTCGGCCAGGAAGCCGTTTTCCTCCTTGAGGGGCATCCGGACCGGAACTCCTCCGGCGAAGATGGTCCCCGAAGCGTATACCGGGTAACCGGGGTCGGGGACCAGGACCGTCTCCCCCGGGTTGACGAAGGCCAGCGGCACGTGGGCGATACCTTCCTTGGTACCCAGCAGGGGAAGGACCTCGGTTGCCGGATCAAGCTCGACCCCGAAGCGGTCGCGATACCAGCCCGCGATCGCGTCGCGCAGCTCGGGCATCCCGAAGTCGAGTGCGTAGGCATGGTTGGCCGGGTCCTTCGCCGCCCGGTAGAGAGCCTCGATAATATGGGGGGGGGTCGGCTGGTCGGGATCGCCGACACCGAGGTCGATCAGGTCCTTTCCCTCCGCCCGGAGTCTCCGCTTGGCCTTGTCGATCTCGGCAAAGAGGTAGGGCGGAAGCTGGTTCAGCCGTTCGGACAACTCAAAATTCATACCAGTTCCTCCTCTTCCTTGATCGGCTCCTCGTGGAAACGGCAGTAGTCGTCGTCGACCGGGAGCGCCCGAAAATGGACGCCAAGCTTGTCGGGTTCAGCGACGAACTGCCGGACCAACCGGCCGTCCTCCAGCAGCTTAAAGAAGACCGGCTCGCCCGCCCGGAGACGCTCCCAGGTAATCTGGGAGCTGTCGTAGCGGGTGATGTAGCCTTCCTCGGTCAACAGGTCGATCTTGTTCTTAACCGTGTAAAACATCTATTGTTACTCCTTTTTCTTGTCCCCCGGCTTTAGCGGGGACCGATTACTGATCACTGATCACCGATTACCGTTTCACTCAGATTCCGAGAACATCGCGCATCGAGTAGAAACCGGGGCCGGCGGCGGCGGCAAAGCGGGCCGCCCGGAGCGCCCCCCGGGCGAAAGTGTCCCGGCTGTGGGCCCGGTGGATCAATTCCAGCCGCTCCCCGGGGGCGGAAAAGATCACGGTGTGCTCGCCGACGATATCCCCGGCCCGCACGGCGTGAATCCCGATCTCCTCCCGGGTCCGCTCCCCAACCAGTCCTTCCCGTCCGTAGACCGACGCCTCGGCAGGATCTCTATGGAGAGCGCCGGCGGCGATCTCGGCGATCTTCTTCGCCGTCCCGCTGGGGGCGTCCTTCTTCAGCCGGTGGTGGGCCTCGACAATCTCGACGTCGTAGGCGTCCCCTAAAGCTTCGGCCGTCTCCCCGACCAGGCGGAAGAGGAGGTTGACCCCTACCGACATATTGGGAGAGTAGACACAGGCAATCCCCGCCGTGGCCGCCCGCAGCTTCCGTTCCTCTTCCGGGCCGATCCCGGTGGTTCCGACCACCAGGGACTTCCCTCCGGCGGCGGCGCCGGCGGCGTTTTCCGCCGCCGCTTCCGGGGCGGAGAAATCGATTACCACGTCGCCCCGATCGATCACCGCGGCCAGGGAATCACTCAACGGACAATCGATATTCCCGGCGCCGCTCAGCTCGCCGGCATCCCGGCCGAGATCGGGATGGCCGGGCCGGTCTACCGCGCCGACAATCTCCAGGTCAGGCTCCGACCGGGAGCAGGCGATAATTCTCCCCCCCATCCTTCCTCCCGCTCCGCAAACTATGATCTTTATCGTCATTTCAATCTTCTCCACTCGTTAATTTCCCCGGAGCGGGGATTAAAGCAATTGGTATCTCTGCAACAGTTCCTCCAGCTCCACCCGGTGTCCGGGGGAGAGCCCGCAGAGGGGAAGCCGGAACTCCTCCCTCACCTTGCCCATCATCGCCAGCGAGGTCTTGACCGGGATCGGGTTGGTCTCCAGGAACATCATCTGGAAGAGCGAATAGAGCTGGAAATGGCGTTCTCTCGCCTCCTCCCAGTTCCCGTCAAGGGCAGCGTGGACCAGGAGGTTGACTTCCCGGGGGACGATATTGGCGGCTACCGAGATCACGCCCCGCGCCCCCACCGACATCATCGGCAGGGTGAGCATATCGTCCCCGGAGAGGACGGTGATATCGCAGAGGTTGAGGATCTGGTTGACCTGGTCGACCGAGCCGCAGGCTTCCTTGACGGCGACGATATTCTCAATCACGGCCAGCTCGGCAATCGTCTCCGGGTCGAGCTTGACCCCGGTCCGGCCGGGAACGTTATAGAGGACCAGGGGGATAGCGGTCTCCTCGGCGATCCGCCGGAAATGCCCGATCAGCCCCCGCTGGGTCGGCTTGTTGTAATAGGGGGTGATCACTAACGCCCCGTCGGCGCCAACATCCTCGGCATGCCGGGTCAGCTGGAGAGCTTCGGCGGTGCTGTTGGAGCCGGCCCCGGCGATCACCTTGGCCCGGCCGGCGACCTTCTCGACCACGTACTGGACCACCCGGTCGTGCTCCTGGTGGGTGAGGGTCGGGGACTCCCCGGTCGTCCCGCAGGGGACGATGGCGTCGGTGCCGTTTTTGACCTGAAAATCGATCAGTTTTCCTAAAGTATCGAAATCTATCTCCCCGTCCTTGAACGGGGTCACTATGGCTACCATTGATCCTTGAAACATAACTATCTCCCTGTGATCCTCTGATTCCACTAATTGATTTTGTATTAATCCCCCGCCCCGGCCCCTTTTTTGGGAACCACGAATCCTCACTAATCTTCACAAATCTCCCCCCGCCTCGGCCCCTTTTTTATCCACTAATTACACGGATTACCACTAATTTTATTTCAAGTTATTCCGCCTCGGCCCCTTTTTTCACTGCTTAACATCTCCAGACAATCGGACGAGTCGGACAAGTCGGACCGCCGGCTGCTCACTGCTTACTGATTACCGCGCTCTCTCTCAAATAGTAATCTTGCCCCGAAACACCTCCACGGCGGGGCCGGTCATAAATACGTGGTTGTTTTCTTTCCACTCGATCTTCAGATCACCGCCCGGGAGATGGACCAGGACCTCCCTTCCGGTCCGGCCGGTGCGGGCGGCGGCGACGACGGCGGCACAGGCCCCGGTCCCGCAGGCCAGGGTGATCCCGGCGCCCCGTTCCCAGACCGCGAAGTCGATCTCCCCCGGATTCCGGACCCGGATGAACTCGACGTTGATCTTCGCCGGGAAGAGAGGATCGGTCTCGATCACCGGGCCCAGCTCGGTCACCGGCGGCTCCTCCCCCGGAGGCAGGAAGATCACGCAGTGCGGGTTGCCCATCGAGACGCAGGTGATCTCGACCTTCCGGCCGGCAAAGACAACGGGGTAATCGACCACCTCACCGGGAAGGTTAACCGGGATTTTCTCGGCGTCGAAGACCGGCTCCCCCATATCGACCGCTACCTGATCCCTCTCGATCCGGGGCCGGATAATCCCGGCTCCGGTCTCCACCGCCATCTCCGTCCCGGAGCTCAGTCCGCGGTCGCGGGCGTAGAGGGCAAAACAACGGATGCCGTTGCCGCACATCTCGGCTTCCGAGCCGTCGGAGTTGAAGATCTTCATCTTCAGATCCGCCCGCTCGGAAGGGGAGACGATGATCACTCCGTCGGCCCCCACGCCGAAATGGCGGTCGCAGAGGAAACGGATAGCTTCCGGCTCCAGCCGGAGGCGGGCGTCCGGGTCGTTGAGGAGGATAAAATCATTCCCCAGACCCTGCATTTTCGTGAATTCCAATTTCATTCTATCTCAGGTTACGTCTTGATTCAAGGACTTTGCCAAACCAATTTTCGATAGCGATCCCGATAGCGATTAAACCTCAGGGACCGGGGACTTGCCCGGAATCGGGGGGATGGGCATTAATCCAGCTCTCCCCGGACCAGGTCGCGATAGGTCTCCCGTTTCCTCACGATCCGAAATGTATCTCCGTCGACCAGGACCTCGGGCGGGCGGGGACGGGAGTTGTAGTTGGAGCCCATTACCGCGCCGTAGGCCCCGGCGGAGAGGACGGCCAGCAGGTCGCCGGGTGCCGGTTCGGGGAAACTCCTCCCGGCGCCAAGGATATCCCCGGTCTCGCAGATCGGACCGACCACGTCGAAGCGGCGGGGTTTTCCCTTGCCCGGGGAGACGGGGACGATCTGGTGCCAGGCCTCGTAGAGAGCGGGGCGGATCAGGTCGTTCATCGCTCCGTCGGCGATGACAAAACTCTTCTTCGCCTTCTTCTTCACCTGGAGAACGGAGGTCAAAAGGGAGCCGGCGTTCCCGGTGATAAATCGTCCCGGCTCCAGGATCACGGTCAGTCTCAGTCCTTTGAGGAGCGGACGGAGGGCGGAGGCGTAGGCGGCAGCCGGGGGCGGTTCCTCCCCCTGGTAGCTGATACCCATCCCACCCCCGATATCGAGATATTTCAGGGAGATCCCCTCTCCCTTCAGTTTTTTCAACAACCCGACCAGCCGATCCACCCCCTCCCGGAACGGCGCGGTCTGGAGGATCTGGGAGCCGATGTGCATATGGATCCCGACCGGGGCGATCCCGGGGAGCTTAAGACAGCGGCGGTAAAAATCCAGCGCCTCCTCCCGGTCGAGACCGAACTTGTTCTCGGCCTTGCCGGTGGTGATGTAGCGGTGGGTCTTCGGATCGACGTCGGGGGTGACCCGGAGGGCGACCGGGGCGGTCTTCCCCAGGCGGTCGGCCGTCCGGCTGATCAGTTCCAGTTCCGGCAGGGACTCCACGGTAAAGAAGAGGATCCCGGCCTCAATCCCCTCGATGATCTCACGTTCGGTCTTCCCCACCCCGGCAAAGACGATCTTCTCCGGGGGAGCCCCGGCCCTCAGGGCCCGGAAGAGTTCGCCCCCGGAGACGACATCGATTCCCGAGCCTTCCCCGACCAGGGTCCGGATCACCGCCCGGTTGGAGTTGGATTTCATCGAGAAGCAGACCAGGTGGGAACGGCCCCGCCAGGCGGAGATTATCTCCCGATAGGCCTCGACCAGGTGGCGGCGGCTGTAAACGTAAACCGGGGTCCCCACTTTGCGGGCGATCCGCTTCAGGGGGACTTCTTCGCAGTAAAGTTCGCCCTCCCGGTAATTCCAAGAGGGGGAGTTGATTAGAAGGTTCATAAATAAGTGCCTGAAGTTTGAAGTTTAAAGTGTCTAAAGTTGCGGGGGACTGCTACCACCTGGCTGACAACAAACTATCAACTATTTCTCCGCGTTCTCCGCGCCTCCGCGGTGATATTTTTCTTAGAGTTCGAGTTTCTTCTTCCACTTCGCCAGGTTCCGTTTGACCATACCGGGGTTGGTCGATCCGATCGTCTTCTTGGCCCGGACCGAGGCGGCGGGGTCGAGGAGTTGCCGGGCTTCCGGCCGGAAGGCGGGGGAGAACTTTTTCAGTTCGGCCAGGGTGATCTCTCCTGGTTCCTTCTCGCCCTCGACCGCCCAGGCCGCCAGTTTGCCCACCGCCCGGTGGGCCTCGGCAAAGGGGACCCCCTGTTCAACCAGGTGCTCGGCCAGGTCGGGGGCAAAGAGAAACCCCCGGTCGAGGGCCCGGGCAACGGCTGTTCGGTTGAATTCCAGGGTAGAGACCACCCCGGCCATAATGGCCAGCGAATCCTTTACCGTGTCGATCGAATCGAAGAGCGGTTCCTTGTCCTCCTGGAGGTCGCGGTTGTAGGCCAGGGGCAACCCGTGGAGGACAGTCAGGACCGCCTGGAGGTTACCATAAAGCCGTCCGCTCTTCCCCCGGACCAGTTCGGCGGGGTCGGGGTTTTTCTTCTGGGGGAGAAAACTGGAGCCGGTGCAGAAACCCTCGTCGAGTTCGACGAAGCGGAACTCGGCAGTCGACCAGAGGACCAGCTCGGAGGCCAGCCGGGAGAGGTGCATACCGCAGATGGCGAGTCCCGAGAGGACCTCAACGACGAAGTCCCGGTCGGCGACGTTATCAACGCTGTTGGGCGCCACCCCCCCGAATCCGAGCAGCTCGGCCAGCAGTTTCTGGTCCAGCTTCAACCCCGACCCGGCCAGGGCGGCGGAGCCGGCGGGGAGAAGGTCCATCCGCTTCCCGGCTTCGGCCAGACGCCCCCGGTCCCGCGCCAGCATCTCGACGTAGGCCAGGAGGTGATGGGCCGCCAGGACCGGCTGAGCCGGCTGGAGGTGGGTATAGCCGGGGATGACCAGGTCGAGATATTCCTCCCCCTTGCCGACCAATGCCCCTTGGAGGCCGCGGATCAATGTGGCGATCTCCGCCAGCTCCTCCTTCAGGTAAAGCCGGGTGTCGAGGACGACCAGGTCGTTGCGGGAGCGGCCGGCGTGAAGCTTGGCGGCCAGTTCGGGCGCCTTGGCCGCCAGCCGGTCGAGGACCAGGCTGTGGATATCCTCGTAACCGGAGGTCGAATTGACCTTCCCGGAAGCGATCTCGGCTTCGATCTCCCGGAGGGCGGCGACGATCCGGTCCCGTTCCCGGGCCGTGAGGTAGCCCCCCTCCTTGAGGACCCGGGCGTGGGCGATCCCGGCCCGGATATCGGCCCGGTAGAGGCGCCAATCAAAGGGCAGCGAGGTCCCGAAACTTTCCATCAGTTCGTCGGTTTGCTTGCGGAATCTTCCCCCCCAGAGTTTTTTCGTCATCCTGGACCTCCCGTCATTCGCTTCTTCCCGTCCCGGCGGCCTTTCCCCTCATTTGGGCCCGGATCTTCAGTCTCAGGGCGTTGAGACGGATGAAGCCGGTGGCGTCGCTCTGTTGGTAGACATTCTCTTCCTCGAAGGTCACCATCTCCGGGTCGTAGAGAGAATAGGGAGACTTCCGGCCGGTGACCTGGCAGTTGCCCTTGTAGAGTTCCAGCCGCACGGTCCCGGTAACGTCCTGCTGAGTATCGACCACGGTCCGGCGGAGCAGTTCCATCTCGGGGGCGAACCAGAAGCCGTTATAGACCAATTCCGAATACTTGGTGATCAGGGAGTCCTTGAAGTGGAAGACCTCGCGGTCGAGGGTGATCGTCTCCAGGGCCCGGTGGGCGATGTGAAGAATCGTCCCCCCCGGGGTCTCGTATACGCCCCGGCTCTTCATCCCCACGTAGCGGTTCTCGACGATGTCGACCCGTCCGATCCCGTTCTCCCCCCCGATTTGGTTGAGACGGTCGAGGAGGGCGGCCGGGGAGAGTTTCTCCCCGTTGACCGCGACCGGGATCCCCTTTTCGAAGTTGATCTCGACCTCGGTGGTCCGGTCGGGGGCGGCCTGGGGAGAGACGGAAAGGACGAACATATCCTCCGGGGGCTTGTTCCAGGGGTCCTCGAGGACCCCGCCCTCGAAGCTGATGTGGAGGAGGTTGCGGTCGCTGCTGTAGGGTTTTTCCTTGCTAACCGGGATCTCGATCCCGTGCTTTTTCGCGTAGGCCATCAGGTCGCTGCGGGATTTGAAGCTCCACTCCCGCCAGGGGGCGATGATCCCGATCGAGGGTTCCAGGGCCAGGCAACTGACCTCGAAGCGGACCTGGTCGTTGCCTTTCCCGGTCGCCCCGTGGGAGACGTACTGGGCCCCTTCTTTCCGGGCGATCTCGATCATCTTCTTGGCGATCAGGGGCCGGGCCAGGGAGGTGCCCAGCAGGTAGGTCCCCTCGTAGACGGCGTTGGCCTGGAGGGCGGGAAAGACGAAGTCGCGGACGAACTCTTCCTGGACATCTTCCACGTAAACCTTGACCGCCCCGGTCTTTTTCGCCTTCTCGGCCGCTTCCCGGACCTCTTCGGCCTGGCCGAGATCGACGATCAGGGCCACCACCTCCAGGCCCTTCTCTTCCTGGAGCCATTTTAAAATTATCGAGGTGTCGAGACCCCCGGAATAGGCGAGAACTACCTTGCTCATATTAAATCTCCTCTTGTTTGAATAGGTTTAATCGCTATCAGTATCACTCTCGATAGTCATTGCGAGGTTCCCGAACGAAGTGAGGGGGCCGAAGCAATCTCAATCTGTCTCGGGTGAAGAGATTGCTTCGTCGCCTTCGGCTCCTCGCAATGACAGATCGGGGCTGGAAAAAATATCAGGGGCTTTTATCGCGCTAAATTGTAACCGATAATTATATTTCTTCCTCCGAGAGAGCCTCCCGCAGGATCCCCACCGCCTGGTCGATCTCTTCCCGGGTGATATTGCAGGCGGGCATCACCCGCAGGACGTTGCCGGCGGTGCAGTTGACGATCATCCCTTTCTCGAGGCAGCGGTCGACGATCGGCTTCCCTTCCCGGTCGAGCTCCATCCCCAGCATCAATCCCCTCCCCCGGATCTCCCGGATCATCGGGAAGTCGGAGGCCAGTTCCTCCAATTTTCGGCGGAGGTAGTCGCCCTTTTCGCGGACGTTCTCGATGATCCCCTCTTCCTCCATCGTCTGGAAAACCGCCAGGGCGGCCGCGCAGACCACCGGGCTGCCGCCGAAGGTGGAGGCGTGGGTCCCGGGGGGGAGAAAGCCGACGAACTCTTCCTTCACCACCAGCGCCCCGATCGGGAGGCCGCCGCCCAGCGCCTTGGCCAGGGTCATCAGGTCGGGGATAACGTCATACCCCTGGAAGGCGAAGAAATCCCCGGTCCGGCCCATTCCGGTCTGGACCTCGTCGACGATCATCAAGAGGTTGTTGGCGTCGCAGATCTCCCGGACCTTTTTGGCGTATTCCGGGGAAGCCGGATGGACGCCGCCCTCTCCCTGGATGGGTTCCAGCATTACGGCCACGGTCTTTTTCGAAACGGCTTCTTCCAGGGCCCCGATATCATTGAAGGGGAGATAGCGGAAACCGGGCGGCAGGGGCCCGAATCCGGAATGGTACTTTTCCTGGCCGGTGGCGGTGACGGTGGTCAGGGTCCGGCCGTGGAAGGAGGCCTTCATCGTCAGGATCTCGAAGCGGCCTTCCGGCTCCCCGAAGCGGCGGGCGAGCTTGATCGCCCCCTCGTTGGCCTCGGCCCCGGAGTTGCCGAAGAAGACCCGGCCGGGGAAGGACTTCTCCACGATCAACCGGGCCAACCGGCCGGCCAGCTCGTTGTAGAAGTTGTTGGGCATATGAAGGAGCTTGCCGGCCTGCTCCCGGACCGCTTCTACCACCCGGGGGTGGCAGTGCCCCAGACCGGAGACACCCCAGCCGGGGAAGAAATCGAGATACTTCTTTCCCTCGGCGTCCCAGATCCAGGACCCCTCCCCCCTGACCGCCGCCACCGGGTTGCGGGTATAGGTCTGGAGGACAAATTGATCGTGTTCCCTGATTATCCGTTCGGTCTTGTTCATATCCCTGATTAAACCTCCAACTGGATAGTGTCGCCCCCTGCGGGGGCTTAAATTTTTTCCTTGGCTCTACAGTTCCACGGGCTGACGCCCGTGGCTAATTTAGTTTCGCCCCCTGCGGGGGCTAAATTGAGGCCGCAGGAAATTTAGACACTTTCAACTTTTCTGTTTCGCCCTCGGCGGTGGCTCGATCGAAGAGGGCGAGGCATACCTCGCCCCTACAGTCACTTCGAACTTTGTGGTCGAGGCGTGCCTCGACCCTACGGAATCTTCAACCCACGATCTCGGTACCGACACCCTTGTCGGTGAAGATCTCCAGCA
>JAVCCZ010000038.1 GCA_030765265.1 Candidatus Erginobacter occultus
CGGGGAGAAGATGAGCGGGCGGAGCAGTATTTCGAAAAGGGGTCAGTCATTTCCTTTTGACATTATTCCGGGTAAATAAGTTCAGATGGTTCCAAAATGTCAAAAGGAAATGACTGACCCCTTTTCTAACCCAAATACCCCAATCCGGTCAGGCGTTCCTTGACCGACTCCTGGTCGGCGTTCTTCTCCAGGTCGGCGACGGACTTCTCCAGGACGTGGACGATGAACTCGTCGGTCGAGGAGTAGCCGGCGGCCTCGGAGTACTGGCGGAGCTTGTCGTAGAGGTCGCTCTCAATCTTGATCTTCTTGGCCATCTGCAGTTTCTCCTTGTTGGGGAATGGTGAATAGGGCTCGGAAAGCTGGCCCACTGACCACTCCCCATTCCCCACTCCCTAAATATAATCCAGCGACTTGAGCTTTCTGATCTCGTCCTCGGTCGGGACTTTTTCCTCCACCGGGGGAGCGGGTTCGAAGATGTTGCTGCCGGGCATCTGCTCCGGTTTCGGGAGGCCGAACTCGGCGAGGATCGAGGGGGTGATGTCGTAGAGATGGGGGCCGTCGAGGAGGAGGGGACGGTTGGAAAAGAGAATCCCGGGGACGATCTCGGTCGCGCCGCAGTGGTCGCCCGACCACTTGTCCTCGCAGTCGGTGACCAGCTCGCCGGCGACCACGTCGCCGAGCGCGCTCTCCCAGGCGGTCCGGTAGCCCCAGTCATAGCCGACCATCAGGTCGGGGGCCCGCTCGACATAGGGACCGCTGTAAACGTCCTCCCGCGGGTGGACCCGCTTGACCACCGACTGTCCGGTCTCCGGATCCCGGACCGCTTCCAGTTTCTCGACCAGTTCCTTCACCAACCGGTCGCGTTCCGGCCCGGGGTTGACGATCCCGTTGCCCTCCCGGCCCCGGAGGTTGACGTAGAGGGCGTTGAGACCGATAGCATAGGCCCGGGTCCGGGACCAGTCAACGTCCCCGGCCAGCAGGGAGCCGCCTTGCCGTCCGTACTTCAGGGTCAGGTAACCGTTCCGCTCCAGCCAGGAGTTGAGCTGGAAGTTCCGGTAAAGCGGGGAGAAGCCGTGGTCGGACATTATGATCAGGGTGGTCTTCTCGTCGAGCCGGTCGAGGATCTTCGCCACGACCGGGTCCATCGCGGCGTAGAGTTCCTCGATCACGTCCCCCAGTTCCGCCCGGGCCTCGGCGTCGTAAACCGGGTGGTTCTCGTCTCTCAAGTGCCAGAAGATGTGGGTCCCCTGGTCGATGCTGCAGTAATAAAAGAAGAACAACCCCTCCTCGAATTGATCGAAGAGATGATGGAAGATCCGGGTCCTCTCCTCGAGGATCATCCGGGAGAGGCCGTAAAATTCCCGGGTGGAGAGGGAGTTGTTGGTCAGGGCCTTGGTATCCTCGGGCATCCCCTGGGTGTAGTAGAAGCCGACCGCGTCGGCGATCTCGGCGGCGGTGCCGGAGGGGTAGTCGATGGGGAGGATCGGGGCCTTGGGGTTGATGTTGACCGGAGTGACATAGAGCTTGAAGTAGGGCTTCACCTGGCGGGCGTAGAAACGGACGATCCCGGTCATCGCCGGGATCACCGGCAGCGGCTTGAAGGAGAGGACCACCCAGTCCGACCACTCCCCTTCCTTGAGGATGATCTCCTCTCCCGGAAGGTCGATCCGGATCACCGGCTCCTGGGGGTCGATCCAGGCGGTAAAGGGAATTTCCAGGGTGGGCGCCTCCTCGAGATAGGTATTGGGCGGGCCCTCGATCACCTCTTTCACCGCCCCGTCGACCACGTCGACCAGGGTCAGCCGGGCGCCGGAATAATCCTCGGGGATGTCGGTCCGGTCGGTGGTGAAGTACTGGTAGATCCCGTAACTCCCCATCAGGTCGGGGGTGCCCATCCCGGAGACCGAACCCTCCCCGGCCTCGACCGGGGGGTAGTTGGAGGGGATCTTGAAGAGGGTGGCCGGGATCCCGGCCTCGTCGAGATACTCCCAGAAGGCTTTTCCCTCCCGGAGCAGGACCACCTGCCCCCCGGAGATCGGGAAGACGTAGGATCCGGGCTTGAGCACGGTCTTCGGCGGGATGGTCTCGGTCAGGGAGAGAAAGGGAAGATAGTTATCCGGGTCGCGGTGGATGAAGTCGAAGATGGCGTGACCGCCCGGGTTCTGGCCGGTGATGAAATTGGCCCAGGCCACCGGGGACTGGGGGGGGATGGAGGACCAGAGGTTCTTGAAGCCCCCCATCTCGGCCAGCTTCTTGAAGTGGGGCAGTTTGCCCCGATCGATCATCGACTGGACGATCCGGGGGTCCATCCCGTCGATCGCCAGCACGATCACCTTCTTCCCCGACCCGGAGGACCGGGAGCAGGAAAGCAACAGCAGAGCGGTCAGGAATATCAGCGGATGCCGGAGCCGCGATCTGATTGATTTCATAAGCTTTCTTCCCTTTATCAATAACCAACAGCCAACAAGGAATATCCAATATCCAAGTTTTGGCCGGCCGAGCCTATTGGGCTGGTTCCCTTCATCATTGGGTATTCCTTGTTG
Source organism: Candidatus Erginobacter occultus (assembly GCA_030765265.1). Lineage (GTDB taxonomy): Bacteria > Auribacterota > Erginobacteria > Erginobacterales > Erginobacteraceae > Erginobacter > Erginobacter occultus. The sequence continues at coordinate 2,544 of JAVCCZ010000038.1, forward strand.
GATATTGGATATTCAATTCTCCTGATTGAATTTTAAAGTCTTTCCCGGCACTCGACCTCAGGATTTTTCGACAAACTCCAGGATCTTCCCGTCCATATACCCGGGGGGGCGGACCACGAAGAGGTTGAGGGCGGTAGGGGCGAG
>JAVCCZ010000242.1 GCA_030765265.1 Candidatus Erginobacter occultus
GGCCAAGGCGAAAGCCGCCCAGCCCCTGGCCGAGAAGATGGTCACCCTGGCCCGGTCGGGGTCCCTGGCCGACCGCCGGCGGGCGATCTCCATCCTGCGGGATGAAACGGCGGTCAGGAAGCTCTTTGCCGAGATCGGCGCCCGCTTTACCGACCGGCCGGGCGGCTATACCCGGATTCTGAAAATGGCCCGGCCCCGCCGGGGCGACGGCGCGGACCTGGCCCGGCTGGCCTTTATCGATGCGGAAGGCGCTCCCGCTCCGGCCGGAGATAAAAAAGCGAAAAAGGCCGCCCCGGAATCAGAGTCGAAATGAATCCGGAAACAGATCGGCCGCCCCGGGATGAGATCAGAATCCTCCTCGGGATGCTCCGGGCCCTCCTCAACGACTTAAAGACCATCCAGCAGCTCGGTGCCGGCTACTATGATTCCGGCTCCTTCATCAGCCGCTACAACAAGCTGCTCGAGGTGGCCCGCGACCTCCTCCCCGATTCCCGCCTGATTCAGACCTTCTCCCCGCTCGAGACCTCCCCTTCGGTCGATCCGGTGGAGAAGATGAAGGCCACCCAGAAGGTCCTGATCGAGGGCGGCCAGCTGATCTCCCTGATTCAGTCCGTCCTTGGAAAAGAAGACAGCCCCTCCCGGGACTGAATATTATTTTCTCTTTTTTGCTCCTCCCTTGCCCCGATGGTGTGGTATATTACCAAGTGGCACAGATTTTCTTGTCTGTGAACAGTAGCAGAGGCAAGGTCACCAGCCCGGTAACCGAGCCGCGCGCTCTAAATCAAGTTGAGGGTTAAACCTCAAACGGAGGTAAGGATGAAAAATCTGTCCTTCTCGATTGGAGCGGCGCTGTTGCTCCTGCTCCTCCCCATCCTCGCCCCGGCCGAGACTCCGCCCCCGGAAGTCCTGACCGCGGCCGAGGCCGGGCTGTCCCGGTACCTATCCGAGATTCCGCCGGAGGAATTGGTTAACCTCGGGTTTCCTCCGGGAGCCGATCTCTTGGCGGCCCGGGTCGGGGAACCCTGGCCGCTCTATACCATCACCCCTGACGCCCTTCTGTCGGCCGCGGAAGATACAGATGTTGAAACCCTGGTATCGCCCACCGGTCTCTGGTACTTCCCGGTGATCCTCGACGGATCCTGGCTGAACATTATCACCGTGGACCGGATGGAGGGTGAATGGGAGGCGGTGGCGCTGGGGAGGGCCCCCCTGGCCTCCGAACTGGAGAAGATCACCCGCCAGTGGCCCAAGGCGAACGGTTACACCCCGAAACTGGTCGCCGTTTATCAGGCCGCTGCCTACTTCTTCACCGTCCCCGAGAAAAATACCCGAAACTTCACTCCCCTGACCTTCGACGGTATCGGTTTTGGCGGTTATCTCCAGAAATCCCTTCCGGAATACTCCGCCACAGCCGATCTCTCCGAACTGCTCGCCCCGCTGAAAGAAGCGGTGGAGGTGAACATCGCCGCCCACCGGGCGGCTGGCAAGGGAGGTGAAGAATGAGAAATATCGTCGCCGTTATTTTCGCTCTCGTAGTTCTGGCCTCGGTTTTCCCCGTCACCGCCCCGGCCGGGACCCTCGCCGTCCCGGTGATCACCCAGCAGCAGGAACAGTGGTGCTGGGCCGGTTCCTGCCAGATGATCCTCTCCTACTACGGCTACTCCGCCACCCAGTGCGCGATGGCCAACTGGTGCTTTTACCAGTCAACCTGCTGCAATAACGTGGTCTGGCCCCGCGGGACCGGATCTTCCTGCAACAAGCCGAACTGGATCTTCGGCTATTCCCGGGATATGCAGGATGTTTTGATCCACTGGGGACCGATCTACGGAGTCGGCGTCTCCGCCGCGCTGTCCTGGTCCACGGTCCAGTCGGAGAGTAACGCCGGCCGTCCCTTCGTGATCGGCTTTCAATGGACCGGGGGCGGCGGCCACGCGCTGGTCGGGAGGGGTTACTTGGGGAGCAACGTCTATTACAACGACCCCTGGCCCGGCGAGGGGTATATGTACGCCTCCTACAGCTGGATGGTCAACGGCACCGGCCACGTCTGGGACGAGAGCTACCGCCTCACCAGCAGCCCGCCGTCGCCGCACGCCACCCGCGCCCCGCTCCAGCTCTTCGCCGGGGATTTCAACGGGGATTCGATCTCGGACATCGCGATCTTCCGCCCCTCGACGGGGATGTGGTCGATCCGGGGGGTGGGGCGCTATTACTTCGGTCGGTCCGGGGACATTCCGGTTCCGGCCGACTACAACGGGGACGGCCGGGCCGACATCGCGATCTTCCGCCCCTCCAACGGACTCTGGTCGGTCCGGGGGGTGACCCGGTTCTACTTCGGCCAGTCCGGAGATTACCCCATTCCAATGAACTACCGGTCGGGATATGCCACCGCCGGCATCTTTCGCCCCTCCACCGGCCTCTGGTCCTTCCGGGGAGGGAACCGGTTTTATTTCGGGAGTTCCGGGGACATCCCGGTGATCGGCCCCTGGAAGACCCGCAGCGGGAAGTGGGGAGCGCCTTGTATCGCGGTCTTCCGTCCCTCGACGGGGATGTGGTCGGTGCGGGGGCTGACCCGGTTCTACTTCGGGAGTTCCGGGGACATCCCGGTCCCGGGGGCCTACTCCACTTCTTCGACCGAGCCCTGGAAGGGGGCGATCTTCCGCCCCTCGACCGGCCTCTGGTCGATCCGGGGCCGGGGACGGTATTATTTCGGGAGTTCCGGGGACATCCCGGTCCCGGGGGACTACAACAGCACCTGGGGCGACGAGATCGCGATCTTCCGCCCCTCGACGGGGCTATGGTCGATCCGGGGCGGGAACCGTTATTACTACGGCAGTTCCGGCGATTCCCCGGCGACCCGGTAGCA
>JAVCCZ010000168.1 GCA_030765265.1 Candidatus Erginobacter occultus
AACCTTCTCCCCCCCCGACATTAAAAAGTCGGATGCTCTATCCAACTGAGCTACAGGCGCATATTCCAACAATACCCCGGAACCTTCTCCCCTCCCGAAATTAAAAAGTCGGGCTGCCCTATCCGGCAGCCGGATATATTAGTTTATCCTCATCTTCCGGACAAGGGATAAACAGGGTCAAAATAGTCCGAGCCGGATCCATCGGAGGAGATAAGTATTGTGTCCCCGAAATTATCTATGTTAGATTTTGCCGACGGAATTTCCCATTTTAAATTTTGCCCCCTGTGCGGGGCGGTCACTTTCGGGAAGTAACTATTCAGGAGGAAAAGACGATGATCTTCAACAAGAAGGAAAAAGAAGTCGAAAAATTGCTTATGGAGCATTACGCCCGGGTCAACGAGGCGCTGCTGAATTTGAAGGATTTGATTGTCACCTACCTCCAGGACGACCGGAAGTTCAAGGAAGCCTCCCTCCTGGTCCACCAGAGCGAGCAGGCGGCCGACGCGATCAAGCAGGAGATCGAGGCCAAGCTCTACGCCGGGGCCTTCCTCCCGATCAACCGGGGCGACTACATTATGCTGGCCGAGTTTATCGACCGGATCGCCAACCAGGCCGAAACCACCGCCAACCTGATCGTCCTTACCCGGCCGGAGATCCCGGATTTCCTCGATAACGATCTCACCCTCCTGCTCGACAAGGCCATCTTCTCCTTTGATGGTTTCAAGGGGGCGCTGGAAAATATGAACAAGGATATTGAAGCGGTCAAGGAATCGATCTCTCGGGTGGTCACCTTCGAGACCGAGGCCGACCGGCTGGAATGGGAGACGATCAAGAAACTCTTCAAGTCGGATCTCGACCTGGCCCGAAAGCTTCACTTAAGGGAACTGGTGGAAGATATCGCTTTCATCTCCGATCTCGCCGAGGATGCCGCGGAACGGCTGGGGGTGATGATCGTCAAGAGGCCGCTGTAAAGGCGAGGGTAGGATATGATCGGACGTTTTCTCTTCGCGAATGCCGGATACAAGCTGCTGGGCGGACTTTACCTCGGCTGGGGTATCGGGGCCAACGACTCGGCCAACATCTTCGGCACGGCGGTCGCCACCAACGTGATCCGCTTCCGGACCGCGGTCATCCTGATCGCGATCTTCGTGATCCTGGGGTCGGTAATCGAGGGGCCGTCCCTCTTTGACGAGATGACTTTCTCCGAGGCGGCCTCGGACAACCTGGCCCTGGCCGCCACTCTGGCGGCGGCGATCACCGTCACCATCATCACCTACCTGGCGATCCCAACCTCCACTTCCCAGGCGGCGGTGGGGGCCTTTATGGGGATCGCGGTCGGGGCTTCCGGTTTCGCGGCGGTCGATTGGAGCAAATTCCTGACGATGCTCTCCTGCTGGATCATCAATCCGATCGCCTGCGTCATCCTCTGCGTAATGCTGCTCCAGGTAATCGGGTTTCTCCTCCGGCAGGTAAAAAATAACTCCGCCCGCAACCGGATCATCACCATCGGCCTGATCGTCTTCGGCTGCTACGGCGCTTACTCCCTGGGTTCCAATAACGTCGTCGTCACCACCGCCCCTTATTACCACGCCGGGATGTTCGGCGAACCGGGGACGGCGGCGGCCCGGTGGGCGGCCGCCATCGGGGGGATCAGCATCGCCATCGGGGCCCTGACTTACAGCAAGCGGGTGATGGAGACGATCGGGAAGAAGATCACCCCGCTCTCCCCATTCTCGGCACTGATCGTGGTGATGACCCACGCCCTCGCCCTCCACTTCTTCACCTGGATCAAGATCCCCGTCTCTTCCTCCCAGGCGGTGGTCGGGGCGGTGATCGGGATCGGCCTCTTCCACGGTTCCCGGACCATCAACCGGAAGACGATGATCCGGATCTTCGTCGGCTGGCTCTTGACCCCCCTGATCGCCGCCCTCCTCGCCGTGGCCATCATCTCGGTCATCGGGGCCTGACCGGGAAGAACGGTTTTCAATCTTCCGCCGGGAGTTCCCGCCGGGCTTCTTCCAATTGCCGGAGAATCCTGCCCTCCCCGGGCCGGAGTCTGAGGGCGGCTTCCCAGCGTTCGATCGCCTCCCCGATCCGGCCGTGGTAATAATAAAAGGCTCCCAGCTGCTCTAAAAGAGAGGCGTCTCCGGGGTCGATCTCGACGGCCCGGAGGAGGAGTTTCTCCGCCGCGTCCCTATCTCCCAGCAGGTCGTGGACCAGGGCCATCTCGAGGAGGATCAGGGGCGATTCCGGGTAGAGGACGGCCAACTCCCGGTAGTAGGCCAGCGCCACCCGGGGCCAGCCGCGGAGCCGGGCGATCTCGGCCAGGCGGAGATAGGGGTCCATAAATCGGGGTTCGGACTCGATCGCCCGCTGGTAATGTTCCTCCACTTCGGCCCAGTTCTCCTCTCCCCGCCCCCGGTAATAGCGGAACAGGCTCTCCCCCTTGTCCATCTCCCGCAGATAGGGCTCCTGCCAGCCGGCAAGAACCACCCAGAGGACGACCATCCCCCCCAGAGCAACGGCCCGGAAAATCTCTCCCCGGTCCGTTCCCCGGCCCCGGAGAGAGGGGCTAACCATCCTCAGCGCCATCGCCACTGCCGCCCCCGCCCCGATCAGCGGCAGGAGGCTGGTCCAGCCTTTTAGGCCGAAGAGCCCGCCCAGGTTGTCGGCGAGGCGACCCTGGAGAAAGAGAAAGAAATTAAAGAAGAACAGCGGATTTTTTACCCGCCACTCCGCCCGTGGATCGGTGGCGGCGACCACCAGCATAAAGACCACGGATATCAGGGCCAGCCCGGCGAACCGGAGCGGCCACCTCCGGGCCGGCCGGACCAGGGCCAGGGCGAGGAAGGGGAGGGCGGGGATCATAAACCGGGCGCCGGTCGACCCCACCCCGTCCCAGTACTGATAGCCGGCGTTGAAGAAGAAGAACCCGAGAACCGCCAGGAGGCAGACCAGGCATTCCGTCCGGGTGCCGGGATGCCGGAAGAAGAGATAGAAGCCGGGGAGGGCGAAGAGCAGCACCGGAGACTGGAAGAAGAGACCGCGGTAGGGGCTGAAGGTAATCCCCCAGAGAACATCGAGCCGGGGAAGGGTGATCCCGAGAAACCCCGCGGAATGACTGTAGGTCTGATGGAGGGAGTAAGAACTGGTGAAAGGGGAACCGAAGCAGGCGTTATTGTAAAAAAGGAGAAAACCGATCGGGAGGGCGGCGCCGAGCAGCCAGAAGAAAATCCCGACCCTCCTTCTCAGGATCGAGGCGGCGTAGATCGCCGTCAGGACCAAGATAATCCCGGCCGGGAAATCGGTGAGAAAGGCGTACCCGGCCAAAAAACCGCTGAATAATAAAAGGGGAAATGGTTCCGGCCGGGGAGACCTTCTTATCCGGGCCAGGATAAAGAACGCGCCCAGGCCGAAAGCGGCGGCGGCCTGGTGGCCGTAAAAGACGGTGGAGAAGGGAAAAGCCAGGGTCCCCAGGGAGTAGGCCAGGGCGGCGGCCAGCCGGGTTCGGGGGGAGAGATCGCCGAAGATCCCGGTCAGGCCGTAAAAAACCACCGCCGCCAGGGCGGAAGGGAGCCCGACCGTGAGCAGGGTCAGCCAGTAGCGCATATACCGCTCCGACTCCACCCCCGCCCGCTTGAAGAAGAGATAACCGGGAACCGCCAGCAGGGAGAGGCCCGGAGCTTTATCCGAGTAATAATGCCCCCGGAAGAAAACCTTGTCCCCGGTGTTGGAGTGGTAAGGGCCAATCCGGAAGGTGCCGTACTCGGCCAGGGCGTAGGTCAGGTTGAGCCGGCTGGAGACGTTCCAGGATTCCCGGCCGATAAAATGGAAGAAGTAGGAGTAGCAGAGAAAGACCAGGAGAAAGAGGAGGAGCGGTCGGCGAAACTTTTTCCGTGTCGAATTCATCGGCATTGATATACTGTTATCGTGAAGATCAAGTATACTCCATAGCTGGTAAATTGTTCCCGAAAAAAATGAAAACGGCGGCGAAGATCCTGATCACGGGCATCTCGGGTTTTCTCGGCTGGAACCTCTTTGACTACCTCGCCGGACGTTTTCCCATCAGCGGCACCTATAACCGCCACCGGCCCCAGCTTCCTCCGGAAAGGGCGTTCCGCCTCGACCTGGGGGACCCGGAAGCGGCCGGGGAAATCTTCCGCCAACTCTCCCCCGGGGTCATCATCCACTGCGCCGCCGTCACCTCGCCGGCGGCCTGCCTGGCCGACCCCGAACTGGCCCGGGAAGTCAACGTGGCCGGGACCGAACGGGTCGCCCGGGCCGCGGCCGCCGCCGGGGCGAGGATGATCTACATCTCCACCGACCGGGTCTTCGACGGTAAGCGGGGGGATTACCGGGAAGCCGACCCCCCGAATCCGCTCGGGTCCTACGGACGGAGCAAGCTGGCCGGAGAGAACCTGGTCCGGGAGATTGTTCCCGACCACCTGGTCCTCCGGCTGCCCTTGATGTATGGCCCCCCCTCCCCTTTCTCCGGCTCGTTTGTCGAGTTTATGCGCGAGGGTTTTGGCGGGAAAACCGCCCTCAACCTCTTCACCGACCAGTTCAGGACCCCGCTTTACGTCGAGGACGCGGGCCGGGGGATCGAGCTGATCCTTAAGCACCCGGAGATGACGGGCCTCTATCACCTGGGCGGGAGCGAGCGGATCGACCGGGCCGAGTTCGGCTACCGGATGGCGGAGGTCTTCAACTGCGACCCGGCCGTGATCAACCCGGTCCGGATGGCCGACCAGCCCCATTATCCCCCCACCCCGCCCGACGCCTCGTTAAACAGCGACCGGTTCTTTCGGGAGACCGGTTTCCGGGGGCGGGGGGTGAACGAAGGTCTCCGGGCCTTGAAAACGGCAACCCGGCGGAAAACGGGGAACTGAACCGATGGACGAAAGCGTTATCTTTTACGTCTCCGGCCACGGCTTCGGGCACTCCGCCCGGACGGCGACGGTCATCGACCGGTTGCTCCGGGAACGTCCCGGGATCCGGGTGATCGTCAAGACCTCGGCCCCGGAGTGGTTCTTCCGTGAACAGATCCGGGGGGATTTTGATTTTTTTGCCCTGGAGTGCGACACCGGGGTGGTCCAGGCCGACAGCCTCAACCTCGATCCGGCCGCCAGCCTGGAAGGTTACACGGGATTCCTGGAGAGGCTGGAAGAGACGGCCGCTGCGGAAGCCGGATTCGCCGGACGGGAAAACTGCCGGCTGATCGTCGGCGATATCCCTCCCCTGGCTTTCGAGGTTGCCGCCCGGGCCGGGGTCCCCTCGCTGGCGGTCGCCAACTTCAGCTGGGACTGGATCTACGAACCTTACATCGAGAGGCTGCCGGAGTACGGATTCCTGCTCCCGGCGATCCGGGAAGGCTACCGGAAGGCCTCGCTCCTGCTGAGACTCCCCTTCGCCGGGGAGATGGACGCCTTTCCCGCCGTCCGGGATATCCCCCTGATCGCCCGCCGGGCGCGGGTCGCGGCCGGCGAAGTAAGAAAGCGGCTGGGGCTGGAGAACAACCGCCCCCTGGTGATCCTCTCCTTCGGCGGCTTCAGCCTCGGGGAAGAGTATTACCGCCAGCTGATCGAGATCAAGGACTGCCTCTGGCTGGCCAGCGAACGGGTCGGCTTCGATCTGCCGGGGTTGCGCAACGTCGGCCGCAAGGAACTGGGCCGGCTCCGCCTCGGCTACCCCGACCTGGTGGCCGCCGCGGAAGTGGTGATCACCAAGCCGGGCTACGGGATCATCTCCGAATGTATCGCCAACCGAACCAGGATGCTCTACACCTCGAGGGGGGAGTTCCGGGAGTACCCGGTCCTGGTCGAGGGGATCAAGAGAAACCTCCCTTCAGGGTTTGTCTCCCAGGAAAAGTTGCTCAGCGGAGATATCCGGGACGAACTCTCCCGGCTTCTGGAAGCCCCGCCCGACTTCACACCCCTCCCCGTCGACGGGGCCGAGGCCGTGGCGGAAATTATTTCCGGTTATCTCTGATCTCCTGACGGAGCGGGGAATAGAAAATGGGGAATAGGGAATAGTGAGAAAAGATGAAATCAGACAGTAAAACCTCCATAATTTCCAGCCGCCAAAACCCGAGGATTAAAGGGTTGGCCGGTCTCCACCAGGGGCGGAGACGCAAAGAGAGCGGGCTCAGCCTGGCGGAGGGGGTCCGGGTCTCCCGGGAGGCCCTGCTGGACGCGGAAGTGGAGACCCTGGTCCTCTCCGAACGCCTGGCGGAGACGGAGGCGGGAAAGGAACTGGAGGAACTGGCCCGGAAGCGGAAGGTCGAGATTCTCCGGGTAGCGGAGTCCTGCTATGAGAGGATCTCCGGGCTGGAGAACCCGGAAGGCGCCGCGGCGGTGGTGAAGATCCGGGGATGGAAGCTGACCGAGCTGCTGACCCCGGATTGCCGGCTGGTGGTCGCCGACGGCCTCCAGGACCCGGGCAACGCCGGCGCGATCGTCCGGGCGGCCGAGGCGGCCGGGGCGACCGGCTGCGTCTTCCTCGACGGGATCGACCCCGGCCACCCCCGACTGCTGCGGGGGGCGGCGGGGTCGACCTTCCGGCTCCCCTGCGCCGCCGGAAAGGCCGCCGATTTCCTTCAGGCGGCCCGGCAGATCCCGGTCCGGATTCTCGCGGCCGCGATCACCGGTGACACTATCCCCTATCGCCAGGCCGACTTCACCCCCCCGGTCGCGGTCTGTATCGGGGGAGAAGGCGGCGGACTGCCGGAAGAGATCCTCCGGGCGGCCGACCGGCTGATCACCATCCCGATGGCGGGAAAGGTGGAGAGCCTGAACGCCGCGGTGGCCGCCGGGGTCATCCTCTACGGCGCCGGCTGGAACTAACGCCCGACCCGGAAGGCCCCCGGGAGATGGGTCAGCTTTTCCGGGAGACCGGCGCCGGAGCCGATCACCTCGACCACGTCGAAGCGGCAGCGGGGACGGGAAAGTTTCTTCTCCTTTAAATACCAGCGGGCGACCCGGATAATCTGCCCCTGTTTTCTCCGGTTGACGGAATAGCGGGGCGGGAGATGCCCGGCCGCGGTCTTGGTCTTAACCTCGACAAAGACCAACCTCTCCCCCTGACGAGCGACGATGTCGATCTCCCCTCGAGGGCAGGTGTAATTCTGCTCCACGATTTCCCACCCCTCTCGCTCCAGGTGGCGAACCGCCGCCGCTTCTCCCCACTTCCCGAGATCCTGCCGGGCTTTGGTCATCGGGCCGGCTCCTCTTTTTTTCGCTAAATTCCTTGGCGAAATAATGGCTGGTAATTATACTATATTATTCTCCGGCCGACCATTACCAATCAGCGAAGGAGCCCACGGCGAAACCCCGAGGTGACATTATGGAAGAACCTGGACGCCTGGAAGAAATTAAACCCCCCGCCGACCGGTGGGTCCGGCGGTGGCTGAGTCTCCTGGCCCGTTTCCGGATCTCCCCGGTCCAGACCACCTTTGCCTTCGCCATCATCATTGGGGCGGTGGCCGGGCTGGGCGCCTATGTTTTCAGCCGCCTGATCCTGCTGGTGGAAGAACTCTGCCATCTGGACACCATCGCCCACTGCGAATCGCTCGGACCCTGGTTGATCATTCTCCCGGCCGCGGGGGGGCTGCTGGTCGGGCCCCTGATCTACCTCTTCGCGAGAGAAGCGAAAGGCCACGGGGTCCCGGAAGTAATGGCGGCGGTCCTGAAGAACGGGGGCAGGATCCGACCAATGGTGGCGGTGGTCAAGACCATTGCCTCGGCGCTGACCATCGGAACGGGCGGTTCGGCCGGAAGCGAAGGTCCGATCGTCCAGATCGGGGCCGGCTTCGGGTCCACCCTCGGACAGCTTCTCCGGATGCCTCCGCGGCGGCTCAATACCTTCATAGCCTGCGGCGCGGCCGGCGGGATCTCGGCCATCTTCAACGCCCCGTTCGGGGGGATTATGTTCTCCCTGGAAGTCATCCTGGGGGAATTCCGGGGTCTCTCTTTCATCTATGTCGCCATCGCCTCGGTGGTGGCCGCCCTGGTCTCCCGGGCGATCACCGGCGACCATACGATCTTTGCCATCGAGAAGATGAAGGCCATCCTCTATATGGCTTCCCCCTGGGAAATCCTGGCCTTTCTCGGCCTGGGCGTCTTCGTCGCCTTCGTATCCAAGGGGTTCACGGTGACCCTGGAATTCTTTGAAAACCTGTACGAGCGGATCAAATTCCCCGATTACCTCAAGCCGGTCACCGGCGGCCTGGCCGTTGGTCTGCTGGCCTACTTCGCCACCCGCTGGGTGCCGGCCCCGGGACTGAACAACCCCCTCTCGGTACTCGGCGTCGGTTATATCACCATCCGGCAGGTCCTCAACCCGGATAACTTCACTTTCTGGATCGGGAACCAGGGGATCGTGACCCTGCTCTGGGCCCTGGTTTTGCTGGCCGGCTTCAAGGTCGCGGCCACCAGTTTCACTCTCGGCTCCGGCGGCTCCGGCGGTATTTTCGCCCCCTCGCTCTTTATCGGGGCAATGATCGGGGGGATCTACGGAATCCTGATCAACGCCGTCTTCCCCGGACATACCTCATCCCCTGTCGTTTACGCACTGGTGGGGATGGGGAGCTGCTTTGCCGGAGCGGCCCACGCGCCGATCACCGCCATCTTCATCCTCTTCGAAATGAGCGACAGCTACCAGATAATCCTGCCGATTATGGCCACGGTGGTCGTCTCCACGCTGGTCTCCCACTGGATCCGTCCGGAAAGCATCTACACGGAGAAACTGCGGCAGAAAGGCATCGATATTGATCGGAAAGAAAAAACGGACATCCTCAAGCAGATGCGAATCAAGGACGTGATGATCCGCGAGGTCCAATCCATCCCGGAGACAATGACCCTGGAAGCCTTGCGCGGAGAAGTCGGCAAGACACTCCACACCAGCCTACCGGTGGTCAACTCTGGTCGGGAACTGGTCGGGATCATCACCTACAAGGAACTCCACCTCGGGGTGCAGTCTCTCACCCCCGACCGGGAGCTGACCGCCCGGAACATTATGAAATCCGACCCGGTGACCGCTTTTCCCGACGAACCGGTCGACGTCGTGTTCAAGCGGATGAAGGAGAACTTTATCGGGATCGCCCCGGTAATCAAGGGGCCGGCCCGCCGAGAAATCGTCGGGGTGGTCACCTACCGGAACATCTTCGAGGCTTACGAAAAGGCCCTGCTGGACTGACCCCCCGCCTCGCCCCCGGAAATAATGAACCGCAGAGAACGCAAAGGACGCAAAGCAAGATATGAAAGAACACGCAGTTGACGTGGCGGTGGTGGGAGCGGGGACGGCGGGGCTTTACGCCCTGAGCCGGGCCCGGCGGAACACCGATCAGGTGGTAGTCTTTGACGGCGGGCCGCTCGGCACCACCTGCGCCCGGGTGGGATGTATGCCCTCGAAGATGCTGATCCACTCCTCCGACAATCTGGCCGGGGCGCGGGCGGGGGACGTGACCGGGCAAAATATCCGTCTCGACGGGGGGGAGATAATGAACTCGCTCCGGCGGCGCCGGGACCGTCTGGCCGGAGAAGTGATCGAGCGGATCGACAGCCATTTTTCCGATCTGCTGGTCCGCGATTACGCCGCTTTCCGGGAGCCGATGGTTCTGGAAGCGGGGGGATCCATCTACCGTTGCCGAGCGATCGTGCTCGCCTGCGGAACCTCGCCCGTCCTCCCCCCGGGCTGGCGGAAGGAGCCGGGGAGGATCGTCACCACCGACGAGTTCTTCGAGTTGGCGGATATCCCGGAGAACATCCTGGTGGTGGGAGCCGGGTTTATCGGGGTCGAGATCGGCCAGGCTCTGGGTAGGATGGGAAAACGGGTGACGATGGTGGAGATGACCGGTTCCGCGGCCGGGATCTCCGATCCGGCGGTCGAGGAATGCCTGATCTCCGCGATCTCCAAATCGGTCGATCTCCGCCTCCGGACCAAGGCGATATTGGAAACCGCGGAACCAGATGGGGTGGCGGTCAGCCTCGAGGACGCCAACGGCAACCGGGCCTCCGGACGCTTTGACCTGGCGGTCGTGGCTTCGGGGCGGAAGCCGAAGTTCGGGCGGCTCCGGCTGGACCGGTCCGGTCTCGACCTCGACCGGCAAGGTTCCCCCGAGTTCGACCGGGAAACCCTCCGCTGCCGGGACCGGGATGTCTTTCTGGCCGGCGACTGCACCGGGGTCCGGCCCTTCTACCACGACGCCGCCGCGGAGGGAAAGCTGGCCGGCCGGAACGCCGCCGCGAGCAATAATTTGGATAGACTCCCGGTGAAAGTCCCCCTGGCGATCACCTTCACCCGACCCGCCGTCTGCTCGGTGGGTATCCGGTTCGCCGACCTCCCGGAAGGGGCCAAGGCCGGCGAGGCCCGTTTCCCCGACAGCCCCCGGGGGGTGGCCGACCGGATCGAAGACGGGATCATCCGGATTTACGGGGATCCGAAGGACGGCCGGATTCTCGGATCGGAGATGGCCGCCCCGGCCGGGGAGCACCTGGCCCATCTGCTGGCGGCCCTGATCCAGGCCGGGATGACGGTCAGGGAGGCCCTCGACCTGCCTTTCTACCATCCCACCTACGAGGAGACGATCCAGGGGGCGCTCCGGGATTTGAGCAAGAAAACGGATTCGTCGTGATAAACCAGTCTACTCAGGAGAAGATATGATCAAAATTTATTCGCTGAGCACCTGCGGCCATTGCCGGCAGGCAAAAAAACTCCTCAATGAACTGGGGGCGGAATACTCCACGGTCGAGGTTGACCGGCTGGGAGGCGAGGAGCGTTCCTTCGCCCTCTCCGAGGTAAGAAAAGTCAACCCCGCCCTCTCCTTTCCCACTATCATAATCGGAGAGACGGTGATCGCCGGAAACCGCGCAAGCCTGATCCGCCAGGCACTGGAGGAGGAATGAACGCGGAAGAACTCTATAAGATCTTGAAAGAGACCCAGGGGAAGAAGGGATACCATCTCAACCCGGACCGGGAACTGACCCTCTCCCTGCTCGAAGGTCTGCTGGAGAACAAGGACCGCTACGGTTATATGTCCTGCCCCTGCCGACTGGCCGCCGGGGACCGGGAGCGGGACCGGGACATCGTCTGTCCCTGCGTTTACCGCGACCCCGACCTGGCCGAGTACGACCAGTGCTACTGCGCCCTCTACGTCTCGGCGAACTGGGACCCGGAGATGATGGCCGGCCGTTACGTCCCCGAACGCCGCCCGGCGGAAAAAACCCTCGTATAACCACCCGCCGCAACCCACAGATCCGTAGCCCACGGCTTGTATCCCACCTCTTCTCGAAGATCCGGCCGGAGGACGGAAGAGGTGGCCCTGTTCAGGCCTTGCCCGGCCACGGCTAAAGCCGTGGGCTACGCGAGGTGGACTACAGGCGGTGGGCACATTCCCTCACCGGGCGGAAGGTTTGGCGGTGGATGGGGGAAGGACCGTGTTCTTTTAGGGCGGCGAGGTGCTGGGGGGTTCCGTAGCCCTTGTGGCGGGCGAAGCCGTAGGCGGGGTGGCGGCGGTCGGCCTCGACCATTATCCGGTCCCGGGTCACCTTGGCGATGATCGAGGCGGCGGCGATCGAAACGCTGGCCTCCTCGCCCCGGACCAGGTTTTGCTGGGGAATCTTTAACCCGGGGAGAAAGACGGCGTCGATCAGGATCGCCAGCGGGGCGACCCGGAGGGCGGCCAGGGCCGCCAGCATCGCCTTCCGGGTCGCCTGGAGGATGTTGATCCGGTCGATCTCTTCCGCCTCGACGATCCCGACCCCGATCGCGGTGCCGGGGAGATCCCGGAGGAATTCAAAGGCTGCCTCTCTCCGGGCGGGGGTGAGCTTCTTGGAGTCGATCAGGGCGACGGGATAACAATCTTCCGGCGGCAGGATGACCGCGGCGGCCACCACCGGACCGGCCAACGGTCCCCGGCCGGCCTCGTCAAGGCCGGCCACCGGGACCTCGCCCCGGGAGGCGTAAAGACACTCCCAGTGGAGCATCTCCGGCGGTACCGGAAAAACCGGGGAAGAAGAATTTGTGGCCGCGGGGGAACCGGTTTTTAAGCGGAGGCCGGGGTCCACTTCCGCTCCTTGACCCGGGCCTTCTTGCCTTTCTTCTGTCTGAGGTAGTAGAGCTTGGCCCGGCGGACCCGGCCCCGGCGGACCACCTCGATCCGGGCGACCCGGGGCGAGTGGAGAAGAAACACTTTCTCCACCCCCATCCCGGCGGCCACCCGCCTCACCGTGATCGATTCCCTGACCCCGGTGCTCTTGCGGGCGATGCAGATCCCGGTGAAGACCTGGATCCGTTCCCGTTCATCCTCGATGATCTTGGCGTGCACGCTGACCGTGTCGCCGACCTGGAATTGCGGGAGATCGGGTTTAAGCTGTTCTTTTTCAATTTTCTCGATTATGTTCATTTTCCTTCCTTCTTGTCCTTTTCCTCCAGCCACTTCTCTTCCTCTTCGTCCGGAGGATGCTTTTCCAACAGATCGGGCCGGCGTTCCCGGGTCAGCATCAATGCTTCCCGGGCCCGCCAGCGGGCCACCGCTTCGTGGTCCCCGGAAAGGAGGACCGGGGGGACTTTCATCCCCCGGTAATCCTCGGGCCGGGTGTACTGCGGATACTCCAGCCGGCCGCGGGAGAACGATTCGTCTACCGCCGATTCCGGGTCCCCGAGGACCCCGGGAAGCAGCCGGACCACGCTGTCGGCCACCGCCAGGGCGGGCAGCTCCCCGCCGGTCAGGATATAATCCCCGATCGAGATTTCCTCGTCAACCAGGAACTCGCTTACCCGCTCGTCAACCCCCTCGTAGCGGCCGGCAATCAGGATCAGATGCGGCTCCCGGCTCAGCCGGAGAGCCTGTTCCTGGTCGAAGAGCCTCCCCCGGGGGGAGAGAAGAACCACCCGGCTTGCCGGGGTCTTCAGGTCCCCCACCGCCTCGAAGAGGGGTTCGGCCTTTAAAACCATCCCGGCGCCGCCGCCGTAAGGCCGGTCGTCGGCGGTCCGGTGGCGGTCGGGGGTGTAATCCCTTAAGTTGATCACCCGGATCTCGACCAGCCCCTGTTCCCCCGCCCGCTTGAGGATGCTCTCACCGGCGTATTCCGCGCAGACTTTCGTAAAAAGAGTTACTATATCTATCCGCACGGCTTTTGCCTGATTTTCAGAAACTGACTATCCCCCAATTCAACCGGGCGGCGCGCCAATCCCCCCCTCCCCATCGGGGGGAGGATTCTTGGTGAGGCTGACTGCCATCTCCCCCACAAGGGAGGTGATTAACCGGGAAGGGAGAAGCGGGCTACGGGGTCAGTATTCCACGGGCGGGGTATAATCCCCGCCGAATTCCTCGGGCTTCTCGCCCTCGGGCTCATTGTCTTCCTCGACGATCTCCAGCATCGCCCGCATACTGGTCTTGGCGGCGGTGGCGTTGACCAGGGTCCGGATGGCGTTGATGGTCCGGCCTTTCTTGCCGATAACTTTCCCGACGTCTTCCTTCCGGACTCTCAGCTCGAAGACGATCGTGCTCTCGCCGTCGATCTGGGTGATATCGACATTCTCCGGAAAATCAACAATCGATTTCACGATCACTTCAATCAAATGCTTCATTCCATCTACCTCCTGCCGGTCGCCGGCAAAATTTTATCCGCCCCTCCGGGAAACCGGAATATTCAAGTCCCGGCGGTTCAGATCCCCAATCTTTTAAATATCTGCTTCACCGTGTCGGAGGGAAGGGCGCCCTGGCCCAGCCAGTAGCGGGCCCGCTCGCCGTCAACCACGGCCGCTTCCTGCCCCCGACCGGGGTCGTAATGTCCGAGCTTTTCAATAAAACGCCCATCGCGCGGTTTGCGCGAATCGGTAACCACAACACGGTAATGGGGCTGTTTCTTCCCCCCTTCCCTTCTTAACCTGATCACAACGGCCAATTGGCACCTCCTATAGATAACTGCTTTTTTCGCGATCCCCCCGCCTTCACCATCATCTTTTTCAATAACTTGAATTGTTTCAACAACTGGTTGACTTCCGGGACGCTGGTCCCGCTGCCTTTCGCCACCCGCTCCCGGCGGCTGCCGTCAATAATTTCCGGACGGGCCCGCTCGCCGGGGGTCATCGAATCGAGGATGGCCTCCATCCGCTTGATCCGGGAGGAGCCGTCTTCCAGCCCCCCCATCCCGGCCGGGAGCATTCCGGCGATCGACTCCCAGGAACCGATCTTCTTCAAGCCCCGCAACTGGCGGCGAAAATCCTCCAGGTCGATCGAGGCCTTCTTCCACTTCTTTTCCCACTTCTCGGCATCTTGAACATCGAGGACGGCCTGGGCCTTCTCGGCCAGGCTGACGATATCGCCCATCCCGAGAATCCGGGAGACGATCCGTTCCGGGTCGAAGGAAACCAGATCCTCAGGCTTCTCCCCCACCCCGACCAGCTTGACCGGCTTCCCGGTCACCGAACGCAGCGATATCGCCGCCCCGCCCCGGGCGTCCCCGTCGAGCTTGGTCAGGATCGAACCGGTAATCTCGACCTGCCGGTTGAAATCGATCGCGACGTTGACCGCGTCCTGGCCGGTCATCGCGTCCAGGACCAGCAGGGTCTCGTCGGGCTTGATCTTCTTCCGGATCTCTCCGATCTCGGCCATCATCTCTCCGTCGACGTGAAGCCGGCCGGCGGTATCGACAATCACCGCTCCCAGAGACCGCGAGCGGCCATACTCTATCGCATCGGTGATTATTTTCAAAGGAGAATTTCCCTTCCCGGTAAAGGTCTCGACCTCGATCCCTTTCCCCAGGACCTCCAGCTGCTCGATGGCGGCCGGCCGGCGGCGGTCGGCCGCCACCAGGAGGGAGGAGAGGTGTCGCTCCCGGCGGAGATAAAGGGCCAGCTTGGCGGCGGCGGTGGTTTTGCCCGCCCCCTGGAGGCCGGCCAGGAGGATAATCGAAGGCGTCGAGGAAAGCTTAAGGCCGGCGTCGGGGGCGGTCATAAACTCGACCAGCCGGTCGTGGAAGATCTTGACGAACTGCTGGCCGGGCTTGAGGCTGCGCAGGACCTTCTCCCCCCGGGCGTCCCGGCCGATCTCCTCCATAATCTCCTTGACCACCCGGTAATGGACGTCGGCGTCGAGCAGGGCGAGCTTGATCTCCCGGAGGGTCCGGGAGATATTCTTCTCGTTCAGGGTCGCTTCGCCCCGGACCTGCTTGAAGATATCCTGGAATTTTTCGGCTATTCTTTCGAACATAATAATTGGGGAATGGGGAATGGGGAATGGAAAAGTAAATTCTAGTGTGAATTCTTGGAGTAAAGCGGGATCTCCCCTACGGAAAAGATCCGCAGTTTAAATATCCTGTTCTTCCAGCCGCCGGATCGCGGCTCCGAGGGCGGTCAGTTTTTCTACCATATTTTCGTAGCCGCGGTCGAGGTGATAGACCCGGCGGACGGTGGTCCGGCCCTCGGCGACCAGGCCAGCCAGGATCAGGGCGGCCGAGGCCCGCAGGTCGGAGGCCATCACCTCCGCCCCGGAGAGCTTCCGCCCGCCCCGGACGATCGCGGCCGGGCCTTCCAGCGAAATTTCGGCGCCGAGGCGGTTGAGTTCGGCGATATGCATAAACCGCTCGGGATAGACCTTCTCGATGATCACGCTGATCCCGGGAACGGTGGAGAGCAGGGCCATCATCTGGGCCTGGAGGTCGGTGGGGAAACCCGGGTAAGGCAGGGTGGTGATTTCCACCGGGGAGAGTCCGCCTTCCCGGCGCAGAGAGATCTTCTCCCCTTCGCGGCCGATCACGGCCCCCATCGCCTGCAGGCGCTCGAGGAGAGCGTCCAGGTGATCGGCCCGGCCGCCGTGGAGGACGATCTCGCCACCGGTGATCGCCGCGGCGATCAGATAAGTGCCGGCCTCGATCCGGTCCGGGATCACGTTATATTCGGCCGGGCGGAGTTCCTTAACCCCCTCGACCGTGATCCTCGGCGAACCGGCCCCGGCGATCCGGCCGCCCATTTGGTTGAGGAATCCGGCCAGGTCGATTACTTCCGGCTCGCAGGCGGCGCCGACAATGGTCGTGGTCCCGGCGGCGACGGAGGCCGCCAGGAGGCAGTTACAGGTCGCCCCGACGCTGGAACCGAACCGGCCCCCGAGATAGATCTCCCCCCCTTTCAGGTTCCCGGCCCGGGCGTTGATGTAGCCGTGCTCGATCTCGACTTGGGCCGACAGTCCCTCCAACCCCTTGAGGTGGAGATCGATCGGCCGAGGACCGATCACGCAACCCCCGGGGATGGAGACCCGGGCCTTTCCCAGCCGGCCGAGGAGCGGGCCCAAAACCAAAACCGAGGCCCGCATCTTCCGGACCAGTTCATAGGGGGCGGCGCAATCGCTCAAATCGGCGGCGTCGATCTCCAGGGTGTGGGGGCCGGTCCAGCCGCAGCGGACCCCGAGGTGGCGGAAGATCTGGAGCATCGTCTCGATATCCCGGAGCCTTGGGACCCGGTTGATCACCGATTTCCCCGGCGCCAGCAGGGCCGCCGCCATTATCGGGAGAGCGGCGTTCTTGGCCCCGCTGACCTCGACCTCGCCCCGGAGCGGATTCCCTCCGATAATTTCTATGTTATCCATTTCGCCTCCCGAAGACCGCCACCCGGTCCCGGCCGCAGTAATCTTTCGCCAGTTCAATCAACTCCAATCCTGCCGCGACGCTATCCGTCATTGCGGGCGCTGAAGGCGCGAAGCAATCTTCAACGCTGACTTGGCCTGCGGAATTGCTGCCAAGTTGAGATTGCTTCGTCGCTTCGCTCCTCGCAATGACCGGGGCGGCTGGTCCGGACAGTTCCCGGACCGCCTGGCCCTGCCCGGACCCGATCTCAAAGAGGAGCCGGCCGCCGGGCCGGAGATAATCGGCCGCCTCTCCCACCAGCCGACGGATGACCGCCAAACCGTCTTCCCCTCCCTCCAGGGCCTCCCGGGGCTCATAGTCCCGGACCTCGGGCGGGGCGGTGTCCAGTTCCTCCCGGCTCAGGTATGGAGGATTGGCGACGACCAGGTCTACCCCCCTGCCCCGCCGGTCGGGCCAGGGAGCGAAGAGATCTCCCGGGCGGAAATCAATCCTACCTTCCAGGCCGAGCCGGGCGGCGTTTTCCTTAGCCAGGTCGAGAGCGGCTTGTGAGACATCGGAAGCTCCGATCCGGCCGGAGGGGAGGCGGCGGGCCAGGGCAAGGACGATCGCTCCCGAACCGCAGCCGATCTCAATCACTTCCGGACCGGTCGTCCCTTCCAGGATCTGGAGGGCCTTCTCCACCAGCAGCTCGGTCTCCGGGCGGGGGATGAGCGCCCGGGGATCGACGGAGAGGACCAGGTCGTAAAAACCGGCCTCGCCCAGGATATAGGCAAGCGGGCGGCGGAGGCGGCGGGCTTCCAGCAGCAGTTGGAATTGCGCCTCTTGGGCGGGATTGAGAACCCGCTCCCGCTCCAGGAGCAGCCGCCAGGGCTCGATCCCCAGGCAATGGGCGAGGAGATGCTCGGCGTCGAGGCGGGGGTTCTCCACCCCGGCGGCGGCCAGCGATTCCTCTCCGTCCCGGAGAACGTCCCCAATCGAGGACTTTGAATTAACGGTGGGAATTTCTGCCAATGTTTGCGGCATTGGAACTCCGATACTTGTGCCGCCAGCTGGAAGGGCTTCGATAGCGATCAGTCCGCGGGCGGTGGGGACGAGGCGTGCCTCGCCCCTACAATTTTGAACTTTCCTCCAGCCTCCGCTCTCGTTCCCATCCCAGCAGCTTCTCCACCAGCTCGTCGAGGTCGCCGTTGAGGATCGCTTCCAGGCGGTGGAGGGTGAAGCCGATCCGGTGGTCGGTGACCCGGCTCTGGGGGAAGTTGTAGGTCCGGATCTTGTCGGAACGGTCGCCGCTCTTGACCTGGGCCTTCCGCTGCCGGGAGAGTTCGGCCTCCCGTTCCTCCTCCATCTTCCGGTAGAGCCGGGCTCTCAGCACCTTGAGGGCGGCGGCCTTGTTCTTGTGCTGGGATTTTTCGTCCTGGCAGGAGACCACCAGCCCGGTCGGGATATGGGTGATCCGAACCGCGGAGTAGGTGGTGTTGACCGACTGCCCCCCGGGCCCGGAGGAACAGAAGCGGTCGATCCTCAGGTCGTTGGGATCGATCTCCACCTCAACCTCCTCGACCTCGGGGAAGACGGCCACCGTGGCGGCGGAGGTGTGGACCCTCCCCTGGGCCTCGGTCTCCGGGACCCGCTGGACCCGGTGGACGCCGCTCTCGTGCTTGAAGCGCCGGTAGGCCTCCTCCCCGGAGACGGTGAAGACGACTTCCTTCAAGCCCCCCTGGGCCGCCGG
The DNA here is from genome assembly GCA_030765265.1 of Candidatus Erginobacter occultus. Classification (GTDB taxonomy): domain Bacteria; phylum Auribacterota; class Erginobacteria; order Erginobacterales; family Erginobacteraceae; genus Erginobacter; species Erginobacter occultus. The sequence goes on from JAVCCZ010000168.1 coordinate 18,310, forward strand.
GTGGGTATCGAGGCTTTCCACGTTCAACCCTTTGGCTTCCGCGTAGCGGGTGTACATCTTGAAGAGGTCGAGGGCGAAGAGCGCCGCTTCCTCTCCCCCGGTTCCGGAGCGGATCTCGACGATGATGTTCCGGTCGTCGCGCTCGTCCGGGGGTAAGAGCAAATTCTCGCACTCCCGCCCGAGACGGTCCCGCTCCGACTCCAGGGTTTCGATCTCGGCCCGGGCCAGGTCCCGCAATTCCTGATCTTCCCCCTCGGAGGCGGCAATCTCCCGACTCTCCGTGATCTGCTCGCGGACCGATTGATAGCGCCGGTAGAGGGAGACCAGTTTGTCCAACCGGGAGTATTCCCGGCTCAGCCGGGAGAATCGGCGGGGATTCTTGGCGGTCTGGGGGTCGGAGAGAAGAGCTTCGATCTTTTTCAGCTCAACCGTCGATGACGCCAGCAGTTCGCCGAAACGTTCTCGAAAGTGCCGGTCGTCAAAGGGAGCGAGAGAGGGTTCGGAGGGCATAATCGTTCTTTCCGGCGCCGGGGCGCCGGCGGAGGAGTGCGGGAAGGCACGTTCGCGGGCGGGCGGGCAACGGGGGATTATTCCATCCCGTATTTCCGCTTGAACCGCTCAACCCGGCCCTCAGTATCGAGGTACTTCTGCTTCCCGGTATAAAACGGGTGGCACTGGGAACAGACCCCGACCTTGATATTCTGCCTGGTGGAACGGGTCCGAATCGTGGCCCCGCAGGCGCAGGCGATGGTGGTCTCGGTGTATTCCGGGTGGATTTTGGCTTTCATAATATTTATTACTCCGAAAAAATAGTTTTAAATACTTACTTCAATCAATACGGGTTGGGAAACAATTTAGCCGGTATCTGGGAAATTTCAATGTTTTTCTCGCCAACTGTCCAGACCAGGACAAACGTCAGGATAAGATTCCTTCGTCCCCTCCGCTCCGGGGCCTCGCAATGACCCAGGATGGCGGAAATGGCAAAGGCTGGAAAGCTCCGCACTATGCTCAATCCTCCGCCGATCAGGCGTTGAGGGACATCAGGAACTCGGCGTTGGACTTGGATTTCTTCAGCTTGGAGAGGAGGAGCTCCATCGCCTCCACCGGCTGCATCGTGGAGAGGGCCTTGCGGAGCAGCCAGATCCGGTTCAGCTCGTCGGGATGGAGCAGCAGCTCCTCCTTCCGGGTCCCCGACTTCTCGATATTGATCGAGGGGAAGATCCGCTTCTCGGTCAGCTTCCGGTCGAGGTTGATCTCCATATTCCCGGTCCCCTTGAATTCCTCGAAGATCACCCCGTCCATCTTCGAACCGGTCTCAATCAGGGCGGTGGCCAAAATGGTCAGGCTCCCGCCTTCCTCGATGTTCCGGGCGGCGCCGAAGAACTTCTTCGGTTTGATCAACGCGCTCGACTCGATCCCCCCGGAGAGGACCTTCCCGGAGTGGGGCTGGAGAGTATTGTAGGCCCGGGCCAGCCGGGTGATGCTGTCGAGAAGGATCACCACGTCCATCCCGTGCTCGACCAGCCGCTTGGCCTTCTCGATCACGATCTCCGCCACCCGGACGTGCCGGTCGGGGGTCTCGTCGAAGGTAGAGGAGATCACCTCGGCGTTATGGACCGAACGCTGGAAGTCGGTCACTTCTTCCGGGCGCTCGTCGATCAAGAGCACGATCAGCTTCACTTCCGGGTTGTTGAGGACGATGGCGTTGGCCAGCCCCTTCAAGATCATCGTCTTCCCGGTCCGGGGGGCGGCCACGATCAGTCCCCGCTGACCCTTCCCGACCGGAGTCAAAAGGTCCATCACCCGCATCGAGATGTCCTTGTTCTCCGATTCCAGGATCAGCCTTTCCTCCGGGTAGAGCGGGGTCAGGTTGTCGAAATGGGTCTTCTGCTTGGAGACTCCGGGGGGGAGATAATTGATCGCCTCCACCCGAAGCAGGGCGAAGAAACGCTCCCGAGCCTTGGGGGAGCGGATCTGGCCGGAGACGGTATCTCCGCTCTTGAGATCGAACTTCCGGATCTGGGAAGGGGAGATATAGATATCCTCGGTGCAGGCCTGGTAGTTGTAGTTGGGGGAACGGAGAAAGCCGAACCCGTCGGGAAGGATCTCCAGCACCCCTTCCCCGAACATCGCCCCGTTCTGCTCGACCCGGGCTTTGAGGATCTCGAAGATCAGGGACGGCTTTTTCATCGAGCGGGCGGCGGGAACGTTGAGTTCCCGGGCCATCTTCAAAAGGTCGGAGACGGACATCCCCTGGAGGGTGCCCATATCCAGCGGGGTCTTCCCGGCGGCGATCGCCGCTTCTTTTTCCTTCTTGACCGCGGCGGCCTGCTGATCGACCGATTCCTCGGCCATCTCCTGATCTTTCTTCTCCGGCTTTTTTCCCGAAGTACCCATTATTATTCCTCCTTGGAACTTGTCCCGGCGTCTCCGCCTGGTATTTTCAATCCACTAATTACACTGATTACCACTAATTATTTTTGAGTCCCCTGCCTCGGCCCCTTTTAATTAACCACAAATCTCGCGAATCTTCGCCAATCGGGTGGAGAAGGTACAGGTTCAAGACATAGGTTACAGATTAGGTTCAGGACATAGGTAACACTCCGAGGGTAAAGTTAAGGCCAACCGCAAAGGAGGTTGGCTATGCCCTGGAAGGAGACCGATGTCATGAACTTGAGAACCGAGTTTGCTCTTAAATCTCTGGATAGCAAAATTGTATTTCAGGATTTGTGTCGAGAATACGGTATCAGTCGAAAAACTGGATATAAGTGGAAGAAGCGGTTTTTGGAAGAGGGGTTTAACGGCCTTTACGATCTGACGCGCAGACCAAAGTGCAGCCCGCAACAGCTTACGGAAGACATTGTATGTGAGGTTATCCGTTTCAAGCGTTTGCACCCCACCTGGGGGCCACGCAAGATCAGAGAGCTGTACTTGAGGGCATACGGAGAGACCCCCAGCTTGAGCAGTTGCAAGCGAGTACTGAATAAGGCTGGCTTGGTTAATCATCGCAGAAGACGCCGGCAGAGAGATCCTCGACGGCTTACTCAGGCGGTTACAGCCCACGGACCAAATGACATCTGGACGGTTGACTTCAAAGGTTGGTGGCGGATTCGGCCTGATCAGCGTTGTGAACCGCTGACGATCCGGGACGATTTCAGTAGGTATGTTCTTGAAGTCTCCGCAATGGGCAGCACCTCGTCTCAAGCCGTCAGAGCGGAGTTTGAGCGAGTATTTTCTCGGTATGGGTTGCCCAGCATTATCCGGAGTGACAATGGGACGCCATTCTCCAGCTCCCGAGCGCCCCTGGGCTTGAGCAAACTTTCGGTGTGGTGGATCGGACTGGGGATTCGCCTTGATCGGATCGCACCCGGCCATCCTGAACAGAACGGTGGTCATGAGCGGATGCATCGGGATATCCGGATGGAACTTCAGGGTGTTATTGAAGGCGACTTGAGTCATCAGCAGGATGCCTTTGATATCTGGCGGCGAACTTTTAACTATGAGCGTCCCCACGAAGCTTTAAATATGAAGGTGCCGGCAGAAGTTTATAAACCTTCATCTTTGCGTTACCGGGAAGTGGAAAACATAGATTATTCTCAAGACTATATTGTTCGCAGGGTAGATACTAGTGGCAGAATTTGCATCCAGCATAAGTATATATTCATCAGTACATCATTGAGCGGATGGAATGTTGGGTTGAAATACCTGTCTGAGCAATGTATGGAGGTATGGTTTGATTATCTCAGGATGGGTGAAATAGACCTCAAAGCCGAGGTTTTCATCTGTTCCGTTCAAGAACAAACTATCGACACACCCGAAAAAGTGTTACCTATGTCTTGAGCCTGAAATGTAACCTATGTCCTGATCGCTCA
>JAVCCZ010000017.1 GCA_030765265.1 Candidatus Erginobacter occultus
AAGGAATATCAGGCCCTCCGGAAAAGCCTGGAGATACCGGTGGTCTCACCGCCGCTGCCCCCGGTCGAATCCACTACCCGGGACGAAACCGTGATCCACCTGGCGGCGAATATCGAAAACCCGGAACAGGTGGAACTGATGCTCCGCCACCGCCTGGAGGGGATCGGGCTCTTCCGGACCGAGTTCCTCGCTTTAAGCGCCGACACGATCCCCGGCGAGGAAGAACAGTACGCGGTTTACCGGCGGGTGATCGAGGAGGCCGCGGGAAGGAGGGTGGTGATCCGCACCTTCGACATCGGCGCCGACAAGCAGAACCCGAACATCTACCGCGACCGGGGCCAGAACCCCGCCCTCGGGGTGAGGGGGATCCGCCGGCACCTGATCTGCTGCCCGGATGAGTTACGCGTCCAGCTCCGGGCGATCCTGAGGGCGGCGGAAAACGGGGAGGTCGGGATCCTGCTCCCGATGGTGACCACGGTCGAAGATATCCGGCGGGTGAAGAGGCATCTGGAGATCGCGCGGAAAGAGCTGCGCCGGGAGAAGAAACCGTTTTCCCCGAAGATCGCCCTGGGAGCGATGATCGAGATACCGGCGGCAGCCTTTGCCGCGGGCGAGATCCTCAAGGAGGTAAACTTCGTCAGCGTCGGCACCAACGACCTCCTCCAGTATTTCCTGGCCGCCGACCGCGACAACCCGGAACTGGTAGAATACGGGGAAAACCCCAGCCCCGGCTTTCTTTCGCTGATGCGCCTGATCATCGAGCAGGCAACCGCGCAGGGGCGCCAAAACGACGTGGCGATCTGCGGGGAGATGGCCGCCAACCCTTCCGCCCTCCCCGCCCTGATCCGGCTCGGTTACCGTTCCTTCAGCGTCTCCCCGATTCTCGCCCCCGCCGTCCGCGCGGCGGCCGCAGCCACCCACCTCGACCAGGCTTCGCCAGCTATTGTCCGCATCCGCAGATCTTCTCCCTGATCCGCCTTGATGCCGCGGCAGAAAGCGATCAGCCAGCCCCCGGACCGTCCGTTGATGTCCGTTGATGTTTATTGCTTGCCTTCTTCACGCGTTTCATCAATCATAAATTGTGACGACCGCCAGTCCGCTCTCCACCCCGTGAGCAGGGTAGTCGTCGAGGAAGCGTAAAAAGCGATTTCTTATCAATGAGCGCTGCTCCCAAGATTGACCTCCTTTCGATCTGCACGGCCGGTGTCTGGGGCCTGGCCGGGATCTTCGTCGCGCTGAGCGCGCCGTCACCGACGGCCGTTCTTCTCTTTCTTCCCGCGGGTTTTCCCTTGAGCGCGGCCTTGCTGGCCGGCGTCCATAAATTCATTCCGGGGCTTACGGGAACAACGCTATTATTCGCTTTCCCCTTTCAAAATTTACTGACCGGATATTTCGCGGCGAAGTTATTGAGGCGATATTGGAAAAGCGCCGGATTCAGAAGAACCTTTATCGGGGCAGCGGGTGTTCTCATCCTTTTATATCTCCTCTTCATCACTCCCCTGATCACCGCACTGTCCGACGACGGTTGCCTATCCCCGCAGCAGGCGTTTGGGGAATTAAATCGTATCCGGATTGACTCTGTTCCCGCCGAGCTTAACGCCGCCACTTATTACCGCAGCGCGAACAAGATGATGTCGGAGTCCGGCTTCGAAAATATTTTCGGAACCGCCGATTTCCCTCCGGCTGCGCCCTGGAAAGCCGAAAATCACCCCGAAATCGCCCGATGGTTTGACGATCACCCGGAGGTGATGAGAGTGATCGAACAGGGGACGCGACAAGAGTTTTGCCGGGGATACATCGGGTGGGAGACTGACGGGAGCTATTATCCCCCGGTCGAGAATTTCGATCCCAAACTGCTGCAGGCGGTACTCGCGGATCTGTCTTTGTCGCTGGGAGAAAACGGCCCGGGACGGAGCCTCCCCGCCCTTAACCGCGCCGTCAGAGTGGCAGGACACTTCTATCAGAGGGAATCACTTCTTTCCTCGATAGTTGCGAATGTCTCTGAAAGCGCCGGTCTCCAACCATTGTTGCGGGATGTCCTGCTCTCCGGTCCGCTCAGCGGCCAATTCTGTGAAACCTTGATCGATCGGATGGCCTGGCTGGACCTGCTCGCCGAAAAAGCGATCAGATACAGGCTTCTCTATGAATTGAGATTATCGGAATTATGGATTTATTCCGCTTCTTCCTACTCACTCTTTATAAGACCGGCATTCCCGGGTTCCAACTGGGAAGCGTCCGCTATGGTCGAGATGATAAGATTGCGCTGGCGTACGCTTTTCCTGCCGAGGGGAGAAACTCTGGCCCGGTATCGCTTGTGGCTGGAATTACTGGAGAAGGTGGCTTTCACGCCCCCCTATTCTCCCGAATATGATGACCTGAAAAAGGATCTGGAAAATATCGAGACAATGTTGCGAGAAGACCCGCTTCTCGGTTATTCGATCCCCAGGTATTATGATCTTGTTGATGTGGATTTGAGGGGCAGCGCGGAGAGGAGATTGACAATCCTCTTGGCGGCGCTGAAACTTTACCGGGCCGCTAACGGCATCTACCCCGAAACGATCGGACAAATCGTTCCGGATCACCTACCGTTTCTTCCCCGGGACCCGTATTCCGATCAGCCCTGGATCTACAGAAGGGAAGACGGCCGAATCACCATAGCTTCAAATCAAGGTGAAGGGACGGAAATATCCGTCAGTTTCCCCGGAGAATAACCGACCAGGTGCCGGCATCCCGATCGCGGAGCGGATCGGGGAAGCGCTGGGAGGCGGATCCGGTCCGGACACCGCGCCGCCGCGGCCGACGTTTTTTCCCCGGCTGTCTTTTCCCCGATTTGACGGCAGGATCTTAATTTGTTATATTCTGATGTTGTGGAGCGGGAATTATGGCGTTAACCTTTGAATGGAACCCGGTTAAAGCAGCAGCGAATCTTAGAAAACACGGTATCGACTTCGCGGAAGCAACCACCGTGTTTCGGGATACACTTTCGTCAACAATTCTGGATCCCGACCACTCAAAACCGGGAGAGGACAAGGAACTGACGATCGGTCTTTCCCATCGATATCGGCTGTTCGTCGTGGCCTACTGCAAACGCGGCCGGAATATCCGGATCATCACGGCCCGACCGGCTACCCGGCAAGAGAGAAAAGCATATGAAGAAGGCTGAAGTAAAAACCGACGAAATGAGAGCGGAGTACGACTTCTCGAAGGGCGTCAGGGGGAAATACGCGAAGCAGTATGCCGAGGGAACCAACGTGGTCATTCTGGAGCCGGATATTGTCCGCGAGTTTCCCACGGCGGAGAGCGTTAATCAGGCGTTGCGCTCGCTCATTCCCGTGATTTCCAGCCACCGCTAAACTGTCCCCCCGGCTGAATTGACAGGAAGCCGCTTTTCGCGCTGGCCCGACGACCAAACCGGTCTTTGAAGAGCGGTTTATATGGCTGCCTTCACTCCAGACTGAGCGCCGCGCATTTCATTTCCCCTTTGGGCCCGGACGGCCGGGGAGGCGGCGGAGGTAGAACTTCTTGCCCCGGTATTCCGTCTCGATCAACCGGCCGCTCTCCAGAAGCTTGCGGACAACAGACCGGTCGCTCTTCGCCCTGGCCAGAAATTCGGTCAGGCCGTCTTCCCGCATCGGGTGGACCGAGGTGATGGAGAGGAGGTCCTCCTCGACGTTTCCGGTGAAGGCGAAGAGGTTGCCCTCCTAACCGATCAGATCCATCATTTCAGTATTCATCGGTTCTTGATTTCAGGACATAGCCAGAAGATGATCGCCGGCCATCCCGAAGATACGGTCGATCTCTTCCGTCCGGGGTAGGTATCGGCGGATGATATCCAGGTAACCCCGCCGGCGGACACGTTCGAAGGCGGGGGAAAAATTCAACCCGTAGACCCAGCCTACCTGGAGGAGCTTGAAGTCGTTGAGGTTGCGCAGCCGATCGGCCCGGACGATTTCCTTCCGGAGCAGGGCCTGGTAAACCTCCGGGGAAAAGCCCGGGGTGTCGGGGAGGCCGAGCTCGATCGCCCGGTCGCGGGAGGGATCTTTCCGGCCGTAGTAGTCGGTAACCACCTTGAAGATGTCGATCTTGTCGGCGTCGCGGAGCAGCCGGGTAAAGAAGAGACATCGGGAGGATTCCCCATCCGGCAGTACGGCCCGGTTATGGTAGGAAACAGCCTTCAGAATCAGCTCCCGCTCCACCGGATCGATACGGTCGAGCACCTGGTGCTCCTCCAGGATCTTCACCCCCAGGACGGCGTGGTCTTCCGAATCGCGGTCGACGAAGGTCCGGTGGCGGAAATACTGCTCGAAGCGCCCGAGATCGTGGAAAAGAGCCAGGGTATCGGCGAGCAGCAGGTCCTCCTCCGGAAGCCCCAAATCTCTCCCCAGGCCGATGATCTCGGTCCGGACCCGGAAGGTATGGTTTTTCTTCAAAAGCGTGTTCCGCCGGATCTCCTCGTCCCCTCCCTCGAAGGGGCGCAGATATCCCGCGAACCAATCCTCAAATTCTCTCAGCCGCGCTGCCTTCATTGACCTGTTTCGGGATACGGGTCAGGAGAGTTTATTCTTCAGGACCGTCCAGATGTTCTTCACGGCCTCGGCCACCGGACCTTCCGCGAACTCCGTGACCGAGAGCCCCGCCATCTGGGCCCGGGTGACCACGGTGTCGTAGGGAATCTCCCCGATCATCTCGGCGCCGTATTCCCCGGCCAGGCTTTTGATCTTTCCGGCCATCTCGGCGTTGAGGTCGGCCTTGTTGATCGCCACCCCGGAAGGGATGGAAAAATGCCGGGCCAGGTCGAGGATCCGCTCCAGGTCGTGAACTCCGGAGACGGTCGGCTCGGTCACCACCAGGGCGAAGAAGGCCCCGGTCAGGCTGGCGATCACCGGGCAGCCGGTCCCCGGCGAGCCGTCGATGATTACCTCCGGGGCCGACGACGTCATTGCCCGGTCGGCGGCCTTCTCCCGGATCAGGGTAACCAGCCGGCCGGAGTTCTCCTCGGCGATCCCCAGTTTGGCGTGGGTCATCGTCTGCCCGAAACGGGTCCGGGAGACGAACCACTCGCCGTTGATCGCCGGCTCGGTCCTCACCGCGTCGGCCGGGCAGACCAGGGCGCAGACCCCACAGCCCTCGCAGGCCAGGGGGTCGATCGCGTAGGTCACCTCGCCGCCCCCGCCCTCCGGACCGCCGCTAAAGAGAATGGCGTTGAAACGGCACTCCCGGTAACAGAGCCCGCAACGGGTGCACTTTGCCGGATCGATCTCGGCCACCACACCCCCGCTGAAAAGTCCCGACTCCTCGACTTCGGGTTTTAGGAGGAGATGGAGGTCGGCGGCGTCGACATCGCAGTCCGAGACCGCCGCTTCCTTCCCCGAGAGATCGGCGAACGAGGCGGTCAGCGAGGTCTTCCCGGTCCCCCCCTTGCCGCTGATCACCACCAGCTCCTTCGGCCGGGGTCCGCCGGGGAGGGGCGGGCGCGAATTTTCCGGGGCGGCGCCGCTCCGGGGGGCCTCAGCCGGCAGGGGGCCGACCTCTCGCTCCTGTCCGGCCTCCTCGACGATATCCCCGGCCAGCTTCTCGAAGAGGTCGCGGTAGGCCGGCAGCTTCTCCACCACCAGGTCCCCCCCGGAATAGACCTCGGCGATGGCGCGGTCGTCGGGGATCTCGCCGATGATCTTGAGTTTCTCCTTCTCGCAGTATTCCTTGAGGTGATTGTCGAGGTAGTCCGCGCGGTTGACCAGGACCACCGGTTCCCGCCCCAGCTGCCGGGTCATCAGGACCGCCAGCTGGAGGTCGTTGATCCCGAAGGGGGTGGGGTCGGTGACCAGGACCACCAGGTCAACGTCCCGGATCGTCTCCACCGCCGGGCAGGCCGTCCCCGGAGGCGCGTCGTAGATGGTAATTCCGTCCCCGGCGTGAATCTTGACCCGCTGGATCAGGCGGGGGGACATCCCCCCCTCCCCGGTCTTCAGCAGCGCGTAGTGAAAGTCGATCGGGTTGTCCGGGGCAAAGTCCCGGCAGCTGGTCCCGTGCCGGAGTTCCCCGATCTTCTTGTTCTCCTGCACGATCGCGTCCTCGGGGCAGACGATCAGGCAGGCCCCGCAGACGTGGCAGAGTTCGGGGAAGAAGATCACCTCCTCCCCGGCCAGGGCGATGGCGTTGTAGCCGCAGGCCTCGGCGCATTTGCCGCAGAGGATACACCTGTCCTTATCCACCCCGACCGGCGAGTAGAGGGTGATTTCTTCCCGGTGGTCGATCTCCGGCTTCAAAAAGAGATGGCCGTTGGGGGCTTCGACGTCGCAGTCGAGGTAGGTAACCGACCGGCCGGACCGGGCCAGGACGGCGGCAAGATTGGTGGCGGCCAGGGTCTTCCCCGTCCCGCCTTTTCCACTGGCAATGGCGATCTTCATCAAACTACATCCTCCTGTTAATTGATTTTCATTTTTTTTTAATGCAATCACATCCCTCCTCTCCCTCTTCTTCTTCCGCCTCTCCAGCCGGGCAGAGTATAAGCGGGCGAGGGTATCCGTCCCCGGCTGTAAGCCCGCAGCACCTCCTCGGCGTCGCCCCGGACCCCGGAGACCACCCGTATACCCTGTCCGGCGATCAGCCGCCCCAGGTAGGGCGAGATCCCCCCGCAGACCAAAACCTCCACCCCCCAGATCCGCAAGAGCAGGGCCCGGCGGGGAGGGTAAGATTCCGTCAGGGGCAGGGTAAGCCGGGAGGCCGGTCCGCTTTCTTCGATATCGATCACGACCAGGCGACGGGCGGTATCGAAAACCGGCGAAACCCTCTTCTCCCAGACGGGCACGGCCACTCTCATAATCGGGTTATCCTCATAGTTCCAGTTCCACCCCGGTCCGCAGACTCCGGAAACGCGAGCCGAATTTTTCCGCCAGAACTTTCTCGGCCGCCTCCCCCGTGCAGTGGCCGGCGGCAATCAATTCCGGTTCGTACTCTGCCAGGGCGCCCGCGATCGCCGCCAGCTCCCGCGGGGCCGTCGAACGGAGATGGAGACCGCCGACGATCGCCCGGATCTTCTCTCCCGGCCGGCAGGAACGGACGTGCCGGAGGGAATCGATCAGGCCGGTATGGCAGCAGCCGTTGAGCATCACCAACCCTGTGGGGGTTTCCGCCAGGAGGAATTGCTCGTCGACGAAGAGATCGGGCTTCAGTTTCAACTTTTCCCGAATGGTTAAAAACGGCTCGGCGGGGGCTGAATCGGGGGCCAGGAGGATCTCGCCGCTCAGGTAAATTCCGGAGGCGATCTCCCGCCACTCCCGGCTCAAGCTGAACTCCGCTCCCTGGCTCTCCAGGGCGGACCGGCCCCGGGGAATACCGATCCGACGGGATTTCCCTTTTTTCCGCAGACTATAGCGGGTTCGGAAGAGCCCGGGATGTCCGTAAACCTTCTTCGGTCCGGCCGTTTCCAACACCGCGGACAGTCCCCCGGTGTGATCGTAGTGACCGTGGCTGAGAATAACCCCCCGGAGATCGTCCAGTCTTACCCCCAGCTTTCGGGCGTTTTCCACCACGATTCCTGATTGCCCGGTATCGAAGAGCCAGTATTCGCCTTCCTTCTCCAGGAGGAGACTGAGGCCGTGTTCGGTCTTCAGGCCCGGGACCCGGGTCCGTTCTTCCACCAGGGTGGTAATCTTCATCTTTTTCTTCTCCCGGCCGACGGCGGTTTCAAACCCAGGGACTTGATCTTCCGGTAAAGGGTGGTCCGGTGAATCCCCAGTTCCCGGGCGGCCGCCGCCTGGTAACCGAAAAGCTCGGATTCCAGGAGAGTGTCGGGGAGGGCCCCGCAGTTGACCGTAACCAGGGGGTTATTCTTTCTCGGGCTCAGGTCGTGGATGGCCCGGGCGAACAGTTCCTTTCCGGTGCCGCTCTCGCCTTCCAGGAGCACCGTGCTCTCGCTCTCGGCCACTTCCGGCAGGATATCGAAGAGGCGCAAAATCCGGTGGTGTCGGCTGATGATCTCGGGGAAGGTTCGGCGAACGGCGGCTTCCGGCCGCGTCTCCTCCGCCCGGCCCGGTTTCCGGCGCGGAACCCCGGTGATCGCCTCCGCGGCCCGGTTGAAAGAGGTGATCTTCCAGTCGCGGTCCACGGTGAAGACACCGTCGGTGATGCTGTCGAGGATGACGCTGTAGTAGCTGTTCCGGTCCTGGTTCATCTGCTCTGCGGGCGGGGGGCGATGGAAGGAATCCGGCGCCGGGGATGGACACCCCGTCCGGGGTCAGCAATCCCGCCCGCGCTCCGGAATATCCGGGGCGGGCCCAACCAATGCCGGCAATTCAGCCCGGACTGATCAGGTCCGGGCCATCGGCGCGCCGCACGTGGGGCATTTCATCTCGTAGCAGGGGACTCCGGCCTGGTGGGCGGCCCGGGCGCCGCAACTCGGGCAGACACATCCTCCGCCCGGTCCGGCGCCGGGGCGGTTTCCGCCCATCCGCCCGCGGCCGGCACCGCCGCTCATTCTGCCCGTTCCCGGGCCCTGTCCTCTCGGTCCTGTTCCATCTCCTAACGGCATCTCGCGCCTCCTTTTTTTGGACAACTTGCTCACGGGCTCACGCCCGTGAATATTTTAGTGTCGCCCCCTGCGGGGGCTTGAGAGTTATTTTTGGATATCTCTTCCCCACGGGCTCGCGCCCGTGGCTAAGTATGTTTCGCCCCCTGCGGGGGCTTGAGAGTTATTTTTGGATATCTCTTCCCCACGGGCTCGCGCCCGTGGCTATGATGCAGTGTCGCCCCCTGCGGGGGCTGAAGAATATTTTCCAGATCTTCTGTCCACGGGCTCGCGCCCGTCGCTGATTATGTTTCGCCCCCTGCGGGGGCTTCTTCTTCATTAACTTAAATCTGCAAGAATGATTAACCTGATTGATACTGATCTGATAATAGCCCGCGCAGCGGGCGATACTTTCGTAGCCACGGGCGTAAGCCCGTGGTAGATGAGGAAATAAATATATTTGAACCCCCGCAGGGGGTGACACATCCAGACTCCGGAAATTCTTTTAGCTTCAGCCTTCCTCCCCCTCGGGGTGGTCGCATTCGGTTTTGTCGAGACCGTAGCCCCTGCCCCCGCCCGGCCGGCAGAGCGACTCGCCGCCTTTCAGGGTCCCGGCGAGCAGCAGCCGGGTCGTTTCCTCCACCGTCCCAGTAACTCCCATCACCGGCTTGATCCCCATCTCGTCAAAGAGCTGCTGGGCCCGGAAGCCCATCCCCCCGGCGATAATCGCCTCCACACCCATTTCGTTGAAGAAACGAGGGAGATAGCCGGGGTGGTGGCCGGGGTTGGGGATCACCTCTTGGCCCGCCACTTTGCCGTCTTTAATGTCCAGAATCGTGAACTCGGGGCAGCGCCCGAAGTGTTCGGATACCCGCCCGCTGTCGGTAGAAATCGCGATCTTCATTTTGAAATTTTCCTCCGTATTTATTGTTGAATCTTTGCCCGGTATCTACTGTCGGGTTAAACCGGTTTATCTTCTCCAACGATCTTGCGGATAATCTCCCGCAACGCCCGGGCGGCTTCGGCCTCGGGGTGCCCATCGACAAAGGGATGCCCCTCGTCGCCGCTGATGACCATCCGGGGGTCGAGGGGGATCCTGCCCAAAAAGGGGATCCCCAGTTCTTTCGCCGCCGCTTCCCCGCCCCCCGACTTGAAGATCTCGATCTCCTTCCCGCAGTGAGGACAGGAAAAACCGCTCATATTTTCCACCAGCCCGACCACCCCGACCTTGATCTGCCGGGTAAAGTCCACGCACTTGCGGCCGTCGAGGAGGGCCACCTTCTGGGGGGTGGTGACGATGATCGCCCCTTCCAGGTCCGGGATCAGCTGGGCGACGGAGAGCGGTTCGTCTCCCGTCCCCGGCGGCAGGTCAACCACCAGGAAATCGAGATCCCCCCATTGGAAATCGCTTAAGAATTGCTTGATCACCCCCATCTTCAGCGGGCCGCGCCAGATCACCGCCTGGCCGGGGTCGCCGAGGAGGAAGGCCATCGAGAGGACCTTGAGGCGGGGGCCGATCTCGATCGGCTTGATCTCGCCCGGGCGGCCGGGTTCGATCCGGCCCTCTTCCCGGCCGAGCATCAGGGCGGTGTTGGGGCCGTGGATATCGGCGTCGAGCAGCCCGACGGTGAAACCGTCCGCCGCCAGGGCGGCGGCCAGGTTGACCGCCACGGTGGTCTTGCCCACCCCGCCCTTGCCGCTGATCACCATAAATTTCCGTTTGATCCGGGAGAGGTTCTCCCCGATCCTCAGCCGCTGGAGGTGCTGTTCGGGGTCTTCGCCGCCGCGGCGGTGAAGATCGAAATCGTTCTGCTGCTTCTGGTCCATAAGTCTCCTTTCCCGATAGATTAGAGCGCCTGCCGGACGTCCTGATAGATATCTGAGATCAGGGAGTTGAGTTTCGCGTCTCCCAGCTCGACCGCCGGTTTCCCGGCCAGGGCCGCCTGCCGGAAGAGATCGTTGAAGGGGACCCTCCCCGCGATCTCCAGGTCGTGGGAGGAACAGTAGCGCTCGGTCTCCTTGAGCAGGCCGGGGTCGAGATCGGAGCGGTTGATCACGACCCGGGTTTTCATCCCGAAGAAACGAAGGAGCTGGTAGATCCGCTCGAAGTCGTGAAAGGCTCCCTTCCCGGGCTCGGTCACCACCAGGGCAAGATCGCAGCCGGTCAGGCTGGCGATAACCTGGCAGCCGATCCCGGGGGAACCGTCGATCAGGAGCAGCGAATCGGGGCGTCGGAGCGCCTCCTCCTCCCCCCGTCCGCGCAACGCCGTGATCAGGCCGCCGAATCCGGCCCGGCCGGGTTCCAGCTCGGCGGAAAAAAGCTTTCCGTAGGTGGTGTCGCGTTCGTAGATGATCCCCGCTTCCCGTTTTTCCATCCTCACCGCCTCTTCGCCGCAGACCAGCCGGCAGACCCCGCAACCGACGCAGAAGAAGGGATCGACCTCCAGCCCGGAGATAGCCCCGAACCGACAGGATGCTTCGCATCTCTCCCGGTCGGCAACCCGGGACCGGTCGATGACCGCCAGCTCGGGGCCGGAAAAAGCGTCGGAGCCGACCGTCTCTCCGCCCAGCAGGAGGTGGAGGTTGGCGGCGTCAACGTCACAGTCGACGATCACCGGGGCCGGACCCCGGTCTTTCTCCAGGGCGGCAAAGCAGGCGGCGAGACTGGTCTTCCCCGTCCCCCCCTTGCCGCTGATTATCACCAGTTGTTTCATCTTTTCTTTATCCTCTCCCAGAGATCCTTCAGCTTCCGGTTCCAGTCCGGGCTGACATCGGGGAGCGTCCGGCCCCGGGCGGCGGCGGAGGCCAGCTCCCGGTCAAAAGGGATCTCCGCCAGGACCGGGAGGTTCTCCTCCCGGCACCAGCGGTGGATGCCGTCGTAACCGGTGCCGGAGCGGTTGATCACCACCCCGCCGGGGATCTGAAGGATATCGAGCAGTTTCTTGTTCCCTCGCAGGTCGTGGAGGCCGAACGGGGTCGGCTCGGTCACCAGGAGGCAGAAGTCGCTTCCCCGGATCGCCTCCAGGACCGGGCGCCCGCTCCCCGGCGGGCAGTCGACCACGGTGTCCCGGCCCCTCTCCAGGCGGTCTTTGGCCGCCCGGATCACCTCGGTCGTCCGCTGGGATCCGACCTTCAGCTCCCCGGCTATGAACTCGATCCCGGAGCGGCCGACGCTCTCTTTCACCACCCCCACCGGGTAATCCACCGGTTCCAGCGTCCCGGCCGGACAGAGGAGAAAACAGCCGCCGCAGGCGACACAGAGCTCGGGGAAGACCAGCATCTCCTCCCCGACCACGGCCAGGGCCCCGTAGCGGCAGATTTCGGCCGCCTCCGGGCAGACCTCGCCCTTCCATTTCCGGAAGCGCGGTACGGTGATTGAAACCCCCGACGCCTTCCGGATCCGGGGCCGGAGAAAAAAGTGTCCGTTGGGCTCCTCGACGTCGCAGTCGAGGAACTGCAGGGGAGCGTTGGCCAGGGCGAGGCTGGTGGCGACCAGGGTCTTCCCGATCCCCCCCTTCCCCCCGGCCACCGCCAGGATCACCGGCCGCCTCCCATCCCGGCGTGGGCGGAGACCGTGGCCGTGGCGGTCTGGTTAAGCTGGCCGGCCGAGAAATTCTTCACCGCCTCCTGAACGGTCCCCGCCGCCCCGGTGTAAACTTTTACCCCGGCGGCGGAAAGCACCCGGGCGGCATTGGGACCGACGTTGCCGGTGATCACCGCCTGGACACCGAGCGAGGCGACGAACTGCCCGGCCTGGATGCCGGCGCCGCCCATCGCCGTCCGCGACTCGTTGGAGTAGGATTTCGCTTCCATCGATTCCGTCTCCACCACGACGAAATAAGAACATCTCCCAAACCTCGGATCGGTGGCCGACGAGAGTTCGGGTCCGGTTGAGGATACCACTACTTTCATATTATTCTTCTCCTGTTGTTTTGTTAATCGCAATCGGCATCGCTATCGCTATCGGGATCGATCACGCCGTCTTTTTCGATAGCGATAGCGATCCCGATAGCGATAGCGATTATTTATTCCCGCTTACTCGTTTTCCGGCGGGGATTCTTTCTCCAGCTCTCCGATCCGGGAACTGATCGAGTCCAGCTCTTCCCGGAGGCCTTTCTCCTGGTAGCGGAGAAAATCGAGTTCCTCTCCGGAGGAAGGGCCTCCGACCGGCATCGGCGGGTAGGCCGGGGGATAAGCCGGGTAGGCGGGGTATCCGTAACCCCGGCCCCGGCCGCCGCCCCAGGCCCGTCCTCTGCCGCCGCCCCGCGGATAACCCCCGCGGCCGACCCCGTAATACGGGGCAGCGCCGCCGGGATAAGCTCCGCCGACGGCCGGCGCGCAGTAGCCGAAACCTCCGCCGGTCCGGGGACCGGCGCCGCTGGGACCTGTTCCATTAAAACCTGGCATAACACACCTCCTGGTTAAAATTGATTTGCCTTGTTAAATTTCTTCCGCGCCGCCCGGGACGGTGTTTCATCTCCGTTCTTCCCAGCCGGCGCCTTGATTGTTATTAGCATATGCTATTAACCATCCCCTGTCAACCCCCTTTTGAATATTTTTTTTCGGCGGGAATATGGCTTGCAATTTTCCGGAGAGGCAATATATTCTTCCCCCTCCCCCGCCTGCCCATTGATCAGGCATATGCCGAAAAACTTCCTGAATCGCTATCGGGATCGAGATTTTGCCGGTCAGTCCGCGTGATCGATTCCGATAGCGATAGCGATTTTATTCCAATCACGATATAGTAAGCCGCGAATTGAGATTTTCTCGCCGGAGACAACTATGCAAACATCATTTGACTGTCTTCCCTGTTTCATCCGCCAGGCGATTGACGCCTCCCGGGTTTTTGCCCTCGACCCGCCCTTGCGGGAGCGGATCGTCAGGGAAGTCTTGAGCTGGGCGGCGGAGATGGACTTCAACCGCCCCCCGGCCATCATCGGCGGGCGGATCCACCGGCGGCTGCGGGAGATCACCGGGGAGGACGACCCCTACCGCGAGGCGAAAAGCCTCCAGAACCGGATGGCGCTCCGCCTCCTCCCCCGGCTGAAAGAAGAGGTCGCCGGGGCCGACGACCCTCTCTGGATGGCGGCCCGGCTGGCGATCGCCGGGAACCTGATCGACCTCGGGGTCAACGGGGAGTTCGCCGAGGAGGATCTTCTCCGGGAGGTCCACTCCGCCCTCTCCGGCCCTTTCGCCGGACCCCGGGAAGCCTTCCGGCGGGAGGTTGAGCGGGCGGAAAGTATTCTCTACCTGGCCGACAACGCCGGGGAGATCGTCTTCGACGGGCTGCTTCTCGACCGGCTCCCACCGGGCCGGGTCACCGTGGCCGTCCGGGGGGTTCCGGTCCTCAACGACGCCACCCTGGCCGAGGCGGAGGAGGCCGGTCTGACCGGCCGCTTCGAGGTCATCGAAAACGGCTCCGACATCCCCGGAACCCTGCTCGAAGAATGTTCTCCCGAGTTCCGGAAACGTTTCGCCGACGCCGACCTGATCCTGGCCAAGGGACAGGGAAACTTCGAAACCCTGAGCGGCAGGGAAGAGAAGATCATCTTTCTCTTCAAGGCCAAGTGCGCCGTGGTCGCCCGCCGCGCCGGGGTCGAGGTCGGCACTTCCGTGATTCTCGGGACCCGTTTATAAGAGAAATCGCACAATGAACACCCACTGCGCCGATCCCGGAGAATATTCCCCGACCGCCTTCGATCACGTCCGGTCGCCCCGGCACTATGGCCCGCTGCCGACCTTCAACGGCCGGGCCCGGATCACCGGCGCCTGCGGGGACACGATGGAGTTCTGGCTCGAGGTCCAAGGCGACCGGGTGAAAAACATCTCCTTCATCACCGACGGCTGCGGCCCCTCGCTCGCCTCCGGCTCGATGGCCGCCACCCTGGCCGCGGGCCAGCCGCTGGTCGAGGCGGCGGTCCTCCGCCAGAAGGATATCCTGGAGGCCCTGGGCGGTCTCCCCGCCGCGGTCGAGCACTGCGCGCTCCTGGCCGCCGACACCCTCCAGGCGGCCTGCGTCGATTACCTCCAGCGCCGGGACGGCGAAAGTTCTTCCGGCCGGAAGATCATCGTCCTCTCCGGCAAGGGCGGAACCGGCAAAAGCACGGTGGCGGTCAACCTGGCCGCCGCTCTGGCCGCTGCGGGGAAGCGGGTCGGCCTCCTCGACGCCGACATCACCGGCCCCGCGGCGGCGCTTCTGCTCGGCCTGGAGAGAAAGGGGATCGCCAACCGCGGCCCGACCCTCCTCCCGGCGGGCGCCGGGGATATGAAAGCGATCTCCCTCGGCCTCCTCCCGGAGAACCCGGAGGAGGCCCCGGAATGGCGGGGACCGGAGAAGAAACAGGTGATCGAACGCTTCCTGACCGGAACGGATTGGGGGGAACTCGACTTCCTGATCATCGATTGCCCACCGGGTCTGGGCGACGAGCCGCTGGCGGTCCGGGAACTGGCGGGAGATGGGCTGGAGGCGGTGATCGTCACCACACCCCAGAAACTCTCGGCGGAAGCGGCAAAGGAGGCGATCCTCTTCTGCCGCCGCCAGGGGATCGAGGTCCTGGGGGTAGTGGAGAATATGGCCGGATTCGCCTGCCCGGACTGCGGCCGATCCACCCGGATCCTCCGGGCCGGCGGGGGAAGAAAAATCTCCGACGACTTGAAAGTCCCCTTCCTCGGCTCGATCCCCATCGACCCAACGATCGCCGAGTGCGGCGACCGGGGCCGAATCTTTCTCGAACAGCACCCCGATTCCCCGGCGGCGGAGATCATCCGGAAAATCGCCCGCCTGCCCGCCGCCGGAAAAGTCACTCCAAGGTAGCACAGGCATTCTTGTCTGTGCCTGCTCCGGACACAGGCAGGAACTGTGCTACTTTTTCTGGGGGGACTTCTCGACTTCTATTATAAAGTGGCGCCTCTCCGGATTTTATTGCCTTGATTTATTGACATCCAATCTCTATTATTGCCTCGATTATTTGAATATAAGATGGCATTATCGGTCTGACTAATTGAAATCAGATATCGAGGAAACTATGCAGCGCAATATTGATGCCTATCTCGCAGATTGGAAAACCTCCAGTTCCCGGAAATCCCTCTTGATCCGGGGGGCGCGCCAGGTCGGTAAAACCTATTCGGTCAGGGAACTCGGGAGGCAATTCAAGTACTTTCTTGAGGTCAACTTCGAGGAGGAGAAGAAGCTGTCGGCTTTCTTCCAGGATTCCTTGAATCCCGAGACAATCTGCGAGAAACTCAGCCTGTATTTTTCCACTCCCATCGTTCCCGGGGAAACCCTGCTCTTCTTCGATGAAATTCAGGCCTGCCCGGAGGCCCTGGGATCCCTGCGGTTTTTTTATGAAAAAATGCCTGAGTTACACGTGGCCTCTGCCGGCTCTCTGCTGGAATTCACCCTGGAAGAGATTCCCTCGCTGGGCGTGGGAAGAATCCAATCCCTCTTTCTCTACCCTCTTTCGTTCGGAGAATTCCTGACCGCCCTGGGAGAGGAAGGGTTGAGGACGGCGTCGGAAAATGCCGGGTCCGACCGTCCGCTGGTGGACCCGTTCCATAAGAAACTGATCGATTATCTGAAAATATACCAGTATATCGGGGGTTTGCCCGCGGTGGTCCGGAGATACCTCGAGAAGAAAAATGTCGCGGGCTGTATGGAGGAACTGACAGATATCCTGGTCGCGCTCCGGGATGACTTCGCCAAATACAAGTCCCGCTCTCCGGTTGGACGACTCCGCGAGGTTTTTGATTCCATCGTGCTGCAAGCCGGGGGAAAGTTCAAATATTCCAGCGTGGACTCCAGCTCCTCCTCCCACACCCTGAAAAGCGCCCTGGAACTCTTGGTCCAGGCGGGATTGGCTTACAAGGTGCATCATACTTCCGCCCGGGGCCTGCCTCTGGGGGCCCAGGCCAATCCAAAGAAATTCAAGGTCCTCCTTTTTGATATCGGGATCCACCAGAGACTGCTGGGACTGGACCTGCGGGAATATTTGATCTCCAACGACTTCGAGGTTGTGAACCGGGGCCACCTGGCCGAAGTTCTGGTCGGACTGGAATTGATCGCCAATGCTCCGCCCGCCTCCAGGCCGGCCCTCTATTACTGGCAACGGGAAGCCCGGGGGAGCAACGCGGAAGTTGATTACGTGATCCAGCGGGGGCGGGAAATTATCCCGATCGAGGTCAAGGCCGGCACCAGGGGCCAGATGCAAAGCCTGTTCCGCTTTCTGGGGGAAAGACAATTGAAGTCCGGGATACGGATTTCCCTGGAAAATTTCGCCGGCTACGACAATATCTCCGTCATCCCGCTCTACGCGGCCGGTAATCTTATCCGAACCGCAGAGGTTACGTCCGGCGGATAAGCACCGGCGAAGGCGACAGAGGCCAATGTAGCACAGACACTCTTGGCTATGGGCAATAGTAGCCCAGACATTCTTGTCTGTGCCTGCTCCGGACACAGGCAGGAATGCCTGGGCTACGTTGGCCGACACAGGCAGGAACTGTGCTACTTTTTCTGGCGGAGTTTCTCGACTTCCATTACCAGGACGCCGAGGGCGATCAGGATCGAGGCGAGGAGGGCGTGGGTGGAGTAGCTCTCCCGGACCAGTACCTGGAGTTCGGTTTCGGAGTCGGCGTTGAGATAGCAGAAGGCCGACCAGAGCAGCCACCCTACCCCCCAGGCCACGATCCCGATCCCGGTGGAGAAACCGATCTTATCCGCCACCCAGTAAAAACCCCGGTTCAGGGAATCCATCAGCCGGGAGATCCAGCCGGAGTCTTTCTTTTCATTCTCCGCCGGGGTTTCGATCGGCTCGGCCATCTCGGGTTCTCCCGGGCCGGCTCAGGCCTCGAAAGCGGCGGCGGTTTCAGGCGATACCCGGCCCTGGTCGTCCCAGCCCCGCTTTTTGTAATAGAGGGAGAGGGCGCGGTCGAACTCTTCGGGGTCGATGACCTTCCCGGCGTTGGGGCCGGTCATCGCCGGGCGGGAATGGACCTTGAAGGGGATGCTGTCGTCCTTCCGGGTCGTCCCCAGCCGGGTGTTGATCAACCGGGTCAGGTCGTAGATCCGGTTGGAGAGTTCCAGCAGCTGCTCCAGGGTCCGCTCGCGGCCGGTGACGTGGCGATAGAAGTTCTCGTAGTGCCGCTCGTTGAGACCCAGCTCGATCCAGGGCAGGCGGCAGGCGCCGAGCATATCGAAGAGCGGCCGGAGGGTCTGGTGGTAGATGACCAGGTCGATCTTCTTCTCCAGCGGCCAGTCCCGGCCCTCCTCCATCTCCCGGGCGATCGTCCAGGCCCGGGTGTGGTGGGCGCCGATATCCGAGGTGGCGTAGGCCAGGGCCATCGAGAGGGCGGGGCGGCTGTCGTAGGCCGACTGCTCCAGCCCCTTGACCTGGAGGATCAGCTCATCCATCGCCGGCCAGCGCTTGATCACCGCCGGCGCGCCCCCGGCCAGGGTGTCGCCGATCCCCTCCCGATGGGCGATCTTCCGGATCAGTTCCAGGATCGACTCCTCCTCCCCCCAGGTGATCTCCATCCCGTCGAGTTCGTCGAGGGTGATGATCCCGTTCTCGTAGCCCTCGATGACCGCGCCGATCAGGTTCCCCGTGGAAATCGTGTCGATCCCCAGCTCGTCGCAGAGGCAGTTGGCGGCCAGGATGGCGGCGTAATTGTCCACCCCGAGGTTGGAGCCGAGCATCGCCGCCGACTCGTACTCCGGCCCCTCGGTGACCACTCCGCCGTGGCGGCCGTCCTTGACCAGGCAGATGTTGCCGCAGCACATCGGGCAGGCGAAACAGGCGGAGTCAGCGATTTTGTAGCCGTCAAGCATCACCTGGCTGTTGATTTGCTCAAAGTGGGTGAAGACGCTGTCCTTGAAATTACAGGTGGGAAGAATCCCGATGCTGTTGGCGTAATCGATCACCGTCATCAACCCCTCCCGCTGCCAGAGCCGGAAGTAGGGGTGACTCCGGAGATAGGAGTCGGCTTGTCCGGCCTCGGCCCGCAGGGCGGACAGGTCGTGAACGGGAAGATCGCGGTCACCCCGGGCGACGATCGCCTTCAAGTTCTTCGACCCCATCACCGCACCGATCCCGGTCCGGCCGGCGTTGCGGGACCAGTCGGTGTTGACGCAGGCGAAGTTGACCCCATTCTCCCCGGCGGGGCCGATCACGGCCACCGAGACGGCGTGGCTGCCGAGACGTTTCTTGATCATCCCCTCGGCCTCCAGGCAACTCTTCCCCTTCAGCTCCGGGAAGGGGATGATCGAGGTCTTTTCGTTGTCGATGAAGAGGATGGAAAGCTCCTCCGCCCGGCCGGTAATCGAGAGGAGGTCGATGCCGGTCTGCCGCAGTTCGACCCCGAAGGTCCCTCCCATCGAGGAGTCGCCGTAGAGGCCGGTGGCGGGAGAGAGGGAGATGAAGGAGTTCTTCCCCGAGGAGGGGAGGTAGAGGCCGGTGAAGGGACCGGGGGCGACGACCAGAAGATTCTCCGGGCCGCGGGGATCGACCTTGAAGTCGCGTTCCCGCAAATGATCCCAGAGCAATCTGGCCCCGAAACCCCGGCCGCCGACGTACTCCTCGATAAAGGAGTCGGAGAGATCGAGCCAATCGGCCTGGCCGCTCGAGAGATCGACCCGAAGGTGCTTCTTGAAATATCCGCTCTTGATCATAATTCTTCTTTCCCGACCTCGGTGTAGCGGATGACTTTCTTCTCCCCCTTCTCGAAATACTCGATCTCCTTCATATGGGTATAGCTGAGCAGGTTGCCCAGCCGCCGGGTCTCGCCCAGGGCCTGCTCGGGGATCATCCGGATCGCCTCCTTGGGACAGGCCTTGACGCACTCGGGGTCGCCCCCGCAGAGGTCGCACTTGATCGGCTGGGGACAATCGGAGTGGGCGTAGATCGCCCCGAAGGGACAGGCCTCCAGGCACTTGAAACAGGAGATGCAGAGGTCACGGTCGATCTTCACCACCCCGCCGACCCGGTGGATGGCGTTGACCGGGCAGACGTCGCCGCAGGGGGGTTTGCGGCACTGGCTGCAGATCACCGGCATCCGGATCACCGGGTGGGGGTAGGCGACCAGGACCCGGACCGCGGCCTTCTTCGGATTATTCACCCCGAAGTGGGCAACGGCGCAGGCCAGCTCGCAGATCCGGCAGCCGGAGCAGAGCTCCGGGATCACCGTTAATTTAAAACGCTCGTTCATTATCGGGGGTGAAACTATATCCGATCCCGCCCGAAGGGACAATGTTTAATTGCACGTAAATGCAACTCGACAACGAACTTTTGCCACTATTTTGAATTGACAAAGTTTCTCCGGGGGGGTATCCTTTAACCACTTTGGGGGCGCAGGGCCCGGAAAGGATGGCCCGAAATTCTGTCCGCCGGCGGGGATCGGCCTATGGCCGCTTCCCACCGTTTTTTTTATCTCGATAATTCCGAAAACAAGGAGAAACCGGTTATGAACAAAACCCTGGATTTTTTAAGATCGAAACTCGATGAGGATAACTTTCGGCGGCTGGCGGCGCTGGAGAACGAGAAACTCAACGCCTTTGTCGCCGACGCGGTCGAACTCTGCCAACCGGCCGAGGTCTTCGTCTCCGACGATTCCGATGAATGCGTCGAGCGGACCCGGAGGGAAGCGCTGGCCGCCGGCGAGGAGAAAGACCTGGCCATCGAGGGGCACACCGTCCACTTCGACGGACCCAGCGACCAGGGCCGGGACCGGAAAGCCACCCGCTACCTGGTGCCCGACGGGGAAGCGCTCGCCCCCTCGCTCAACCAGGTTGCCCGTGACGAGGGTCTCTCCGAAGTCCGGGAACTCCTGAACGGGTCGATGCGGGGCAAAACGATGATCGTCCGTTTTATGACCCTGGGCCCGAACAACTCGATCTTCTCCAACCCCTGCGTGGAGTGCACCGACTCCTGGTACGTCTCCCACAGCCTCAACCTTCTCTACCGGCTCGGTTACGGGGATTTCCAGAGGATGAAGGATCAGGACGCCTTCTTCGCCATCCTCCACTCCGCCGGAAAACTTGACGAGCGGATGGCCAGCGCCGAGAGCGACAAGCGGCGGATCTACATCGATTATTCCCGGGACCAGGTTTACTCGGTGAACACCCAGTACGCCGGAAACACCGTCGGGTTGAAGAAGCTGGCCCTGCGGCTGACCATCCGGAAAGCCGACCGGGAAGGCTGGCTGGCCGAGCATATGTTCCTGATGGGGGTGAAGGGCCCGGGGGGCCGCAAGTCCTACTTTGCCGGAGCCTTTCCCTCCGCCTGCGGCAAGACCTCGACCGCGATGCTCCCCGGCGAGGAGATCCTCGGCGACGACATCGCCTACTTCCGGGCGGTGGACGGCCGCTGTATGGCCGTCAACGCCGAGGCCGGGGTCTTCGGGATCATCCAGAACGTCAGCGCCGAGAGCGACCCGGCGATCTGGGAAGTCCTGTCCAACCCGGTCGAGGTGATCTTCTCCAACATCCTGGTCAAAGACGGCAAGCCCTCCTGGCTGGGGATGGGGTCGGAGATCCCGGAGAGCGGCGAAAACTTCTCCGGAGAATGGTTCCGGGGCAAGAAGGACGCCCAGGGCAAAGAGATCCCCCC
>JAVCCZ010000116.1 GCA_030765265.1 Candidatus Erginobacter occultus
AGAGGACCTGCCAGCATCCGGCGGCTTTCATTTTTTTCAGCAGTTCTGGGGTAACTGCTTTAACGGCGGTCAGACAGGTCCAGGGTATATTCAAACCCCGATCTTTCAATCCGGCACAGATCTCGGCGGCACGGTCCCGCTTCAAAGTGAATGTATCATCGAAAAATCTGATCTCTTTGGCGCCCAGTTCCCGGATCATCCACTCCACCTCGGCCAGCACCCGTTCGGTGCTGTGAAACCGGGTGGTATTGCCAAAGATTGAACGGTCGCAGAAGGTACAATGGAAAGGGCATCCCCGGCTGGTCATGAGAATTCCCACCGGGAGTTTCCGGTAGGATGCCGGAGTCGGATGATAATGGGAGAGGGGGGGGAGTAGATGATAGGCGGGGAAGGGGAGGGAGTCGAGGTCCTGGATATAGGGACGGGGATCTGTCCGGCGCCAGGTACCATTCTCCCGGAAGATGATTCCCGGTATTTCACCAGGATTTGTGAAACGTCCATTCTTAAGATCCTCCGCCAGTTCCACCATTGTTTCCTCTCCCTCTCCGATTACCCCAATCTCGAAGAGTCCGCACTCCATCGCCGATTCCGCGGCACAGGTGACGTGGGCTCCCCCCAGGATCAGGGGGGTGGATGGGGTCAGTCCCCGCAGTTTTTTCGCCATCCGGAGAGTGCTTTCAAACGATGGCGTGGTCGCGGTCAGGCCGATCAGGTTCGGGGAAAACTCCTTGATAATCCCGGAAAGAGGAGGGTAGGGGTAACGGGCGGTATAGTCAATGATCCGGACCTCATGCCCCGCCCGTTCCAGGACCGCCCCCAGGTATGCCAGTCCCAGGGGAGGGGTGATATTGAGAACAAAACGAACCGAACTGCTCTCGCCCACTGACTCCTCAGGGTCGAAGGGTGGATTGATCAACATCACTCTCATCGTAGAATGTGTGTATAGGGGGTGAGGTTTCTTATAACCGGTTTTGCCATCGCCTGGGATTTCGTTTCGCGTGGAATACCGCTATAACGACGATTCTTGTTTTATCAGCAACAAAGAGCACTTCATAAGGGAACCGACGAGTGAGGGCGCGACGAATTGTTTTATGAATGATTGGGTATTGCTGAGGACGCTGGACAATTGCATTAAAAACTGTATCGACTGATAAAAGAAATTTCGCACCAAGGCCCGGCAAGCGTTCTTCATACCAATTGAATGCTCCAGATAGCTCTAATTCCGCCGCCGGGCGAATAATTAATTTATAGCTCATGCTCGGTTACTGATCCGTTCGCGTACTATATCCCAGGGGGAACCCTCATTGGAGTTATTGTGGTATGCATCCAGTCTCCGGTCTAATTCAGCCTTTTCGTCCTCTGTCAGGGGAAGAGAGTCAGGTACTTCCGGAATGCTATCCCAGATATCCTCTGCCAATTGGATACGCTCGGAGATACTTAGGTTCAATATGTCAGTTTTTGTGAGGATGCTCATACAACCTCCAATTACCAAAGCTTTTAATATGTTACCGCTTCGGAATTTAATCAATCAACTGTGGGAGGGGTTTCCAACCCCGATCCAGGCTGCCGAGAATCGGGGTTGGAAACCCCTCCCACAGAAGTTGCTCGAAGTACTAAGTTCTCCGTGGTTAAATAATCAATTAGTTGCCGGGAGATAGATGTATATGCCCAGGATATCCGGGGGGAGCTGGGGCTTTACCTCGTATTTTACCCCTGTGACCCGGGCGGCGACGCGGACCCGGCTGTGAGCGTCGAGCAGTACCTGCGCCCGGTGGGCGGCCTCTTCTCCCAGATGGGGGAGAAGATCGTCGTATTGTTCTACTACCCGGCTTACGAACGTTCTGGCCTGTTCGTCATAAATATTGGTGATTGGTTCAGCCTGAAGCAACGCTTCCGCGGCTTCGGGTTCGAGCCATTGAGCGGCAGCGGGCGAACCCTCGAAAGCGAGGAGGAGACATTCCTCCGCGAGTTGGTTTTTCTCTTCGTTTTTGTAACGGGCGAGGATATCGTAGCGATACCGGGCCAGGATAAGCGTTGTGCGGCGCGTTATCGCGTCGGTCCGGATGACCCCCGCCCGGCGGGCGATACTTTCGCATTCCGGGTCAAGGGCGGTATCCATGACATAAGCGGCCAGACCTTCGACCAGGGAATGGGTTCGGTTCAGGTAGAGGGTTCCCTCCTCCACCGGGAGATCGAATTGGGCCTGGAATTTTTCCCGGTTGCCGATCGCGTCCCGCAGGGCCCGGGGGACCTCACCGAGATCAAACCGGAACTTTTTTCCTTCCGGTTCGATCGAAGCTCCGTGCTCACGGAGCGCGCCGAGCGTGAAACTGATTACGTCCCGAGGGGAACCGATGGCCGTTTGGGATTCCTCCAGCACCCGGGCGACTTCGTCGGCGTGTTTGGTGAGTGTCTCCTGGGCGAACATGGTCCGGGAGCGCTTCTCCCGCTCGGCCGCGTCGTCCCATCTGGTATATAAATCCTCTTTCTTCGGCTTCAGATATTCTTCCAGGCCGGGAAGGAGTTGCTGTTGAGTGGCGCCCGATTTCTCCCGAAAGAGAAGCCCCTCAAATATCGCCTCGACGATAGCATCGGTATCGACCGGCACCGGGACCGAGATTCCGAGCGAGGACCGAATCTTTTTATGCTTCCGGATGAGCACGTCGAGGACGATGCCGTCGATCGGGTTGTCGATCCCATAATAGGTGAGGATACGGACAACATCTTTCGGCTGCCCGAAACGGTCGACCCGGCCTTCTCGCTGCTCATGACGGGTCGGATTCCAGGAGAGGTCATAGTGCATGATCGCGTCAAAATGATCCTGGAGATTTATCCCCTCACTCAAACATTCCGTGCAGACCAGGACCCGTTTCGGGGATTGGACCAGTTGATGGATCCGGGCTTCCCGTTCGGCGGGAGGGATCAGGCCGGTGACGGAGGCGACCGCCACCTTTTTTGGGAGCCGCTTCCTTAACTCTTCAGCCAGATATTCAGCGGTGGGAATAAACCGGCAGAAGAGGATCGGGCGATAGCCCTGTTTCAGAAATTCCTTCACGTGCTTCACCGCCTCCAGGAGCTTTCCGTCGTTATCTCCTTTCAATGACTCAGCCACCCGGGCCATATCGAGCAGACGACGGCGGGTCCGGGCGGCTTCATCGCTATCTTCCCCGGTGTCGCTCCCCGGGACGACATCTACTCCTTCGGTCTGGTCTTCGCTCGCCAGGTCCAATACCGCCCTCCGGCCGATCTCATCGGCTTCTTCAACTGTCTCGGC
>JAVCCZ010000162.1 GCA_030765265.1 Candidatus Erginobacter occultus
CCATAATCAGGTTAGAGAAGTTTGATCTTCCGGAACCAGTAGAGGAGGAGGCTGGTCGAGGCGACCATTATGCCGATGAAGATCCAGAAGCCGACCATCGACTCTCTGAGATCGAAGGGGAAGAGGACGTTCATCCCCCCGATCCCCGAGATCAGGGTCATCGGCATCATTATGGTGGCGATGATGGTGAGGATCTTCATCACGTTGTTGAGGTTGTTGGAGATCGAGGAGTGGTAGACCTCGAGGAGCGACTTGACCATATCCCGAAGGTTCTCGACCAGGTTGGAGATCCGGATCAGGTGGTCGTGGATATCCCGGAAGTAGATGATCTCCTCGGGTTGGACCGAGGCGATCTTGCCGTGGGCGAAGCGGTAGATCAGCTCGGTCTGGGGGAGGAGGACCCTCCGCATCGTCATCACGTTCCGCCTCAGGCTGAGGATCCGGTTGACCAGTCCGGGCTGGTTCCCGGCCAGGGCGGCGTATTCCAGGGCTTCCGATCTTTCCGAGAGGCTGGGAATGATGGCGATATAGTTGTCGACCATCGCGTCGATCAGGTGGTAGAGGAGCCGACCCGCCCCCTCAGCCATAATCTTCGGCGACTGTTCCAGCAGCCGCCGGTTGTTGGTCACCGCCTTGATGTGCCCGGCGTGGATGGTGACGACATAGTTGGTGCCGGCGAAGATATCGAACTCCCGGATGCTCAGCGCCTCCTCGTCCTCTTTCTCCAGGTAGTAGTAAATCGAGTGGAGGACCAGGAAGATGTAGGAACCCATATCGTCGCACTTGGGGTAATCCTGGGAGTGGATGCAGTCCCCGATCAGGAGGGGATGAAAATCGAACTGGGATTCGAGCAGGCGGTACTCCTCCCCGCCGGGGTTCTCCAGGTCGAGCCAGAGGAGCTTGTTCGGATCGGCGAGGGTTTCCCGGATCCGAGAAGGGTCAAGGTCCCGCTCCAGCCGGCCGGTCGAGCGATCGTAAACCAGGATCCTGGTCTTGCTCTCCGCCCCCGGCCTAACCCCGCCGCCGTCCGGCCGGGGGAAGGGAACGGCCGGAAATTTCCCGGCCCCGTCCGGTCCCATCCGATTCGCGGTCTCTTCCTTCGGCATCGTCCACCTCCGGTTGGGATATCGCTGAACTGAATCCTGCCCGCCGCTTCCCCGCCCCGGAAGGGGAGAGGAACGGCGAGGTTAAGGTATCAGCCGGAGGGGAAAATGTCAATCTCCGCGACGCGGGACAAAAAAAAGGCCCCGGCTCTCGTTAAAGAGCCGGGGCCTTTTCCGGATTCGACGCGGTCTTACGACTGCGAACGGATCACGTTGATGGCCTGCTCGCCCTTCTTGCCGGGCGCGACCTCGAACTCCACGGTCTCACCCTCGGCGAGGGTCTTGAAACCGTCGCCCTGGATGGCGCTGTGATGAACAAAGACGTCATCGCCCCCATCAAGGGCGATAAAGCCGTAACCTTTGCGGTCATTAAACCATTTGACTGTGCCAGTGGCCATTTCAGTCATCTCCTTCTACTGCTTTTGTTACTCCGGAGAGCCCGGCGGAAGACCATCTCCCGCCAGTTAGCGACTCCCCGCCCCGGCGCCTAAAAACGGCCGCGCTGCCTGTAGTGAAGCACGCGCGGCCGTTCCGGTAATTCTTCCCGAAGACACCTGGGCTTACTTGACGCACCACTCTACTCTTTTCCCGCTCCGGGTCAAGAGAAATTTTTCCCTAATTTTTTCCCCGGACGTCAATCCAGCTTGACCGCGGTCCCGTAAGCGCAGACCTCGACCACCCGGACGGAGATCACGGAGACGTCGAAGCAGACCTTGATCACCGCGTCCGCCCCCCGCTCCTTGCCGTTGTCGATCATCCGGCTGAGCGCGGTATCCCGCAGCCGGGTCAAGAGGCAGGAGTAGTCCTCGAGGTCGTTGGCGGCGGCGGCCGGAATCTCCTTCTCCTCCTTCTGCCGCATCTCATCTTTCGGGACCAGGCCGACCTCCTCCCCGGTGATAATCCGGGGGGCGAGCGCGACGGCGGAGAGCATCGCCTCCTTGAGTCCGGAAAAAAAAGATTCGCTGATCGGCTTGCTGCCGACCACACTCCCCCGGACGATTCCCAGGATCTTGCTGATCTTTCTGCCCGGAACGGTATCGATATTGGTAATGATCATATTCTTCTCCTTGTTCCAGCGGGCTGCTTACCGGGACGACCCGGCGACCCGCTGTAAATTTTTCTCGTCGGTGACCAGGATCGCCCGCCGGGCCCCGGCGTCCGGGGTGGTCAGGCTGACGATCGTCCCGGTCAGGCGGACCCGGTCGCCCCGCCAGAGTTCCCCCCGGTGGGCCCCGTGATAGACGATCAGGTCCCGGTCAGCCTCCGGCTGCCCGTCACCGCGCCGGATTTCGGTCAGGCGAACCAGGACCGGGAGGTAGAGGTTATGGGTATCGTCGCCGACGGTCCCTTCGAACTCCACCCCCTCCTCCTCCACCGACATCCGGAAGCTGAGCAGGGGAATCTGGGCGGGCTCGGCGTAGCGGAAGAAGGGGCAGATCAGGGTATCGGCATAGTGAAAACGGATCGGCCACTCCTTGCCCAGTTCGACCACCCGGCCTTCCGGGTTATCCGCCAGGTAGCGCCGGATCCGGGCGGCGACGGCGGCGTTCTCCTCCGGGGAGCCGATAAAGACCATATCGATATCGTCCTCGACCAGCCCGTAGGAAAGCGATCCGGTGACCCCGGTCCGTTCCGGGTCCCAGTCGAGGAGCCGGCAGGTTTTTTGCACCGCCTCGTCGATCCAGGGATAGTCCTTTCTCAAGATCCGCATCGAGCGGGCGGCGTCGAAGCAGCCCTGGAAGTCCGAGAGAGGAAAGCGGGCCACGTGCCGGGCGAAGACCGGCTTCTCCCCCTGGATTTCTTTCAGCCCGGGGACGACCCGGAACTGGTTCTCCAGCTGCCGGGCGTCGGGGATCATCCGCAGCTCGCCGTCAATATACTCCCGGTGGGTCCAGCCGTAGCTTCTCCCGAAGAGGTCGATGTGGCCGCCGGGGAGGGGGTACTTGATGATCATCCCCCAGAAAGCCCCGGGGGGATGGCAGTAACCCTCGGAAAAGACAAAGCTTCCGTTTCGGTGAAAAAAATAAGTGCTGTCCATCACCGGCCCTTCAAACTCGGAGATCGGGACCAGGAACTTATCGATTACTTGTTGAAAACGGTCTCGGGTCATAAGATTTACCTCTCTGGTCGCGGACTACCTGCCCGGTGACAGGAAAAACGAGTGTATGATAGCTATTTCGCCGAGACGGTTCAAGCATAATTAATCAACCCGATCGCCCTTGCCAGAATTACCCGGATAAGCCAGAATATGATTATGAAATCGGGACTGTGGCTAATCCCGCTCCTCCTCTCCCCGGCGGCCGGCGGGCCAACCCTCCCCCGCCCGGAACTCCGGCCGGGAATGGTGGTCCGGCTCAGCCAGACCGATCCGGGCGGCTACCGGACCGAGAAGGAAGCGGCGGACGGACCCGCCCTCCTGATCACCTTTCCCCCGGTGGAGATGACGGCCACCCCGGAGGCGGCGATCCGGCTGGCGGGCCGGATCGAACCGGGCCGGGAAGCCCGGGTCAACGGGGAG
>JAVCCZ010000101.1 GCA_030765265.1 Candidatus Erginobacter occultus
AATGCCCGCCGCCGGCGATCATCTCCAGGGCGTGGATGAGGATCGGAGCGATCGCTTCCAGGGACTCGCCGGCCCCCCGGGGCGAGCCGGGGAGGTTGACGATCAGGGTCCGGTTCCGGATCCCGGCAATCCCCCGGGAGAGGTAGGCCCGGGGGTTCTTCTTCGCCCCTTGAGACCGGATCAGTTCCCCCAATCCCGGCAGGAGGCGGTCGCAGAGAAATCCGGTCTCCTCGGGGGTGATGTCGAAGGGTCCGGGGCCGGTACCGCCGGTGGTGAGGACGAGGTCGGACCGGAGCTTATCGCAGTAATAGAGGAGCCGCTCCCGGATCGCCGCCGCCTCGTCAGGGACCAGGCCGATCTCGATTGCCTCCAGCCCCAGTGCCCGCAAGCCTTCGACCAGGACCGGACCGCTGCCGTCTTCCCGCTCGCCGGCGGCGCAGCCGGTGGAGACGGTGAGGACGGCGGCGGTGAAATTACTTTTTCCAGTCACCGCTCTTCCCTCCCGACTTGGCCTTGAGCTCGATCCCGGTGATGATCATCGTCTTGTCGACGGGTTTGAGCATATCGTAGATTGAAAGCAGGGCGGCGGAAGTCCCGACCAGCGCCTCCATCTCCACCCCGGTCCGGTTGTGGGTCCGGACGGTGGTCTCGGCCGTGATCCCGTCCTCTTCCAGGCGGAAGTCAACCCGGCAGTGGGTCATCGGGAGGGGGTGGCACATCGGGATAAGTTCCGGCGTCCGTTTGGCCGCCTGGATCCCGGCGATCTGGGAGACGGTGAAGATGTCGCCCTTGGGGGTCTTCCCGGCCCGGACCAGGGCCAGGGTCTCTTCCCGGATCAGGATCTTCCCCGTCGCCGTCGCCTCTCTCAGCGTGGGCTGCTTGCCCGAGACATCGACCATCCGGAGTTTTCCGTCGTTTCCCCAGTGGGAAGGCGGAAGCGGTGTTCTCTCTTCCTGGTTCATAGCTCTCTCCTGTCCGGCCGG
This sequence comes from Candidatus Erginobacter occultus, assembly GCA_030765265.1. Taxonomy (GTDB): domain Bacteria; phylum Auribacterota; class Erginobacteria; order Erginobacterales; family Erginobacteraceae; genus Erginobacter; species Erginobacter occultus. The sequence continues at coordinate 984 of JAVCCZ010000101.1, forward strand.
TTTGGCGGACAAAATTCAGGTTATATCTTGTTTTCAATCCTGATGATGAGTATAGTAATTAAACTCGATCGGTGAAACATAAAATATCCGGAATCCGATGAACGATATCTTTTCTTCCGCCAACTGGCTGACCGTCCCTGCCGCCCTGGTCCTCGGGCTGGCGGCCGCCCTGCTCCTGCTCTTTCTGTTAAAGAAACGGCTCCTCCGCCGGTTCGAGGCGCTGCAGCTGGTCCCCGACCTGCTGGAAAAAATCCGTACCCCCGTCCTGGCTTTCCTCCCGGTCTTCTTTCTCCGGCTGATTCTGCCCGCCCTGAAACTTCCCCCGGCGGCCGGGGAGATCGTCGAGCCGCTGCTGAATATCTGGCTGATCCTGGCCCTGGCCTTCGGAGCGGTGAGGGGGACCGGTCTGGCGAGGGAGGCGGTGATGAGCCGCTACCGGTTGGACGAGAAGGACAACCTCAAGGCCCGGGCGGTCTACACCCAGATCCGGGTGATCGAGCGGATCGTGGTCTTTGCCGTGATCGTGATCGCCATCGCCGCGGTGCTGATGTCCTTCGACCGGGTCCGCCAGCTCGGGGTCTCGATCCTGGCCTCGGCCGGAATTATCGGTCTGGTGGTCGGGCTGGCCGCCCAGAAGACGATCGGGAGCGTCCTGGCCGGGCTCCAGATCGCGATCACCCAGCCGATCCGGATCGACGACGTGTTGATCGTCGAGGGGGAGTGGGGAAAGGTCGAGGAGATCACCCTGACCTACGTGGTGGTGGCGATCTGGGACCAGCGCCGCCTGGTAGTCCCGATCACCTACTTCCTGGAGAAGCCGTTCCAGAACTGGACCCGGAGGACCTCGGAAATTCTGGGTACGGTCTTCATTCACACCGACTACACCGTCCCGGTGGAAGAGATCAGGCAGGAGCTGCTCCGTATCCTCGAGGGGACCGAACTCTGGGACGGCCGGGTCGCCGGCCTGGTGGTGACCGAGGCCGGGGAGCGGACCGTCCTGCTCCGCGGCCTGATGAGCGCCCCGGACTCTGGGACCGCCTGGGATCTGCGTTGCCTGGTCCGGGAGAAGCTCCTGGAATACTTCCAGAAGAACTACCCGGATTCCCTGCCCCGGTTTCGGGTCGAACTCCCCCGGGAAGATAGAAGCCGGACTAGAGATAACCGCAGGGGTGAATAGAGGAACGAATTTTCCGAGATCGACCGCAAGAGGAGAAGATTATGATCAGGAATATAAGGGAAGATGACGCCGCCGGCCGGCCCGTCCGGTTCAGCGACGGGACCCATATGGTCGGACTCTACACGATGGAGGACAGTATCCTCTCCGCCGTGGTCCCCTTCTTCGCCGCAGGGCTGCGGGGGAACGACCGCTGTTTTTACGGGGCATCCCCGGAGACAATCGCCCGGGTGAGGACGGCCCTGGCGGAAGAGGGGATTGACGTCGCGGCGGCGGAAGATTCCGGCCAGCTGGTCCTCCTCGGCCGGAAGGAGCCGATGCTGAAAGACGGCCGGTTCGATCCCGCCCACCTGGTTGAGCTTTACCGTTCCGACATCGAGGCGGCGCTGGCGGCGGGCTGGAGCCACGTCCGGGCCACCGCCGAGATGTCCTGGCTGATCGAGGGGACCCCGGGTCGGGAGGAGATCCTTTATTACGAGGCCCTCTCCACCGAACTCTTCAACAAGACCGAGAAGGTCCACGCCCTCTGCCAGTACCGGACCGACCGGATGTCGGGGGCCGAAATCGTCGAGCTGTTAAAGATCCATCCCTGGGCCCTGTTCGAGGGCAGGATCGGGGAGAACCCCTTCTGGATCGACCCCGAGCCGGAAGTGTACCGGCCATCCCGGGCGAACTGACCGCCCGGGGAAATATTCATCCTTCGGGAGGTGATATGGCAGCGGACGAGACAATTGCCGGGAGAGAGGGAGAGATCGAACGGCTGAAGAGGGAGCTGGCCGCCTACCGGGTCGCCGCCGGCCAGGTCGGCGACCATCTGCGGGAGATATCCCGTCTCAACCGGAAGATCTCCCGCTCCCGGAGAGAGAAGGAACTCCTCCTGGCCACCACCGCCGGCCCGATGCGGCTGATCGGCCCCGACTTCAAGATGCGCTGGGTCAACGCCGCCCTTGAGCAGGCCTGCGGGCGGGAGGCGGGGGACCTGGAGGGCGAATATTGCTACCGGGCCCTGCCCAGCGAAGACTGCGGCACCGACCGTTGCCTTTTGCAGCGGGTTCTGGCCGGCAGCCGGCCGTTGGGAGAGGAGAAGGTCATCCGTATCGACGGCCGGGACCGGTATTACATCGTCTCCGCCTCCCCCTTTTACAACGACCAAGGCGCCCTGGACGGAATCCTCGAGGACTTCCTCGACATCACCGACCGGAAACTGGCCGAGGACGCCCTCCGCCGTAGCGAGGAACTCTACCGGACCTTCATCAACGCCGCCTCCGACCTGGTCTTTGTCAAGGACGCCGACTTCCGCTACCTGATGATCAACGAGACTCAACGGCTATTCTTCAACCGTCCGGAGTCGGAGATCGTCGGCCGGACGGACTTTGACCTGATGCCTCCGGAAGCCGCCGAGAACTGCCGGGGAACCGACCGGGAAGCGGTGGAAAAGAACCGGATCGTGATCGCCGAGGAGGAGGTGGGGGGGAGTATCTATGAGATCAGGAAGTTCCCCCTCCGGCTCCGGGAGGGGGCGCTCGGGGTCGGCGCCTTCATCCGGGACATCACCGAGTCCAAAAAGGCGGGGACGGCATTGAAGGAGAGCGAGGAGCGCTACCGGCTCCTGGTGGATGGGATCCGCGACAGCGTCTACATACTGGATCGGGAATGGCGGCATATCCTGGTCAACGACGCCGCCGAGCTGTTCACGGGACTGTCGAAAGCCGAATTGCTGGGAAAGAAACTGACCGAGCTCTTCCCCGGGGTTGAAGAGACGGCTTTTTTTCAGGTTTTCCGGCGGGTGATGGAGAACCGAGAACCGGAGACGGTCACCACCGAACACAGTTTTGTCGACAGGCGGAAGGGGTGGTATGAAGTAAACGTCTATCCCGTTCCCGAGGGGATTTTGTGCATCTCCCGCGACATTACCGAACGCAAGCGGGCGGAACGGGAGCGGCTGGAACTGGAGCGGGGGGTCCAGCGGGCCCAGAAGCTGGAGAGTCTCGGGGTGATGGCCGGGGGGATCGCCCACGACTTCAACAACATCCTGATGGTGATGCTGGGCAACGCCGAGCTGGTCTTGCGGGAACTCGGCCCGCTCTCCCCGGCCCGGGAGAGCCTGAACGACATCCTGACCGCCGGGAGCGCCGCCGCCGGGCTCTGCCAGCAGATGCTCTCCTACACCGGGAAGTCCTCGCTGGCCCAATCTTCGATCGACCTCAACTCCCTGATCGGGGATATGGGAAACCTGATCCGGAGTTCGATCTCCCGGAAGGCGGTCCTCACTCTCAACCCGGGGGACAACCTTCCCCCGGTCGAGGGCGACCCCTCCCAGATCCGGCAGGTGGTGATGAATCTGCTGATCAACGCCTCCGAGGCCCTGGAGGAGCAGAGCGGCTACATCACCCTCTCCACCGGCCTGATCGACTGCGGCCGGGAGGAACTGGCGCGGTCCGAGATCGGGGGCGAAGCGGCTCCGGGGCGCTTTCTCTGCCTGGAGGTGACCGACAGCGGCAAGGGGATGGACGAGGCCACCCGGAGGCGGATCTTCGAGCCCTTCTTCAGCACCAAGTTCACCGGCCGGGGGTTGGGGCTGGTCTCGGTGCTGGGGATTGTCCGGGGCCACGCCGGGGCGCTGTTGGTCGAGAGCCACCCCGGCCGGGGTTCGACCTTCCGGGTTCTTCTTCCCGTCTCCGCCGCCGGGCCCGCCGGCGGGGAGGAGGTGGCTGCGCCGGCGGCCGGATGGCGGGGCAAGGGGAAGGTTTTGCTGGCCGAGGACGAGGGGATGGTCCGCTCGGTGACCGGGCAGATGCTCCGGGGATTTGGGCTGGAGGTGCTGGAGGCGTCCGATGGGAAAGAGGCGCTCGATCTTTACCGGAAGCACCGGGAGGACCTCGGCCTGGTCCTCCTCGACCTGACGATGCCCGGTCTGGATGGAGGTGAGGTCCTCCGGGAGATCCGGCATATCGATCCGGAGGCGAAGGTGGTGATCTGCAGCGGCTACAGCGAGGATGACCTGGCCCGGCGTTTCGATCGGCTCGATCCGTCGGGGGTACTCCATAAGCCCTATTCCCTGGCCAGCCTCTCCGGGCTCTTGGCCGGGTTGCTGCCCCCGGCCGGGCCCGGACCGTATAATTCACGGGATTGAGAATCCCGACCGACTGATCGAAAAACTCTTAAATCTGCCGGCCGTCCGGTTCAGCCGCCGATCTCGGCCATCGTCTCCTTGGTCCGGGGACCCTCGGGGCGGAAGGGCTTGCGGGCGATCAGTTCGGCCAGCCGGTCCCGGATCACTCCGTCTTCGGGTTCGCTCCGCAGCAGGTCGCGGAGGTTGAAGTTCTCGGCGGCGAAGACGCAGAGTTTGATCTCCCCGTTGGCCTTGAGCCGGATCTTGGAGCAGGTCGGGCAGAAGTGGCGGCTGACCGGGGTGATGAAGCCGACCTTCCCCGCCCGGCCCTTCAGGTCGTGGTAAGAGGAGACCGAGTTGCGGATCTGCTTCCCCTCCGGCTCGATGATCCCTCGCGTGATCAGCTGCTTCTTGATCTCGGAGAGGGAGGAAAATCCCGGTCCCCCGGAGGCGAAGTCCATCTTCTCGATGAAGCGGACGGTGGCCCGGTGCCTCTCCCCGAAGTCGATGAAATCCTCGATCTCGTCCTCGTTGAACCCCTTCATCACCACCGCGTTGATCTTCAGATTGTCGCTGCGGACACCGGCCAGGTTTTGGAGGAAGGCGGATAGTTCGCCGAGCCGGGTGATCCAGCGGTAGCGGTCGGGTTTCAGGGAGTCGCAGCTGACGTTGAGCCCGGCCAGGGGGAGTCGGTTGAGCCGGTCGAGGTCGAGGCCGTCAACCGCCAGGTTGGTGGTCAGGTACCAGTCGCCCGGGGGGAGCTGCTCCAGAAAATCCATTACCCCGCGGCGGACCAGCGGCTCGCCGCCGGTGAAACGGAACTTGGTGAATCCCAGCTCCCGGCAGACCCGGATCACCCGTTCGATCTCCTCGAAGCTGAGGATATCCCGGTGGGAGAACTTCTTCACCCCTTGGGCCGGCATACAGTAGCGGCAGCGGAGGTTGCATCGGTCGGTGAGGGAGATCCTCAGGTAATCGATTTTTCTCTTGAAACTATCCTGCATAGGGACGCATCCCCGGCGATGGTTGACAGGTAATGACGGAGAATACGGTTATACCCGGGCGGGGGCAAGCGGCAATTCACACCGACGATTCACACGGACAGGAATGGCTGTGCTACCGGGCCAGATGGCCGTAGCCTTCTTTCTCCAGGTCCTCCTTGGGGATGAAGCGGAGCGCGGCGGAGTTGAGGCAGTAACGGAGCCCGGTCGGGGGAGGGCCGTCGGGGAAGACGTGGCCGAGGTGGGAGTCGCCGTGCCGGCTTCGGACCTCGGTCCTGACCGAGAAGAACGAGCGGTCCTCCCGCTCGACGATGTTCTCCGCGACCAGGGGCCGGGTGAAGCTCGGCCAGCCGGTCCCGGATTCGAACTTGTCGGCCGAACTGAAGAGCGGTTCCCCGGAGACGACATCGACGTAAATCCCCTCGCGCTTGTTGTCCCAGTACTCGTTGTCGAAGGGCTTCTCGGTGCCGTTTTCCTGGGTGACCCGGTACTGGAGCGGGGTCAGGGTCTTTTTCAGTTCTTCGCCGGGGGGCTTGCGGTAAACTCTTTCCTCTTTGGCGTCCGCGGCATCCTCTTCACCGCGGCCCCATCTTTCCTCCAGGTAGCCGGCCCGGCCGGAGCCTTGCTTGTAAAGCTCGTAGCGGACCGGGCATTTCTGGTAATACTGCCGGTGGTGCTCCTCGGCCGGGAAGAAATCTCCGGCCGGGAGGATCTCGGTCGCGATCGGTTTCTCAAAGATCCCCGAAGCCCCCAGCTCCGCCTTCGACTTCTCCGCCCGCTCCTTCTGTTCCGGGTTGTGGTAGAAGACGGCGGTCCGGTACTGGCTCCCCCGGTCGGCGAACTGGCCGCCGGGGTCGGTGGGATCGATCTGCCGCCAGAAGATCTCCAGGAGCCGGTCGTAGGAGACCCGGTCCGGATCGTAGGTCACCCGGACGGCCTCGAAGTGGCCGGTCCGCCCGGAGCAGACCTCCTCGTATGTAGGGTCGGGGTTATGGCCCCCGGTGTAGCCGGGAATCACCTCGAGCACTCCTTCAACCCGGGCGAAGGGTGGTTCCAGGCACCAGAAGCAACCCCCGGCAAAGGCGGCGGTCGCGGTTTCGTTTCCCTGGGCGGCGGAATTCATAAGCATTACTCCGGTTAGAAGAAAAAAGATCGTTTTCATAAAAGAAAACATATCACCCCGGCCCTCAAACTGCAAACCGGCGCTCGTGTAGAGTTTCATAAATAAAAATATGCCCAATGTCATTGCGAGGAGCGAAGCGACGAAGCAATCTATTCCCTGGCAGTGGATTGAGATTGCTTCGCTATCGCCCGCAATGACAGTTTATTGCCCAGTATTTCTGAAACATTACACTAGGGACGGGATTAATCCCCGGGGAAGAAATCGGCCGACCAGCGGAACTCGCAGCCGGCGTTGAGCGCCGCACCCCGGTCGCTGGCCATATCGCCGACGAATAGGGTCCGCTCCGGGGCCGTCTCCCAGAAAGCCATCAGCCGCTGAAGCATCAGCGGCTGAGGCTTCCGGCAGGAGCAGCCTTCCCGGGTGCCGTGGGGGCAGAGTTCGACCGAGCCCGGGACCGGCCGGAACCCGGCCGCCGCCTCCACGGTGTCCTCCAACATCCTCCGGGCCAGTTCTTCGGCCAGGTATCCCCGGGCGATCCCCGCCTGGTTGCTGGCGATCCCGAGGGCGGTCCGGTCCCGGGAGGGAGATCCCCACTCGATCCCGGTGAGGGTTCCGGCTACCCCGGGGAGGAGTTCCCACTGGCCGGGAGCGTTGGGGCAGACCTGTCCCGGGACCGTGCATCTCCTCAGCGTCCCGTCAGCGTCAAAGATTATCAGGTCGTACTTCAATCTGTTAACCACGAATCCTCCCGGATCTTCACGAAGGTTCAAGCACTGCTTACTTTTTCACCGCCAGGAAAACATCCCGGGCCGGGAATTCGCATTGCCAGCCGAACCGGTCGGCCAGGCGGCGGAAGGTCGCTTCCCGGTAGAATACCACGTGGGTGGGGTCCCGGCGATAATGCCAGGAGGCGAAATCGCGGTCGGGCTGCCGGAAGCACGTCATCACCCCCAGCCAGCCCCCGGGTTCCAGCAGCCTATCGAGGCGGGTGAACTCCCCGGCCGGGTCGTGGAAGTGTTCGGCTGTCTCGGTGCAGGTAATGAAGCCGTAAGTTAGATCCAAGACCGACCGGTCGGGGTAAAAGAAGGGGTCGTAGAGCCGGACCCGGTGACCGGCCTCCTCGAGGATCCGGGCCAGGGCCGGCCCCGGGCCGCAACCGTAGTCGAGCCCCTCCATTCCGGGAGCCAGCCGTTCCAGCAGCGGCCCGGCCAGGCGGGAGAGAAAATCCCGGTAGCCGGGATTGTCGGGGTCGTTTTCGTGGAGGAGGTAGCGTTTCCGTTCTTCGTCCGGATCCGGGAGGAGATGGGGGAGGAGGAAGACGGCCTCGCATTCCGGGCAGACCCGATAGTCGGGAAAGAAGGGGCCGGTCTCCGCCGCCCGGCAGACCGGGCAGGGAATATTCTTTCCCGGGTGAAAATTATTGTTTCCCGGAGAAATCGCGCTTTCTCTCCTGTTCAGTATAGTTTACTATAATCTTATACGAACTTCGGGAAGTTACCATAATGAAACCGGTCCATAATGTCATTTTCGCGTTCCGCCTGACCGCCGCGGTGCTGCCGGCGGTCCTGGCCGGCTGTGCCGCTCTCACCCCGCCCTTCATCGCGGCGGCCGAACGGGGGACGGTTTACCGCTCGGTCGTCTACAAGAAGGTGGGGGAGGACGAGCTGCGGTTACACCTCTTCTTCCCCGCCGGCCACCGTCCCTCCGACCGCCGCCCGGCGATCGTCTTCTTCCACGGCGGGGGGTGGTACGGCGGCACCCCCGAACAGTTCTTCCCCCATTGCCGCTACCTCGCCTACCGGGGGATGGTGGCGGCCTCGGCCGAGTACCGGGTCGAAGGGCGGCACGGGACCGCGCCCCCGGCGGCGATGGCCGACGGGAACTCCGCCATCCGTTGGCTGAGGTCCCGCGCCGGAGAGCTGGGGATCGACCCCGAAAAGCTCGCCGCCGGCGGCGGTTCGGCCGGGGGCCACCTGGCGGCGACGGCGGCAATGTCGAGCGGTTTCGACGATCCCGGAGACGATCTCGAGGTCAGCGCCGTGCCGCAGGCCCTGGTCCTCTTCAACCCGGCCCTCGACGTCAACCTCCTCGAGGGGCCGAAGGCCTTCGGGGGCCGGGCGGAAGAGGCCTCACCGATCTACCGGGTCCGGCCCGGCCTGCCCCCGACCATCATCTTCCAGGGGACCGAGGACCGGACCGTCCCGTACCAGGCGGCGGCCTACTTCACCAACCTGATGAAGAAAGCCGGCAACGAGTGCATCCTGGTCACCTTCCGGGGTCTGGGCCACGGCTTCTTCAACTACGGCGAGAAGGGCAACCGGCCCTTCCGCCAGACCCTCTGGGCGACCGATCGGTTCCTGGCCGAACACGGATTCCTCGAAGGGGAGCCGCCCTTCACCCCGGGTCCGGCCCCGTTCGACCGCGAGCCGGCCGGCGAACAATAACCGGCGGGGATATTCCCATCAGCGAGAACGCTCGAACCAGAATAAAGGTGGAAGCGGTCCGGGCCGGGGAACTGGAGGAGTTCGCCGCCGCCGTCCTGGCCGGGGACGGGGAGGGCGGCCTGCCGCCGATCACCCCGCAGCGGGCTCGGGCCCAGGCCCGTAACCCGGTCGCCGACCCCGAAGATATCGTCCTCTTCGCCGCCTATAGCGGGAAACGGCTGGTCGGCTACCTGGGGGCGCTCCCCGGCTGGCTCCGGCGGGGAGCCAGTCTCTCTAAGGTGAACTGGGGTTCAACCTGGTACCTCCATCCCGACTATAGAAAGACCGCGGCCGGTCTGCTGATGGGGAGAAACTTCAAGCGCCGTCTCCCGGATATTGTCTTTACCGACCTCTCGCCGGAGGCCTGGAAGTTGATCCACTACCTGGGGGCCTCCGAGTTGGGGAGCTGCCGCTACTACCGGCTCCGTCTGAAGAGATTTCCCGGCCGCCTCAAGGGTCTGGTCTGCCGGATACTCCTCCCCGCCCCGCCGGCGGGGGTCGCGGTTCGGGAGACCGACCGGGTCCGGGAGGAAGCCCACCCGGTCATCCGTCAGGGCGCTCCCCCGGCCGAATTTTACCGGGGCCCGCGGGTGGTCAACTGGATTCTGGAATACCCCTGGGTAGTCGAAACCGGCCGGCCGGGAACGGATAAACTCGATTATCTCTTCACCCACCGGCGGAAACTCTTCCGGATCACCGCCAACGAGGTCTTCGGACCGGGCGGGGAATACCGGGGATATTTCGTCGTTTCCTTCTCCTCGACCGGGCGGGAGCGGACGATGAAGATCCTCGATTACGACTTTCTCCATCCCGAGGACCGGTCCCTGGTCCTCCCCCTGGCCCTGGAGTGTGCCCTCCGGGCCCGGGCCGATATCGTGAATATTCCGGGGGAGTTGATCCCCTCCGCCGGCCGGGCCTCGCTGCTCCGCCGCCTGGCCCGGCCCCACGACCGGCCCTATCTCTACTACCCCTGGACCGGCGACAGTCCCCTGGCGAAAGCGGCCGGGGAGGTCCGGCTCAATTACTGCGACGGCGATACCGCTTTCACCTGATTCAAAACTGGAATACTGTTTACCGATTACCGAATGATCGTTCTATTTTACCATCTGATCTCCTCCCGCGACCTCCCCCACCTCCGGCCGCTTTACCGCTACAAAACTCCCCGGGCATTTGCGGCCGACCTGAAATATCTCCGCCGCCGCTGCCGGGTTCTCTCCCACGATGAGGTTATGGAAGCCATCGAAGCCGACCGCCCCTTTCCCCCGGACGCGGTCCTTCTGACCTTCGACGACGGCTACCGGGAGTGCTTTACCGAGGCGAGGCCGCTGCTGCTTGAGTAGCGGATTCCGGCGATCTTCTTCGTCCCCTCGGAGCTGGTCGGCAACCGGAACCTGGCTTCCCGCAATGCCGTCGCCCTCTGTCTCGCCCGTCTCGCCGCGCTGGACCGCCGCCGGCTGCGGCCGGCCTTGAAGCGGCTGGCAGATATTCTCGGCCGCCCGCTCGCCTCCCGGGAAGACGGTCTGCGGGCGGTGGGGGGCCCGGCGGCCTCCGGGGTAGAGATCCGGGAGCGGATCTGCCGGGAATTGGGGGTCGCGCCTCGAAAATACCTGGAGCGGGAGCGGCCTTACCTGGAAGAGGAGGAGGTGAAAGAGCTGGCGGCCGACGGTTTTACCATCGGCGGCCACAGCCGCCGCCACACCCGGCTCGACGGCCTGGAGGAAGGAGAGCTGGAGGAAGAGATCGCCCGCTCCACCCGGGCGGTGATGGAACTCTCCGGCCGGAGCCGGGCGCCCTTCGCCTTCCCCTTCTCCGGCGACCGGGCGGACCCGGAGTTCATCCGCCGCCTGCTGGAGCGCCACCCTTTCCTGACCCTGGTCTTCGGGGGGCCGGAGGCGTCCGACCGCAGGGTTATCTCCCGCCGCCTCTGGGCGGATACCCCGGCCGGGACGGGTGGCCGGAGGAGCAACCTACCCCGGCTGTTGAAGGAATTCGGCAAAACCGGATGAAGCGGGCGGTTCAGTCCGTACCCGGCCGCGGGAGAGGTACGGTGAAGTAATCCGGGGGGTAGCGGTGCATCTCCGGGATGACCGCGATCTTCCCTCCGGTCTCCCCCGGGTTGACGAATTGCCAGACGATCTCCCCTGCCGGGGTGACCTCGAATACGGTTCCGGCCTCCGATTCCGTGACCAGGGTGTTGCCGTCGGAGAGCCGCTGGGCGGCGCCGAGGAGCCGCGTGAAGAAGGGATGCTCCTCGCCGCCCCGGAACTCCCAGGCGATCTCCCCGGTCAGGGGATCGACCTCCACCACCTTCGAGGTCTCCTGGCCGTTGTTGAAGATCAGTATCCGTCCGTTATCCAGCAGCCGGGCCTTGTGCTGGTAGGAAAGGTTGGTCGGACCCCAGCCCCAGACGATCTCCCGGTTCTCCGGGTCGTAGATGAAGACGAAACTCAGGTTGCGCAGGGAGAGGAGGATGTTTCCCTCCCGGTAGATCTCCGGGTCCAGCCCGGCCCAGCTCCCGTCGAAGACCTGGATCGAGTTGGCGTGGAGGATGTCGAGCGGTTGGTCGTCTTCGATTTGATTGACCGCCGGGAGGAGGAAGGAGTAGGGGGAATTTTCCAGCATCTTTAAGATCGAGTAAGCCCGTTTCTCTTTCCCGGACCGGTCGAGGACGGTGACGTAGTCGACCAGGATCGGGGTCTTTGGGTGGAGGCGGGGGATCTGCTCTTCCCGGGAGGTCAGCACGAAGATCTCCCCTCCGGGGGTGATCCAGAGGTCGTGGTGGGGTTCGCCGGAAAATGTCCAGAGAACCCGGGAATCGGCGTCGAGCCGGACCAGGGCGATGTAGTCGTGGATGGCCAGCAGGCCGAGATCGGGGAGGGCGTGGGCGAACCTCAGCCCGGTCAGGTTGCCCCGCTTCGGCTTTTCGGGGAGGAGGGCGAGGACCTCTTCCCGGGGGGATTCCCAGCGCTTCAGGCGGTTGCCCGCCAGGTCGAGGAGGTCGGCCCCGTCGAGGTGGCCGGAGAGGTAGAGGTTGGAGCCCGGGGAAGCCAGTTCCCGGTTCCAGGCGGTTACTCCGTTCCTCCCGGCCCCGGCCGTCCGCGAACCGGCCCCGACGTAGGGCAGCGAGCGGATGGCCTCGAAGTCGGTGGCGGCCGGTTGGGGACGGATCCGGGTCCGGTCCGGTTCCGGGGTTAAGCCGCGGCCGAGAAAAAAGCCACCGGCGGCGGCCAGGATCACCGCCGCCGCGGCCGGGATTAATTTAACCTTTTTCATCGGCTGTGCTATCCTTGGGCTAACGCGTTTAGGGGGGAGAAAAGATACCCTAACCCGCCGGGCGAATCAATCCCCGGTTTCCCCCCGGCGGGAAAAGACGAGACCAGCGATAATGGACTCCGGCGTAAAAGAACTCCCGGGCGGATTTGCCGGCCCGGTTTATTTCTACCTCGCACCCCCGGGCCCGCCCGACCGGGCTCTCTACCAGCACGGCCCGGTCTGCCTGGCCGAGGGGCTGCGGGAACTGGGGGTTCCCTATTTCTCCAACCGGCCCTACTGGCGGACCGGCCCCGGCGGGGACGATTACCTCTTCCAACCCGACCCCGCCGTCGGCCCCGGCGACTGCACGGTCGTGGTCATCGACCGCTGCTGGTTCTCCTCCGGGGGGAAGGTCCCTCCCGGCCTCTTCCGCCGCGGGCGGAAGCATCTCACCGTCTGCCTCGACCTCTCCGACGGGCACGTCACCCCGGCCTGGCG
>JAVCCZ010000232.1 GCA_030765265.1 Candidatus Erginobacter occultus
CCTTGGACTCGCCCTTGCCCTCGGTTACCCCCTGGGAGATATCCGGGGACTGGTGGCCGATGGCGTTTAAGATGGCGCAACTTTTATAGTCAAACCCGTACTTGGGGTCGGTGTAGCCGATATCCTTGACCACCCCGCGGACCAAGTCCGGGACATCGATGTAGGTGGTGGTGGTGATCTCCCCCCCCACGATCGCCAGCCCGGCGGTGATGAAGGTCTCGCAGGCCACCCGGCCCTGGGGATCGTCTTTCAGGACCTTGTCCAGAACCGCGTCCGAGATCTGATCGCAGACTTTGTCGGGGTGTCCCTCGGTGACCGACTCGGACGTAAAGATATAATGTTTGGGCTTCACTTTGTCTCCTCCTTGGTATTTATGGCGCCAGGCCTTGATTTATAGATTACGTATCTTTCCCGGCTGACAGGGTCAACCAGGAAAAGGGGGGATAATAAGCGAGCGGGCCCGATCTGGCAAGGGGAAAAAAGTCCGAGTCAGCCGCTCCCGGCAGGACGAACCCGGGACTGTTCCGCCTTTAACAACCGGGGAGCGGTCCGGGAGATCACTTTTTTCGCCGCGGCCCGGATATCGTCGGCCGAGCGATAGGAGAGCACCTCTTGGGCCAGTTCCCTCGCTTCCGGAAGCCGCAGCGAGGATATCAGCTTCTTCACTTCCGGGATTATCACCGGGCTGACGCTGAATTCATCCAATCCCAACCCGAGGAGGATTGGAATGGAAAGAATGTCACCGGCCATCTCCCCGCACATCCCCACCCAGATATTATGCCGGTGCCCGGTGGTAATCACCTGGTCGATCAGGCGGATTACCGCCGGGTTAAGCGGATCGTAGAGATAAGCGATCTTTTCGTTCACCCGGTCCACCGCCAGGGTGTACTGGATCAGATCATTGGTCCCGATGCTGAAGAAATCCACCTCCCGGGCCAGTTCGTCGGCCATCACCACCGCTGAGGGGATCTCGATCATTATCCCCACCTCCATATCCTGATGGAAGGGAACCCCTTGCCGGCGGATCTCGTTCTTGGTCTCTTCCCAGATCCGCAGCACCCTTTTCAATTCGCCGTAACCGGAGATCATCGGGAACATCACCTTGACGTTTTTCTCCCGGCTGGCCCGGAGGATCGCCCGCAGCTGGGTCTTGAAGATATCCTGGCGTTCGAGGCAGAACCGGATGGCCCGCCAGCCCATAAAGGGATTGAACTCGGGGGGGATCTCGAGGGCGGAGTTGAACTTGTCCCCCCCCAGATCGAGGGTCCGGATGATAACCGAAGCCGGGTGGAGGGTCTTCGCCACCTTGCGGTAGGCCTGGTACTGTTCTTCCTCGTCGGGGAGATCGACCCGGTTGAGATAAAAATATTCCGTCCGGTAAAGCCCCACCCCCTCCCCGCCGTGGGAAACCACCGAGGGAAGGTCCTCCGGCATCTCGATGTTGGCGGCCAGGGTTACCCGGAACCCGTCCCGGGTCTCCGCCGGACGGTCCTTTAATTCTTCCAGCTGGGTCTCGAACCGGAGCAGTTCCGTCTGCTCCCGCTTCACCCGGGCCAGGGTCGCCCGGGAGGGGAAGAGAATAACCTGCCCGGAAGTCCCGTCGACAACCAGGGGATCGCCGGTGGAGACCGCGGCCGAAATATTTCCCAGGGCCACCACCGCCGGGATCTCCAGTGATCGGGCCATAATCGCGGTGTGGGAAGTCTTTCCCCCGGCGTCGGTAGCGAAACCGACCACCTTCTCCCGGTGCATCAGGGCGGTATCCGAAGGGGAGAGATCGGGGGCGATTACCACCACTTCCTCCTCCAGGGAGGCCAGGTCGGCCCGCTTGCTGCCGGTCAGGTTATGGAGAACCCGACGGGCGACATCCCGGATATCGCTGAGCCGTTCCTTGATATAGCCGTCCTCAACCTGGAGGAAGGCCTTGGTATATTCCTTGATCACCGACTGGAAGACATACTCGGCGTTAAGTCTTTTCTCTTCGATGCCCTTAACCACCTCGGCGATCAGGGTCCGGTCCTCGACCACTAAAAGGTGGGCATCAAAGAGATCGGTCACCTTCCTCCCCGCCCGGTCGGCCAGTTCCTGGCGGATGTTGATCAGTTCCTTGCGGGTGGCGATCAGGGCGTCTTCAAAACGGGCGATCTCCGCCCCGACCGACTTCTCCGGGATCGGGTGCGGGGAGACGGCGGCCTCCTCGACATCGAAGAGGTAGGCCTGGCCGACCACGATACCGGGAGAAGCGGCAATCCCCGAGAATACCTTTTCCTTCATCAATCCTCGCCGAATTTAGATTTGATCAGGGCTTCGATCTCTTCCATCGCCGTTTCGGCGTCGACGCCGCGGGCGATCACCTTCACCGTCGAACCCTGGGGGGCGGCCAGCATCAGGACCCCCATAATACTCTTACCGTTTACCTCTTCCTCACCCCGTTTCAAGATGATATCCGAACTGAATCGGCTCGACAGCTGGACGAAACGGGCGGCCGGGCGGGCGTGGATCCCGAGCTTGTTTTCAATCTTGATGTCTTTGACTATCTCCGGCATAACAACTTCTCTCCCCCTTGAATCTATTTCTCCCGCTTCCGGATCAATTCCCGGACGTTGCGGTCCAGTTCCTGGGCGGCGTGATAACCCATCCGCTTGATCCGGTGATTGAGCGCAGCTACCTCGATCAGGAGCGCCAGGTCGCGGCCGGGGCCGACCGGGAGCAGGATATGGGGGACGGCCACGCCGAGGATCTTGATATATTCTTCGTCCAGCCCCAGCCGTTCATACTCCTTCTCCCGCTCCCAGAGTTCCAGGGTGACGGCCAGGTCGAGGCGTTTGCGCTGCCGGACGCAGCCGACCCCGAAAAGCTGGCGGACATCAATGATCCCCAAGCCCCGGATCTCCATATGAAACCGGGTCAACTCCGAGCCCTCTCCCACCAGATAGGATCCGTCAATCAGGCGGACGTAAATATAGTCGTCGCTGACCAGGCGGTGCCCCCGCTCGACCAGGCTCAAGGTACACTCGCTCTTGCCCACCCCGCTCTTCCCCTGGATCAGCACTCCCACCCCGTAAACCTCGACCAGGTTGGCGATAATCGAAGTATGGGGGGAGAAGATCTCCTCGAGAAATATCGTGCAGAGATTGAGGAGACGGGTCGTGATCAGGGCTGAACGAAAGATCGGAATCCCGATCCGGTCGGCCGCGCTGATCAGTTCTTCTGGGGGCAGATAATTTCGGGCGACAATGCAGAACGGGATCTTCTGCCGCAGGAATGCCCCGATCCGCTTCTTCCGCTCGGCGGGGGGGAGACTGCGCAGGTAACTGATCTCCACCTTCCCTAAAACCTGCCCCCTCCGGTTGGCGAAATAATCGATATAACCGGAGAGAGCCAGTCCGGGACGGTTGATCTCCGAGATCAGGATCTTCCGTTTCAGGCCCTTCTCCCCGGCGACCAGACGGAGCCGAAGCTTCTCCTTGAGGGTATCGTAAAATTGACTTACCGTCAGACCTTTCATCGTTAATCAATAAACCGCGGTTTCCGGGGATCAGGCGGATTGTCTCATATTGTAATCAGCATACTCCGTCCAATCCGCGGTTATAAGAGTCAGAAAAAGGGATCGGTCCGGTTTATCTTTCCGGGATCTCCATCAAACCCAGGTTCCCATCCTCGCGCCGGAAGATCACGCTCAACTTATCGGTCTCCGACGCCCGGTAGAGAAAGAAGCCCAGACCGCCCTCCCGCAGCCGCAGGGAGGCGGCCCGTTCATCCAGTACCTCAATCCGGGCGTCGGGAACCTTGACCAGGAGGGGGATATCCTCGGGCAGGTCCTCGGGCGCGTAGGGCGCCTGGAGCTTCTCTTTCTTCCTCCGGGAAGTCTTGCCCTTGGCCTTCTTCAGTTGCTTTTCCAGTTTCCGGACCGCCTGGTTGACCGCGGTCTGGAGGTTGCGGTTCCGGGCCTCGCTGTGGAGACGGTTGTGTCCGGACTGGAGGTTGATTTCCAGAAAATACCCCGCCTTCTCCGCCTCGATCACCAGGTGGGCGTCGGTATCCCGGGGCCAGAGGTGTTCCAGGGACTCGAGTTTTTCCCGGGCGTAATCCTTGATCTCTCCGGTAATCGAGGCGTGCCGGGCGGTAATGCTGATCGGCATAAAAGATCCCTCCTTTTTTTTCTTTTTTATTTTCCCGGTCGGCGAACGACGGCCCGGAAAAATAACAAACATCACATCGAAAACTGTTCCCCCAGGTAAATCTCCCGCGCCCGGGGACTGTTGATCAACTCCTCGGAAGTTCCGGAAATCAATATCCGACTCTGGAACATTATATAGGAACGATCAGTCACCGCCAAGGTTTCGCGGACGTTATGATCGGTAAGCAAAATTCCCAGTCCGCGATTTTTCAGATCGACGATAATCTGCTGGACCTCGAAGACAGCGATCGGGTCAACCCCGGAAAACGGCTCGTCAAGGAGGATGAAACGGGGCGAAATTACCAGGGCGCGGGCAATCTCCAGCCGCCTCCTCTCCCCACCCGAGAGCATATAGGCCTTGCTCTTGGCCAGGTGGTGAATGCCCAGCTCCTGGAGCAGCTCGACCATCCGGTTTTTCCGATCCGCCCGGCTCATCTTCAGGGTCTGGAGAATGGACATAATATTCTCTTCCACGGTCAGGTTCCGGAAGACCGAAGGTTCCTGGGAGAGATAACTCATCCCCCGGCGGGCCCGGCGGGACATCGGGAGATGGGTAATATCCCGCTGGCGGAAAAAGACCCTTCCCCCGTTGGCCTTGATCAGGCCGACAATCATATAGAAGGAGGTGGTCTTCCCGGCCCCGTTAGGGCCGAGCAGGCCGACGATCTCGCCCCGGTTGACGTGGAGACTGACCCGGTCCACCACCCGGCGCTTCTTGTAAACCTTGACCAGATTTTCCGCTCGAAACAATTCCATCCAGATTCCCAACCGGTTGATCTCACCGCGAAATCGCGGTAAAAACTCGTTAAAAATCGACCTGATAGTCCCCTTCCGGGATATATTCCATAGTCGGACTTTCCGCGACTTCCATATCCATTTTATCCAGGAAAAACGTGATCATCCCCCCGCCCACGGTGTCCCCGCCGGCGGTCACCGACGCCTCCCCGATCAGAACCGCTTTCTTCTCCCCGGGATAATAGATGATCTTCTCCGAACGGCCCGAGCGCCCTTCGGCGTTAATCCGGACATTGCCCTCGCCTTCCGCTTTTTCCACGGTCTTGCCGTCGGGGGAGAAAAAGACCGTCAGCCGATCCGCTTGGATCCGCCCCCGGGGGTTCTCCACCCGGACATTGTTGAAGAAAATCACCCGCTGCCGATCATAATCCATATAAAGATTACCATCACAGGTGATCGCGGTCCAGTCTTCGCCGGTATTTTGTTCTTCCCCGATCAGGGTTGAAGCCGGGAGCAAGAGGAAGGCCGCAGCCAGGAAGATGATTGCTTTTGGGGGAAAGATCTTCATTCCGGGAACAAGCCCCCCTCCTCTCCCTCCAGGATCAAGAGGCGAACATCCTCAAATACCCGGATCTGACGGTTGGCGGGAGTCCACAAGAAACCTTTGCCGCTCAGGAACATCTTCTCCCGCCGGACAGTGATCCGGGTCCCTTCGTGGCGGGCGATCCCGGAATCGGTGAAATATATCACCCGGCCGGCGGTAATCGTCAGGCCCTCCAGCCGGGGGGCGAGCGCGGTCGCGGTCAGCCGGGTGATCTCCAGGCAGACCGGGGAGAGAAAACTGACCGTCTCCCCCTCCATCTTCCACTCGTAATTTCCCTCCCGGTCGGGGATATACCGGGTAAAGCCCCCGCTCAATTCCTGCGCCGGAAGACCGGGAGTGGGCGTGGCCGCCGGGGGGGAAGGAGTAGAGATATCCTCGCCGCCGGGGGTAGCCGCCAGAACCGAACCGCCGGCAAAGAGCAAACAACAGATCAACGCCGACTTCATCGCCCCCGCCCGGCCAGGATCATTTCCACGACTTCCATCACCGCCCCCTCCCCGCCCCGGCCGGCGGTGACGTAATCCGCCTCCCGGCGGAGGGCCGGATGCCCGTCGGCCACCGCCACCGAGAGACCCACCCTCCGCATCACCGGCCGGTCGGGCAGATCGTCGCCGATATAAGCCGTCTCCAGGGCGTCGCAGGAGTAACGGGCCAGCAGGTCCTCCAGCACCCCGACTTTATCCTCAACCCCCTGGAAAATATCGTCGATCCCCAGCTCCCGGCCCCGGATAACCACCGCCTCGGACTTCCGGCCGCTGATCAGGGCTACTCCTACCCCCGCCCGGCGGCAGCGGACCAAGGCCGATCCGTCCCGGACGTGGAAGGATTTCATCTCCTCCCCTCCCCGGCCCAGATAGATCTTGCCGTCGGTCAGCACCCCGTCGACATCGAGCAGGAGAAGCTTGATCTTCGCCGCCCGGTTTCGGATATCGTCGCTTTCTCTCATCGCCTAACTTCGAACTTTGAACTTCGAACTTTGAACTTATTATCCTACACCACACCCGCTTTCAACAAATCCTGGACGTCAAGCATCCCGACCGGCTCTCCCCGCCGGTTGACCACCGGGATCTCATCAACCTTCCGGGTCCCGAGCAGCCGCAAGGCCTCCACGGCCAGCCGGTCGCCGGAGATGGTCAGCGGATCCGGGGTCATCACCTCACCGACCGGACGGGTCAGGATCTCCGCCCGGTCCTCGATATGC
>JAVCCZ010000096.1 GCA_030765265.1 Candidatus Erginobacter occultus
TGATTCTCGGTCTCGACTACACCTGGAATCTCTTCCCCGGCCTGCCGGGATTCTTCAGTCTCAACCGCTTTCTCTTCCTGGGAGTTCTGTTTCTGGACCTGCTCCTGTACTCGGATAAATACCTGCGGGCGGGAAAGATCTATCTGATCTGGTCCTTGATCTTGATCGGTTGTCTACCCTACCTGCTTTTTGACTCCGGAGATTTGGAAAGCTCTCCCCTCAACCTCGTTTTGAAACTGATCGGCAGTTTCGCCTACCTGCTCTTTTTTTACGTGAATTGCCAAAACGGGAAAATCGCCGGGCGGATAAGTACGATACTGATGCTCTCCACCGGGGTGCTGGCCGTATATGTTCTGGGGGGAGAACTGGGGATGTTCGGGGGGAAAATCCATCGCTGGCGGGGAGCGGTGGAGTTTACCAGCGCTTCGGGTATCTTCGATCCCAATGTATTTACCCTCTATTATTTGCCGGTTTTCGCCTTTGCTCCGTTTCTTCGCCTCCGGGTGAGGGAAGAACGGGAGCGGGGGACCGATCTTTTCAGTGTCATCTTTGTCTGCTTTTGCCTGGTCACCTTCTTTTTCCTCAACACCCGGGCGGGAAGCCTGGGGGTGGCGGCCGCTCTGGCGGGAGCTCTTTTCTTGAGGTTGCTGATCGTCTCCGGAAAGAACGGGGGCGGGAGGTGGCCGGTGATGACCTTTTCGGCACTGGTCGTCGGGGCCCTGATCTACGCCAATATCCAGTACGATCTTCTCGGACCGATTATCGGGATCTGGGGGGAGACTGACCTGGCTACCGACACTTCTTTTGCCACCCGGCTGTCCTCTTATCGCTATCTGGCCAACGATCTGCTCACCTCGCCCAATCTCTTCGGCGTTGGATATCGGGATTTCTGGCTGCGGACCGGCTGGCAATATTACTGGCCCCATTCGGTCTTCGTGGATTGTTATCTCCAGGGCGGGTTGCTTTTTCTTATCTCCTACCTCGGGCTCTACCTCTGGTCCGTTACAGTGGCTCTTCGCGGAGTATGGTCGGGCCGAGACCGGGTCGGAAAAAGTTGTTTTGCCGGTTTTTTCTGTTTCCTGGCGGGACTGCTTCCCCTGACGGTCACCCTCTCCATCGGAGGTTACAAATTACCTTGGGCGATTATGGGCTGTACGCTTGGCTTAGCAGCTGCCCGCCTTTCGGGCAGAGGGGACCAGGAGGCGGATTGATGGGGGAAAACCCGAAGATCACAGTCGGGATCGTGACCAGGAATCGCCGGGAGAAGTTGGGAAAGGCGATCCAATCGGTTTATGAGCAGGAATTCCCAAATCTGGAAATCCTGGTGGTCGATAACGCTTCCGATGACGGCACCTCGGAGATGCTGGCCCGGGAATATCCCGTGATTCGACTGCTCCGCCTGGAAGAAAACCGGGGATGTCCCGGGGGGCGCAATTTTCTTTACCGACACGCCCGGGGGGAGATCATCGTCAATCTGGATGACGACGGTCTCCTGGGAGAGGGGGCGCTGTCGCGGCTGGTCGAGACTTTCTTCTCCGATCCAGCCATCGGGGTGGTGGCAGGGCGCCTGCTGGATTTGGAATCGAGTATCCCAAAAAACCTTCCGGATCAGGGGTGGGAAACAGGGATCTTCTGGGCCGGAGTCTCCGCCTTCCGCCGAAAGATGCTGGAAGAGATCGGATTCTTTCCGGAAGATTTCTTCTTCTTCAAGGAAGAGGAGTTTCTCTCTCTGAAAGCCCTGGACGCCGGTTGGCGGATAGTTTATCACCCGGGATTTATTGTCCGCCACCCACCGATCCGGCATCGGGCCGGGGAGGATACCCGTCGGGATTATTACCTGTTTCGAAACCCGCTTTTCGTGGTGATCGAACTTTTCCCCGGGATTTATCTCTGGAAATACCTCTTCCTTCGGATAGCCTCTTACGCCCTGATATCCCGGCGGCGGGGAACTTTCCCGGCCTATTGCCGGGCGGTCGGGGCGGTGCCGAAGAGATTAGCCCGCAGCTTGTTCCACCGGCAGCCGGTCAGCAAGGCCGCCCTCCGCCGTTACTTCTTACTTCGGGGAAATTTACCGACGCCGGAAGGGGAGGGGTAGGTACGGCCGGGATTACCGAAGGCAGGCAAAGAGAGAGCGACGGTATTGATCCCGGTAGGTCCCCGTATTGTCCCGGTCTTCGCCCAGTTTGACTATTTTTCCAAACGAAGTATGGCGTCGAAGCATCCCGATGATGAATTCATCATCCCATTCCGGCAGCTTCTCCCTCCACCATTGTTCGTGGTTCTGGCCGGTGTCGAGAAAGAGCGCCTTTTCGGTGATCTCGTCCAGCCGATTCAGGATCGCCGCCGGATCTCCTTTTTCCTGTCCGATAGCGAAGTGATGGAGAAGGCTGAGGAAGAGCACGATATCGTAGGAACCGGACTCCTGTTTGAGGAAATCGACCAGATCTTGTTCAATTATCTCTTCCGGCGAAAGCCCATAGGCTATTTGTCCGATCCGGACCGGGACCGGGTCGCGGTCAATACCGATCACCGTCAGGTCGCACCGCTTGAATTGTTGGAGGAACCAGCCATAGGAACAAGAACAGTCGAGTAGAGTCAACCCTTTCGGCTCGATCCTTTCTTGCCGGAAAAACTCCTCCATCATTTTCAAGCGGTCCCGACAGCGGCGGACCGCGGGCCAGTCCCTGACTTCAGGCTGGGGGAGGGGCTGGTAGAGTTCCCGGTCCCCGTGAGTCTGGCGGCCGGAGAGGACCAGGTCCTGGAGGAAACTGGTTCTCTCCCTGGCGATCACCGCCCGGATCCGGTTCTGCCCCCTAATGGCCGCCGCCGCGATCCGGTGATGCCCGTCAACGACTTCGTAATTGTTGGAATACTTGATTTTATCCAGAATGATCGGGGTTTCCGGAGAGGAATGTCCGCGTCGGGACAACAGTTTGGGATCCTGGTTCCCGCCTTCGGCAGATCGATAAAAATCAAAGAAATCCCGCATTATCCGGAAGATCTCGTTCTCGGTCCGGGCGCCCATAAAATGTTCGGCGTGGCGGAGGGCGATCGAGGCCATCCGGAAGTAGGAATGATTGCGGAGAAAAACCTCGTCGGTCAGGCGGGCTTCATCGGCGGCGATATCCCGGAGGAATGCCGTGTAGGGGGAGTCCCTGACGGGAAGCGATACCCTTTCGTACTCTCCGGTTTTCTCCACCCATTCCTTGAGCGGATAGCCCGACTGCTGCCCGACCAGGATCGAGTCGATGGGGATCGAGAGTTTCCGCCGGCGGTAGATCACCCGGTAAAGCAATAAGTTGCGCAAATAGACGAAGGTTCGATATAATCTGCGCCCGGTGGCGTTCAGGCCAGGAACTTTTTTCAGGATATTAATTAACTTTTTCATTATCAACTCCCGGGGACAAAGATGACCATATGGTATTGGTTCCCCCGCCGATGTCAATCCAATAAGCGCGGACCGGTTCAGCCTTACGAGACCGGTCTTTTGGCGATGAGAATATCCCGAGGGCGGCTAATTGATTGAATCGAGGATCGAAGATAGTTCGACCGCGCTGAGAATTCTGGCGGCGCTGGTTATCTTCCTCGGCCTGGTTGAATTTTTCACCGTCTTTTTCAACCTGGCCGGCGTGATGATTTCTTGGGTTAGTGCCCTGAGTATTCTTATCCTCTCGGCCGGGCCGGCCGGAATATATTTCCACCTTTTCCCCCGGCGGCCCGGACCGTCTGCCACCGCCGACCCCGGCAGCTTCTGGCTTTCCGCTTCGGTAAAGGCGCTGGTTTGCCTGGCCGCCTTGATTTACGGTTCTTTATGGCTGCTGGCTTACGCCCTGCCGGATTTTTCCTACGACGGGCTCTGGTACCATATCCCGGCGATGCACTTCTGGGGATTGGCGGGGAGGATCCATTGGATTGGGGCCGATCTCCCTTCCTCCTATACGCCGCTGATCGACAACTGCTTAAACGGATTTCCCAAGGCAGTGGAACTCTTCACCTTTGTTTTGGTCCGGGTGACCGGTCTGCCCCGGCTGGTTAATTCGGTTAACCTCCCCTTTCTTCCGCTGGGCGCCCTCTCGATCGTTGTCCTGGCCCGGACACTGGGGGCTAATCGAGTTTTTTCCGCCCTGGCCGGGGTACTCTTCATCTTGGTCCCGGTTAATCTTGCCCAGTCGCCCACCTCCTACGTCGATACCGCGACCGCTTCGATCTATCTCTCCTCCTTCGCCCTTCTGGCGGCTACCCTGGTCCGGCTCCAGCGGGGAGTCATATTCTGGCGCGGGCTGATAGCCCTGGGGGCGGCGGGGGGACTGGCGATGGGGGCGAAGACTCCGGGGATAATATTCCCGCCGGTGATCGCCCTGGTGCTCGCGGGCTCTTTTCTGACGGCGGGGAGCCGGCATCACTTTTCGCAGGGGAAAACGGTTTTTCGGGCGGCGGTATTCATCTCCCTATTTTTCCTGGTCGCTATCCTGGTGGGGGGTTACTGGCCGATCAGGAATTTTGTCCACACCGGAAATCCAATCAACCCGGTCGGGGTAAAGGTTGCCGGGTGGACGATCTTCCCCGACTATTCCTGGCCCGGGCAGTTCCACTCGCCCTATCCGGAAGGGACCGAGGAGTGGTCTCAGGCTCGAAGGATAGTGTCCA
>JAVCCZ010000015.1 GCA_030765265.1 Candidatus Erginobacter occultus
ATGTGCGCGACAGCGGGCTCGTTCACGCGCTCCTGGGTATCGGGGAGAGGGAAGAGCTGCTCTCGCATCCGGTGATCGGGATGAGCTGGGAGGGATTCGTCATCGAGAACATTCTGGCCGTCGCCCCCGAGGGAGCCCAGGGCTTCTTCTACCGGACGAGCGGCGGCGCCGAGATCGACCTGGTGCTGGCGTTCCCCGGGAACCGGTTGTGGGCGATCGAGATCAAGCGCAGCCTGGCCCCGCGTCCCGAGAAGGGGTTCCATATCGCTTGCCGGGACCTCAGCCCGGAGCGGAAATTCGTGGTCTATCCCGGGGAGGAGAGCTTCCCGGTTGGGAGCGGTATCCAGGCAATTCCCGTCGCCGGACTGGCGCGCCTGGTTTCGGCGGAAAGCGTTTAGGGGTTTGACCCTGATCCTTTTTGCAAGATGTTCTGAAAAAATCAGGGGTCAAACCCTGATTATTGACAGATAACAAATTCAGAGTCAGCGGGGACGATTGCGGGCCGGTTTCCGTCTAAGGCCGGCTCTCTCCGACAGGCAACCCTTTTCTGATTCTCCTGACTTTGTTTGTCCCGTCAGATCCCCAAGGATTCCGAGGAACGATACCGGTCATCATTTTGTCCACCCCGGGCGTGGTTCACGACAGGTGCGGGGCGGACAGCGGTATCAGTATTCGAGGGTCAGGCCGACACCCACTTCCTTGAGATCGGCCGCCGCGGCCAGGGCGAGTTTGGAGGCGAGGTCGGTGCAGTGACAGGCGTGGAGGGCTTTCAGGTTCAGAGTCTTCAGGCAGGATACGGTTTGACGGAGTTGAAGGGGGGGCGGGTCGAGCAGGTGGAGGCCGCCGATGATATCAACCACTCTCTCTTCCCGGCAGACCCGGCGCGCCTGTTCGACGGTGTTGCAGATTCCGGCGTGGGCACAGCCGGCGATGATGACCAGGCCGTTATCGGACCGGTAGGCCAGGGCCGAATCATCGAGGAGGAAGTCGTCTTCTTCCACCCCGTCTTCCCGGATTTTTCCCATCGGCTGCCGTCCTTCGAAGCTGTTTTCCCTTTCAATTTCTCCCAGAAAAAACAAGCGCTCGGTGAGTTGCACCGGCTTCTTGCTGAGCCGGATATCGAAGAAATCGGCAGCCTTCTCTTCGGCGAGGAGAGAGCCGACCTGGGGCAGGCTGCCGATTCTTCTGGAGAGGAAAGCCGAAGGGTGGGCGATTAACCCGGCCTTCTTCCCGGGCCGGCCCTCGATCATCGCTTCCAGGTGAAGCCGGAGCAGGGGCTCGAGTCCGCCGGTATGATCGATATGGCCGTGGGAGAGGACAACGGAGTCGATGTCCAGCAAGTCCAGGGCAAGTTTGCGCGCGTTGAGGATAAAGGCGTCGGAGTAGCCGAGATCAAAGAGGATCTTTTGGCCGCCGGTTTCAATCAGATAGGATACCCCCGGTTCCGCCAGGAAGTACCTGTCGATAAAGGTATTGTTGTCGATGAGAACCGTCAGCTTCATACATCCGCTCCCCGGGGAAATTGTACCATATCAGGAGAAGTTATTCCCAGAATAACCCAATTCAAACCCCGCAAGAAGGCAACTCCGGCAAAGCGGCGTTCCAGCGGTACCAGAAAACGGGGCAGGGGGTTGAAACGGGGCCGGCGGGGGGATAGCTGTTGAACTTTCGCTCCCCGGGGTTTGCCGGGTGCAACACTGTATTGCATCAGCAAGATTGCTCGAAAAGCCTCTTGATAGTGACGCAAATATGTACTATTTTTTGCGTCACAAGGTTCGGAATTAATAAAATGCAGTCTACTGGGGATAAAATACTTAAGGTAATTCGCGGCCACGGAACTGGTTGGGTGTTTACTCCGGCCAGCTTCAAGAAGTTCGGCAGCCGCTCGGCGGTGGAGAGCGCGTTGCGGAGGCACAAGAACGACGGCGCCATCCGCCAGGTGGCCCGGGGTCTGTATGACTATCCTCCCCGGGACCCTCGCCTCGGTCTTCTGTCGCCTTCCCTCGACCGGATTCTATCCGCCCTGGAGGACCGTGACGCCGTCCGGCTCCAGCCATCGGGAGCCTACGCGGCCAACTTGTTGGGCTTGAGCGACCAGGTTCCGATGAAGTTTGTCTTCCTGACCGACGGCCCCACCCGGAAGTTGCGGGTAGGGAACCGGCGGATTGTGCTCAAGCGAACCACCCCCCGGAATATGGCCCCGGCCGGCAGGATCAGCGGGACGGTAATCCAGGCGCTCCGCTGGCTGGGAGAGGGGCAGGTGTATGACCGGATCTTCCGTGAGGTTGCCGGAGAGCGGAGGGATTGAATGAATATTACTGAAGCTATCGATTCACTCAGGCCCTTCACGTCCAAGGTGCACTCCGAATCACTGGACTATCTTCGTGCTCATTGGGAGGAGGCGGAGCAGATTCTTCTAGCCGAGATTGAGCGAAATCTAATCGACCCGACATCCGATGATGCTGATGCGCTTTTTCTTTATGCGATCCATCTCTGCGCGGAGATGCGGTGTGCGAAGGCGTTCCCTCATTTTGTCAGAATCGCCCGGCTTCCAAATATCATTCTCGATCATGTACTGGGCGATATTCTGACCGAAACGTTTCCGCAGATGCTGGCGCGGACATGCGACGGGCGTGTGGACGATATTAAGGCGTTGGTTGAAGATCCCGCGGTCAATGATTTCGCCCGCGGATCTGCACTACAAGCAATTATGGCGCTGGTCGCCGACGGGAAACTGGACCATGCCGAACTCTCAGCGTACTGCATCGAACTTCTTAGCTGCAAACTTGAACGGCGCGCCTCCAACGTATGGGACACGGCCGTTAGTGCCGTATGTGAGCTCGGGGCGCCAGGTGCCCTGCCGCTCATTAGAATGGCCTACGCGCGAGGATTGGCGGATCCCGGGATGGCCTCACTTGAGAATATGATTTCCGTATATAACCAATCAAGGAACGCTGCGCCGGCGCAGATTCGCGGCTATGTGAAACCTTTCAGAACTACAGAATCGGAGATGCGGTTTTTCGTCAGCAACTGGGGGAAAGACGAAGACGAGAATAAAAAATCCACATTGCTCGAAGTCCTGGATGAGCGGGAGAAGGATTCCAACTCATACCACCAAACCAAGCCATCCGTGGGCCGAAACGCCCCTTGCCCTTGTGGAAGCGGGAAGAAGTATAAGCAGTGTTGTTTAGACAAACCTCCGAAAGTTGCCGCCGCGGTTGTGTCGACCGTTCTGGGTAACCCTGTCCGCGACGAGTTCGTTGCGGCTAATGACTGGATGGAGGCGGGGTACCGGTATATGGAAAAAGGCGTCTTCTGGAGAGCATTCGAATGCTGGCGGGATTGCTGGGATGAGTTGAGCAGCATCCTGCCCGAATCATTTCGGGATCCGGAGGTTGCGGAAGAGAAAGGCGTATTCGAAGGCTGCAATTTTCTTAGCAACTGGTTGCAGGATTTCGAGATGCTTCTCGATGAGCTGTCAGAGCACAACCTGACGGCTGCACAATATGCCGTAGCATTCTTAGACGATATATTGCGTAGGTTCCCCGCTCTGGATGCTCAGATCAAGAGGAATATGCAGGTCGCCCAAGCGCGTTGCTTGGCGATACTGGGAGAGACAGAAAAGGCTGCCGGAATACTGGAAGCAATGGTCGCGCAGAGCCCAGAAAGCGCGCAAGGCTATGTGGAGCTGGCCAACCTTTACGGCCTGGAAACAGAACGCTCAAATATGAGACCGGATATTCCGAGAGCCAGATACTATTTGCAGGATGCGCTGGAAAACGCACGGGATTGCGCCGAGTATGACGTGACTGTTCGATTAAAAGACCTCGATGTTGTGGAGGAATCGATGCGGAGGCCGTTGCCGTGATCAGAAGTCCCACTGCGGAAAGGAATCATAGGGTCACACCCCAAATACTAAGTTTGATATTCGCAACTGGTTCAAATCAGGTCAGGCTGCATATTTCGGAGCAAAGTAGCCACCTGTTCCGGTTTATGGTAGCCACTTTTTATGGTTACTCCGGAATAGGCGGCTACCACAAACCGGGATCCGGGAATATAGAACGACGCTGGATGACCAGAAGCCATGCTGGACCTGTTCAACCCTGAAAAGGAGGAGGTCCAGATGGCCCAGGCGAGAGGAGCGTGGTCTTGACCGGGAAACGGGCCAGAGGCTCAACCATCTAATAAAGTTGGAGAGTTCAAAACCGGCCATTCCGACCCCC
>JAVCCZ010000202.1 GCA_030765265.1 Candidatus Erginobacter occultus
GAACTTATGCCGAGACCTCTGAAATACCGGTTTGTCGAGGGGCATCCCCCCTCGGATTACTTCAAGCCCCGGGGCGTGCCCCTGGCCTCCCTGGAGGTGGCGGTCCTGACCCTGGACGAGTTCGAGGCTCTCCGGCTGGCCGATTACGAAGGGCTCTATCAGGAGCCGGCGGCGGAAAAGATGGGGGTCTCCCGGCAGACCTTCGGGAAGAT
Organism: Candidatus Erginobacter occultus; assembly: GCA_030765265.1. GTDB lineage: Bacteria > Auribacterota > Erginobacteria > Erginobacterales > Erginobacteraceae > Erginobacter > Erginobacter occultus. The sequence goes on from JAVCCZ010000202.1 coordinate 213, forward strand.
CGTCGAATCCGCCCGGAAGAAGGTCGCCGACGCCCTGGTCAACTCCAAGGCGATCCGGATCGAGGGCGGAGTATACCGGACCTCCCGCTGGGAAAGGCTCTTCTGTCCCGCCTGCGATCATCAATGGCCCGCCGCGCCGGACTCCGCCCGCCCGGCAAACTGCCCCCGCTGCGGGGCGGATGTCCCCCCCCGCGGCCCGGCTCCTCGCCGGCCCGGCCGGCGGCGCGGGCAGGGACGGGGACCGGGAGCGGGTAGAGGATGAAAGGGAGCCGGTACCGGCGGATCGAGGAAGCCCGGAAGATCCTCGGCCTGGGCGAAGAGGCCACGCGGAACGAAATCCGCGACGCCTTCCGGGAACTGAGCCGGAAATACCATCCCGACCACCGCCCGGAGGAGAAAATTCCGGCCGGCCGGGAGGAGTTCGAAAAGATCGTCCGGGCCCGGGAAATCCTCGAAAGGTATTGCGACAACTACCGCTATTCCTTCCGCCAAGAGGAGATCCGCCGCCAGCCCGCCGACTGGGAGATCGCCGACCATCTCGACCGTTTTTACGGCAACAACGTAATATGACCGGCAGCCTCTTCGCCTCTGACCCCGGCCGTTACGACCGCTGGTACGACCGGCACCCCGAACTCTACCGGGCGGAACTGGCGGCCCTGAAACGGGCCGGGGGGGATTTTCCCGGCGGCCTGGAGGTGGGTGTGGGAACGGGACGGTTCGCCGCCGCCCTCGGCATCCGCTGGGGGATCGACCCGGCCGCCGCGATGCTCGACCTCGCCCGCCGGCGGGGCTGCCGGGTCTTGCGGGGCGAGGGCGAACACCTTCCCTTCGCGGACGCCGCCTTCGGCCGGGTGCTGCTGGTGACCGTCCTCTGCTTTGTCCGCGATCCCGGGCGGGTGATCGGGGAGGCCTTCCGGGTCCTCCGCCCCGGGGGGGAGCTGGTCCTGGGGATCATCGACCCGGAGAGCGAACTCGGCCGGGCCACCCGGGCCCGGAGAGACCCGGATAGTTTCTACGCCTCTGCCCGGTTCCTCTCCGTTGACGAGGTTCTCCGGCTCCTCCCGGAAAAATTCCGCGGGGAAGCCCGGATCTTCCAGGCCATTTTCCCCGAAGAGGCCGGGACCGACAGCTCCCCGGCGGTCGAACCCGGCCACGGCCGGGGCGCCTTCGTGGCCGTCTCCGTCCCGACGCCGGTCGGATAGATATCCCCGGCACCCGGAGATTTATCCCCCGGGATCAAATAGCCGCCCGGCCCTCCCTTCTGCCACAATTTCACGGGTAAATTCATTCATTCCCCCCGGGGGAATAATTTGCTATTATAATCCTATGGAAGCTATGCCCGAGGCGTTGAAAAAGTATTTCTGGGATGTGGATTTTTCCCGGTTAGACTATCGTCGGCGGCCGGCTTTTATCGCCGAACGGATCCTGGAATTCGGCGATGAAAAAGCCGCTGCCTGGCTGGTGAGAAATATTTCTTCCGCTCAAATTCGCCGGACCTTGACCGGGAGCCGGCAATTGTCCCGGAAAAGCGCCGCCTTCTGGGCCTGGCTCTTCGATATTGACCGAGGAGAAGTCCGATGTTTGAGCAAGTCCTTCCAGGAGCGGCAAAAAAAATTCTGGCGCGTTTAGGGGAGAGCGGGCTTCTGGACCGGGCCGTTCTCGGAGGCGGGACCGCCCTCGCCCTCCGGTTGGGTCATCGGATATCCTGCGACCTGGACTTTTTTACCCGGGAGGAATTCGACGAAATACTCCTCCTGCCCCGTCTGGCCGGGGTCGCTCCTTTTGAACTGGAAAGAACGGCCTGGAGGACAATCCTGGGCGGCTTCGGGGATATCCGATTCAGCCTGTTTTATTACGACTACCCGCTGCTCTCTCCTCCCGACCGTTTCCAGGGGATCGACATTCTCAACATCCCGGATATTGCCGCGATGAAAATCGCCGCCATCGCCTCCCGGGGTGTAAAACGGGATTTCGTCGATCTTTACTTTATCTGCCGCGGCCACCTGACTTTGGATGAGGTCTTAAATCTATACGAACAAAAGTACGGTAATCTCGCCGCCACCGGGTTCCATATTTTGAAAAGCCTGACCTACTTCGATGACGCGGAAGACGAGGAAATACCCCGGATGTTAAAGGACGCCTCCTGGAAGAGGATCAAGGATTTTTTCCGCCGGGAGATAAGACGGTTGACCGTTCCTCTGCTCGATCCTGATGCCGGTCCTGATTAAGACTGTCGGGAGTTTGGCGATAAGCTGCGGCCCCCGGCGATCGCCCGGTAGTACCTTCCGCCCGGCCGATTTCTCCTCCGGGCCGGATTCCGGAGCAGGAACCAGCCTGACGCGTGTTGATGAAAACAAATTCCCTGATAAGAATTAAATTCGGCCGGATATTTTTTCCGGTTTTCCCGGCGGCGGCCGCGCTCCTCTTCGGCCTGGCCGTCCCGCCAACGCTTGCCGGCGCCGAGGTCTTCACCGTCGCCCTGACCGGAAAGTACCCCCCCTTCAGTTTTTACTCCCCCGCCGGTGAACTGGTCGGTTTCGACGTCGATATCTCCCGGGCGATCGCCGGCCGCCTCGGCCGGGAGAGTGAATTCGTTACCACCGAGTGGGACGGAATCCTGGCCGGTCTGCTGGCCGGGAAATACGACGCCATCATCGGCTCGATGGCGGTCACCCCGGAGCGGGCGAAGAAAGTAATCTTCTCCCGGCCCTATTACCTCTCCGGCGCTCAGCTCTTCATCCACCGGAAAGACCGGGACAAGATCAAAACCATCGCCGATTGCCGGGGCCGAAACATCGGGGTCGGGCTCGGGGAGACCTACGAGCACTTTCTCCGGGAGAATTATCCCGGGATCAATACCGTCTCCTACAAGGGCACGGTGGACACGTTCCAGGATATGCTCAACCGGCGGCTGGCCGGGTTCGTCACCGACCGGCTGGTCGGGCTTTACCAGGTGAACCAGGGGGAGATGCCCTTTGTCCCGGCCGGTCCGCTCCTCTACCAGGAGAAGATGGCCATCCCGGTCACCCGGGAAAATACGGTCCTGGCCGGGGAGATCGACGAGGCGCTCAAGTCCCTGCAAGAAGACGGGACCCTGGCGGAGATCCGGGAGAAGTGGTTCGGTGCCGCCGCCCGGGAGACGGCGCGCGGATCGGCGATCCCCCCACGAACGGCGGCCGAAATGCTCCTCAAAGGATTCGGAATCACTCTCCTGGTCGCCTTCACTTCGATCCTTTTGGGGTTCATCCTCTCCGTCCCCGGGGGCTGGATCTTGAATAACCATCCCCCGCTCCTCTACCACCTGGTCCGCTCCTTCAACGATTTCATCCGGGGAACCCCGCTGTTGATCCAGCTGTTCTTTGTTTACTTCGGCGCTCCCCAGCTTGGCTTGGTCCTCTCCCCGATCCAGGCCGCCATCTTCACGCTGACCGTCAACACCTCGGCCTATATGGCCGAAGTCGTCCGCTCCGGCCTGATGGCGGTCGGGCCCGGCCAGAGAAAGGCGGGGATTGCCCTGGGATTGTCCCCGTTCCAGGTCTTCCGGTTCGTGGTCTGGCCCCAGGCTTTCCGGATCGCCCTTCCCCCGCTGATGAACACGGTGGTGGCGCTGATCAAGGACACCGCCCTGATCGCGATGATCTCCGTGGGGGAGGTCATCCGGGAGGCGCAGTCGATCATCAGCGTCACCTACGACCCGATGAAATACTACTTTATCGTGGCGGCGATGTTCTTTTTGGTCACCTTCCCTTTGATGAAACTGGCCGGAAAGATCGAAAAGAATATCCGGGCCAGGGGGTTCACCAATGCTTGAGATCAACAACCTCTCCTTTTCCTACCCGGACGGGAGCCGGGCCCTGGAAGATATCAATATGACCCTGCCGAGGGAGCATATCCTGGCGGTCCTGGGGGAGAGCGGTTCCGGCAAGACCACGCTTTTGATGTGTATCGGTCGTTTCCTCCAACCCCGCCGGGGATCGATCGCCATCGACGGGGAAGACATCTCGGGGATAGAACACCGGGAATTCCGCCGCCGGATCGGGATCGTCTTCCAACAGCTCTATCTCTTCCCCCACCTGACGGTCCTGGAGAATATGATGCTGGCCCCGGAAAAGGTTTTGCGGCAACCGAAGAAGGAAGCCCGGAGAGAATCCCTCGACACTATCGGCCGGCTGGGGATCGGGGAGCTGGGGGATAAATATCCATCCCAGATCAGCGGGGGCCAGGCCCAGCGGGCGGCGATCGCCCGGGCCCTGGTCCTCAAGCCTTCCTACCTCCTCCTCGACGAGCCCACCTCCGCCCTCGATCTCAACACCACCCGGGAATTCGGGCGGTGGCTGGTGGAACTGAAGGAGACCACCACCTTCGTGATCGTCACCCACGACGTCCCCTTCGCCGAGAAGACCGCCGGCTCCGGTTTCCTGATGGCCGACGGACGCCTCCGGTCGGTCGGCACCCTGCCCGAGATCCTGAAAGCCATCGACCATCACTCTTTCTGAATATATCCCGCCCCGGCGGCCGGATGAAAATATCCCCCCGAAGATCCGGTCCGGGAATCTGGTCCCGGTTAACTTTTTTCCTTGCCGTCCCGTCCCCAAATGATATTATTAGCATATGCTATTAACAACCTCTTGGGATTCCAATGAAATTGCTTGAGAAGATCATCTCCACGCTCGACAATCAGCCCCCGGTGGAACAGGTCACCATCGGCCCCTTCGACACCGCGGTCAAAAGCCGACGCTGGGGGCTCTCCTCCACCTTCCGCGACCCCTGTTCCGGCGACCGCCCGGCCTGGGTCCGCCAGGCCGGGGACCTGGTCGGGATGGGGGCGAAGGAACTGGCCGGCTACGCCCTCTCCGACCGGCTCCTTGAGGCCTCCCTGGGGATGGCCGCGATCAACTCCCTCCTCGATGCGGAACGGTTCCGGATGAAGGAGGTCAACGCCGCGCACCTGATCGCCGGGCGGGGGCGGGGAAAGAAGGTGGCGGTAGTCGGAGACTTTCCCTTCCTGAGAAAGCTGAAAGGAGAAGTCGGCGAGCTGGGGGTGGTCAGCCGTCCGCCCTGGGAAGGAGAGGCCGGGGTCGAGGAAGCCGCCGGAGTTCTCCCCGGGGCCGAGGTGGCGGCGATCACCGCCAGCTCGTTCATCAACGGTACCATTGAAGCCCTCCTTGCCCTCTGCCCGAAGGCCTACACCATCATCCTGGGGCCGACCGCGCCGTTTTCGGAGATCCTCTTCGACTACGGCGTCGACGCCGTCAGCGGGGCCCTGGTCGATGATCCGGATCAGGCCCTGCCCTGCATCCGGGAAGGTGCTTCTTTCCGCCAGGTCCGCGGACTGCGGCGGATAACTATCTTTAAACCGGAGTCCGAAAGATGAAGAAAACCCAGATATTGATTATCGGCGGCGGTCCGGCGGGAACGGTCTGCGCCCTGACCGCCCGGAAATATTACCCGGACCGGGAGATCACGGTGGTCCGGGATATCGAAAACGGCGTCGTCCCCTGCGGGATCCCCTATATGATCTCCTCCCTGCGCGACCCCGCCGACAACGCCTCCTCCCCGAAGCCGCTGACCGCCAACGGAATCGAAACCGCGGTCGAACGGGCGGTGGTAATCGACCGGGCCGGAAAGACGGTCCGGATGGAAAGCGGGGAGGTCTACGGCTACGAGAAACTGGTCCTGGCGGTCGGTTCCTCGCCGATCGTTCCCCCGCTGCCCGGAGTGGACCTGCCGGGGATCTACCCCGTAAAGAAAGAGCTGGGTTACCTCCTGCGGATGGTGGAGGACCTCAAGGAGCGGAAGAATATCCTGGTCGTCGGGGGCGGCTTCATCGGGATCGAGTTCGCCGACGAGCTTTCCCGGCTCCCCGGCTGCCGGGTCAGCCTGGTGGAGATCCTGCCCCGGCTGCTGGCCAACTCCTTCGACCCCGAGTTCGCCGACCTGGCCGGGGAAAAGCTCAAGGAGAACGGGGTCGAGGTTCTCACCGGCACCCGGGTGACCGGGTTCTCCGGGAAAGACCGGGTGGAGAAAGCTATTCTGGCCAGCGGGGAAGAGCGGGAGGTGGACGCGGTGGTCCTGGGCCTGGGCGCCCGGCCCAACGTCAACCTGGCGGCCGCGGCCGGCCTGGTCCTCAAGGGGCAACAGGGGATCTGGGTCGACGAGTACTTAAGAACCGTGGACCCGAATATCTTCGCCATCGGCGACTGCGCCACCAAGCGTGACTTTTACACCCGCAAGGGGATCGCGGTGATGCTCGCCTCGACCGCCACCGCCGAAGCCCGGGTAGCCGGGGCCAACCTCTTCCAGCTCAAGGTTATCCGGGAGAACAAGGGCACGATTGCCATCTACTCCACCTACGTCGACGGGCTGGTCCTCGGCTCGGCCGGTCTGACCGAGGACAGCGCCAGAAAGGAAGCCTTCGAGATCGCCGTCGGGAACGCCGAGGCGACCGACCGCCACCCCGCTTCGATGCCCACGGCCAGCAAGGTCAAGGTGAAGCTGATCTTCTCCCGGGGCTCGGAGATCCTCCTCGGAGGCCAGGCGGCGGGGGGGATCAGCACCGGCGAGCTGATCAACATCATCGGGATGGCGATCCAGAAGCGGGACTCCCGGAGCGAGCTGGAGACCCTCCAGATGGCCACCCACCCCTGGCTGACCCCGCCCCCGACCAAGTACCCCCTGATCGCCGCCGCGATGCGGGCCCGGTCCGTCGATTAGATCCCCCTCGGGAGGGGGGTGAAGAAAAGGGATGTTTCAGGTCGCCGGAGCTTGATTCTGTCTCTGCCAGACCTCTTCGCTCACCCTCTTTTTCAGCTTCTGCCGGTCGAGCACACCGACCGCCCGGTCCTGGCCGTCATCGGAGACCACGGGGATCTGTTCGAATTTCAGCTGCTCCATCAATTCCAGGGCGTCTTTCAGGGTGGAGGATGCGGTGATCTTCTCCCGCACCGGGATCATTACATCGGAGGCGACCAGCCACCTCCAGGTATCCCGGCTGGTGAGGACGTTTTGAATCCGTTCCAGGGTAATGATTCCGACCATCCGATTCTCCGGGCCGACCACCGGATAGGACGTATCATCGTGTTCGGAGAAGGCCCGGATGATTTCGGCGATGGGTTCCTCTTCCCGGATCAGGCGGGTTTCCCGGTCCATCAGGTTGCGGACCGTCCATTGGGAGAGGATATCCTCCTCGGTCACGTTGCGCCCGGCTTCCCCCGCCCGCTTGACCGCCAGTTTGACCAGGGGCGGACCGAGGATCTGGACGATCAGGGTGGAAGCGGTGACGGTGAAGATGATCATATCCCCCAGGGTCATCCCGGGCCGGAACTCTACGGCGCCGAGATGCTGGCTGGCCATAATCGAGAGACCGACCGCGATTCCGCCCTGGGCAAAGAGCCCAATCCCGGAGTAGCGCTGAACTGCCGGCGGCGAATGCATAATCCGCGCCCCCCAGCCGGCCCCGCCGATCTTGCCCAGACTCCGGCCGATCACGTAGAGACCGACCACCCCCCAGAGCCACAAGGGCATCCCGCCGATGTCCAGGCGGGCGCCGACCAGGACAAAGAAAACCACATAGATCGGGCTGGAGAAACTCTGGGCCAGGGAGAAGAGTTCCTTGCTCCGCCGGGGGGCAAGATTGGTCAGGGTAACGCCCAGGGCCATTGTTGCCAGAATGATATCCATCTCCGCCGCCACCGCGATGCCGATCGCCAACAGGATCGCCCCCAGGGCGGTGCCGAGGGTCTTCTCCTTCTGGCGCATCCAGCGGAAAATGAAATTTAAGAGGCAGCCGAGGAGGAACCCGAGCACGACGGCCCCGAACAGATCAACCCCGATCTTGAGCGCCACCTCCCCCAGGGAAAGCGTACCGCCGGTGAGGAGTCCGGCCGTACTGGTGCCCAAACCGTAGAGCGTCATCGCCAGCGCGTCGTCGAGGGCGACAATTGCGATCAGGGTAGTGGTCAGGACGCCCCGGGCGCGATATTCCCAGAGCACGTCGATGGTGGAAGCCGGATCGGTGGCCGAGGCGATCGCACCGAAGACGATCCCGGCCGCGAGGGAGATGGCTCCATCCCGGGTCAGGTACCAGACCGCCGCGCCGGTCAACAGTCCGGTCAGGAAAAAGGCCCCCAGTCCTTCCCCCAGGAGGATGGAGACAAACTGCTTCCGGTATCTCTGCAGGGTGCCAAGCCTCAGTTCGCCCCCGACCATAAAACCGATCAACCCCAGGGCGAAGAGGTTGAAAAGTCCCAGGGCGACGATGTCCTCCGGGCCGACAATTCCGAGGCCGCTGCGGCCGATGAGCAAACCGATGGCGATGTAGCCCACTACCTGGGGGATGCGGAAGTGCTGGAAGAGGCTGGCACCCAGGATTCCGCCAAAGGCCCCGACCCCGAGAATGAAGAGGACGCCGAAATCAAGCGTGCCCATCGTTTACTCTCCCGGCTCCCCCGGGCCGACCAGAAGCTGGAAGATCTTGTCCGGGGCGGCGGTATCGAGAAGTTTGCGGCGAAGTTCCGGATCCTTCAACCGGCCGCTGATCGCGGCCAGGGCCTTGAGGTACTGGGCGTGCTGATAGCGCCCGGTGGCGAACATACAGAGAATATGCACCGGCCCGCCGTCCAGGGATTCGTAATCCGCCAATCCGCCGTGACTGATCCCAAGGGCCATTACCAGACCCTTGACCGATTCCAGGCGGACGTGGGGGACGGCGATCCCCAGTCCGATGCCGGTGCTCATCAGTTGCTCCCGGCGGAAGACGGCCCGGGCGAGTTCCTCGGGGTCGGTGACCTCCACCGCCCCGGCCAGACAATCGATCAACTCCTCCAGCGCTCCGGTCTTCTCTTGACTCTTGAGAAGGATGATCCGTTCCCGCCGGAGGATGTCGCGGAATAAAACCCCGGGCGGCGGGGTATCCCGCGGCCCGCCCTGGAGCTTCTCCGCCGCCCAGCGCTGGAGATCATCCCGACGAAAACGCCACGAAGAACCGAGCTTTCCGGCCGGAAGATCCCCTTTCTGGGCCCAGTCATAGACCGTCCGTTCGGAGACCCGCAGATAGCGGGCGACTTCCTCGATGGTCATTATTTCCGGTAGTTCCATAGTCTTTTGCTCAGTTCTTGGAAGAATATTGACTATATTTCATAATATTTCAACATATTTCTTATCTATTTGAATATTTTCATAAAACTACAATAATTTATCCGGGGCAAGGAGATGTCGGTCAGCCGGAGAAGAAAATCGGGGCGGAAGATGTCGGCGATGCAGCGCGACGTTCTCTCGGTTTATTATCATTCCCTACAGCTTTGTCGCCGGTCCAAATGCAATCGGTTGTGGTTCCACCTGTTATTAACCAGGCTGAATTCTCGGCACGTAGAATCCCCGAAAACTCATTTAAGAAACGCATCTTAGGGAATTTCCAGCGCCGGTTCACCTTATAGCCGTTGAGAATAGGTTTCTGGAACGCGCACCGGGGAAGCGATAAGAATTGCGCCAGGGCTCAACTCCTAAGTGTAACCGGGGCCAACTTTTGGGATACGAGGCCGGCCCGTCCCGGCGACCAGGTAGAACTTCCGGGAGGCTGCTCCGGGAAATTTACGGATTCTGCTCCGCCAGATAGGCGTCAATACGTTTCTTCACATTCTCTTTGAGATTGTTATACCAGAAGGCGTAATCGAAGCGGTGGTAGACCTCCGCCGGCCAACGCCCCATATTCACCAGGTCGATGCTTTCGGATTCCGGCGTCTGGATGTCGGTGGCGATCAGAGCCCCGGTCCGGGTGTCGATATAGGCGCCGGCAAAGTGAGGGATCCTCTCCAGGACTTCGCCGGCCGCGTCATTGAAGAACACCGCCCCGATGTTTTTTCCCCGGTCCGCCGGCGTGCCGTCCGTCTTCCAGTTCAGCGGGTTGATGGCCACGGCGTCATCCAGCAATACCGGAGAACCCTGGGCGTTTTTTCCCTGGGTATTGAACGTGATAATCACGCCGGTATCCGTTTCGTTTTGGGCCAGCTTCATCCACGGGTAGGTATCTAAATCTGCCTGCTTCACGGTATAGCCGATCGGGTACGCGGCCACCATCCGTTTTTGCAATGCGGGATCCCGCAGGCGGTTCCGCAGCAGCTCGATGACCACCATACTGCCCTGGCTGTGACCGGCAAGAATGAACGGCCGGTCGGGATTCAGGTGTTCCAGGTAATAGTCGAATGCCCGTTCCACATCGTCATAACCGGTCTGGAAAAGCGGGTCGGCAAAGGCGTCCCGACCGCCGTTGTTCGGTTCCATACTTTGCGTGGCCGCGGTCTGTTGCCGGTAGAACGGAGCAAACAGGTTGGCGTAGGGAGAGTAGACCCCCGCCTGGGAAGTCAGCAGCCCTTCGGCATTTTTCCGCAACCCCGGATCGGAAATATCCATATTCGGCGGGTTTTCCCCGACATATATTGTGGGGTAGACGTAAAACACATCGACCGGCCGGCTGACGCTTTCCGGCCTGGCCACCCAGGAATAGTCATCCTCGAAGTCGGGTTTCGGGGGAACGGTCGCGCACCCGGCCATAAGCAATAGTCCTCCGATGAAAAAATTAACCAATAAATACCCATATCTCATAGTCCGCTCCTCTCTTTGCCAAACTCCTAAATTCGCAACAATTTAGCGTTTTATAAATACGCTGCCATCCATCGAATTCCAGGCATCCGCTTGCTCTTCTTTTTTCCGCTTCTTATCTCCAACCATCTGTTCGATCGAACGGATATTTTCCGGCCGATCTTTCCCGAAGCGCTTGAAGTAGAACTTCTCGATAAATTGGGGCAGGGGCAACTTCCAGGGTTCCTGCCGGTGATTCGCCTTGCCCCCGAACCTCTTCGGGTTCATCCCCAGTTCCCGGGCCATCTGGATATGCATAGGGGAGAGATGAAAACGCCGCCGAGCGTCCACCCACACCTGGTACTGAGGAGAGAGTTTCTTGGATTTTCCGGCCATTGCCTTGTCCGGTTGTTTAGCCGGCTTTGAACAATATCCAATTTTGTCGGGGTTGCTGATTCTATCAAGGCAGACGTCTTCGCCACTTCTTGGGATCCTGGGAGCAGTGGAATACCGAGTAGACAATGCAACGGTCGCTCGCCTCGTCAATCTCAAAGAAAATCGCGAAAGGGAAACGGCGAAGGAGCGCCAGTCGATAGGTTTTATGGACGACAGGATAGATCAACGGCGCACGGTGGATTGACAGAAGTGCCGCCTCGACACACCGGAGGAACTCCATTCCCAGGCCAAAGCTTTGATCCCCGTATCACAGGTATGCCTCCGCTACGTCGGACTCGGCCTCAGGGACAAGTAGCGGGCGTGATGTCATCGGGACTGGAGGATATCCCGCTTGACCGCGTCCCACGTCCGCCCCGAATCCGGATTCCGCAGATAATTCTGCTTCCGACGGTCCACTTCATCCCTCTGCCACCGCGGGATAGGTATCTCCGCGTTGCTGCGGGCGATACTATCCCACAGGTCCTCAACGAGTTGCACTCGCTCGGGTACTGGGAGCGTCTCCAGTTCTTGCAGTGCCGTATTCATACCAGCATACTACCTCCTGTCCGGGGCATTCGCAATCTTATTGTACTGCACCGAATTTGACGGGGCATTGAAACGCCGGGATGGGACCTGATCCCCGGGGATTACCACCTTGCCCGTAAAGCCCCTGGCCATTTCATCCCCCCCCCCTGGTTGAACAAACCGTCCCTTTTCCGGTTTAATGATTACCGGGATACACCTAACGATTCCTTGTTGATTATTTTGTTGTCGAATAATTATAGCTGGTTGCCCCGCATAAAGGGATAAGTTTCCTCCACCGCGAAAACATTATCCTGTTTCGAATAAGCTGGTCCAAACAATATTTCATTTGTCTTCCCGGGATTAAAATTATAGACTATTTTCTTTGCAGTTGTCGATCCCGCCAATCCCGGACGGAGAAAGCGCCATTGAGGAAGCAATATGTCAAATGGCTCACGGCCGAGCTGCCGGACCTGGTGGCGAGAAATATCCTCTCCCCGGACGCCGCCGACCGGTTGCGGGATTACTACGGCGGATTCGGCCGGGAAGGCAAGAGAACCATCGCCGCCCACGCCTTCGCCATCCTGGCCGCGATTCTGATCGGTTCGGGGATAATCCTCCTTCTGGCCCATAACTGGGACGAATTCTCCCGCCCGCTCCGGGCGGTCATCTCCTTTATCCCCCTTTTGGCCGCCCAGGGTCTGGCCGGCTGGGGGCTCTGGCGGGGGAAAGGCTCCCGGGGGTGGAAGGAAGGCATCTCGATCTTCTGGATGCTGGCGATCGGCTCTTCCCTGGCCCTGATCTCCCAGACCTACCACATCTCCTCCGATCCCGACACCTTCACCCTCTCCTGGATGCTTCTCTCCATTCCGATCGTCTATCTGGTCGGCAGCGGAACAATCATCCCCCTCTACCTGATCGGCATCACCATCTGGGCCGGGATGGCCCAGAGTTCCGGCGGTCACCCGACATTCTTCTGGCTCCTGATCGCCCTCCCCCTTCCCCGGATCTGGAAAATCAGCCATAAAGACACCTACCGGACGGCCCCGGTCTTGCTCCGAGCCGTCTTCACCATCTGCCTGATCATCGGCACCGGGATCATCCTGGAAAAATCGCTGGCGGATTACTGGATAGTGATCTTCAGCTCGCTCTTTGCCATCACCTACCTGACGGGGCGGATCTGGTTCGCGGACGCTCCCCCACGTGTCTTCCTCCAGCCTCTCCGCGCGATCGGGGGCACCGGGATACTGTTCCTGGCCTTTTCCGCCTCCTTCAGGGGCCCCTGGAAAGAAATCATCCGGCATAACCGGCCGTTGCTCCAGCCGGAAATAATCCCGGCCCTGATCCTCCCGGCCGGAGTCGTCGCCCTGCTCTTGCTCTGCCGGTCCCGGTTCAAGAGTTCCGGCAGCCTGCTGGGCGTGATGCCGCTGCTGGCCCTAGCGGCCACCATTATGGCCCGGGCCACCTCCGAGCGGATGATCCCGATCAACATCGTCCTGTTTACCGCCTACATCTTTATCCTGGGCCTGGCCAACCTTCTCCACGGGATCAAGGAGCGGAACATCGGACTGACCAACCTTGGCCTGGTAATTCTCTGCCTGCTGATCGTGGTCCGATTTTTCGACAGCGATCTCGGTTTTACCGTTCGGGGAGTGGCCTTCATCGTCACCGGGATCGGGTTCCTCCTGGCCAATTTCATCCTTCTCCAGAAAAAAGCAACCGACCGGCGGAAATGAAAAAGACCTGGATATTTATCGCCTTCGCCGCCCTGGCAATCCTCCAGATCGGAGTCTGCGCCGCCCGGATCATAAAATGGGAGGATATCCTCCGGACCGGAACACAAATCCGTCTCCGCACCACCCCGGTCGACCCCTACGACGCCTTCCGCGGCCGCTACATAGCCCTCGATTTTGAAGAAGAAACCGTCCCGGCCGAACTCGGCCCGGATTTGCAGTGGGGAGATGAGGTTTACGCCGTCTTCCGGGAAGACGAAGCCGGTTTTGCCCGGATCGATGAGCTGAGGAAAGACCAACCGGCGGAAGGCAATTACCTCAGGATCAAAGTGAGTTATCGAAACCGCGACAAGGGACAAATCCGTCTGAAATTTCCCTTCCGGCGCTTCTACCTGAAAGAGGACCTCGCCCCGGCCGCCGAGAAAGCATACCTGACCGGAAGTCGTGAGGAAAAAAGAACCGCCTCCGTAACCGTCCGCCTGAAAAACGGCTACGGCGTCCTGGAAGACCTGATGATAGAAGACCAACCCATCGCCGAATTTATCCGGGCGAAAAGGAAGAAGGAGAAACCAGCCGCTGCCCCGTCCCCAAAACCACCTCAAGCTACAAACCAGCCCCCGGAGAGCACCTCATCTCTTGAAGAAGACCACCCCGCCAGCCCGATTCCTCTTGGGCCGAAGGGATAGTTGGGCAGCCGGGGACAGTCCGGAATGTCCGAATCGAAAGTGGTGCGAAATTCACCACTTTTATGACAGGATCTGCGGGCCGCTCCAGCTGCTGGCAAGGGCTGATCTTCGAAATTGGGTCAGTTTTGAGCTTGCTCTTCCCACGACCTCAGCTATCGCGCAAGAACTGCGCGATAAATTGCGCGATAACCTAAACTCATCAGGCAGGCCCGCACTGTCGCACAATTTCGGCCTGCTGAACTGCGTAATAGCCGAATTCCTCGTCAAGATCATCAGCCGTTCAATAATTGAAGAGCCTGTCAGGTTGCTGATCTGCACGATAGCCGAATTCCTCGTCAAGATCATCAGCCGTTCAATAATTGAAGAGCCTGTCAGGTTGCTGATCTGCACGATAGCTGGATTCCTCGTCAAGAGACCAACCTTCGACGCAATATGGCTATTGGCCTTACCTCCCCGTCGCGGTTGGGCACGATCAACAAGCCCTGAGCCGACCGTCCGCACTTTGAGCTTGCCTATTTTCGGGTGTTTCAACCATAATGCAAGATATGAAGCTCCCTCATCATCCAGAAAAAGATGATCGCGGGGGAAACGCGGAAAGCAATGTCTTATCAATTCCTCCTCCAGCTGCTGAGTTGTACGGAAATATGAAGAGAGTCGGTTTGGCAATTCTGCTGATCCTTCAGTTCCTTTCCCCGGCCGTTTATTCCCAGGAATTATATTCAATCGGGGAGGGCTGGGACCAGAGTGCCCCTGAGATAGTTCTGGGGGTTTACCGCGATGGGGCCTGGGAGGAGACGGCATTTCTCCCGGCCGGGAGGTTTGACGGAAATTTCCGACCGGCCCTGGCCGTCAGTCCCGCCGGAGAACTCTGGGTAGCCTGGGTCGCCACCGAGGACTCGGAAAAGCCGAAGATTTATTTCAGCCACAGCCGGGTTGGGAGCTGGACCGAGCCCCGGCGGGTGACGGCCGGCGGGGATGACTGGGAGATGACCCCGGTCCTCGCCTTCGGGCCGGACGGAACGCTCCTGGCAGCCTGGTCCGGGGAGAGGGACGACCTTTCCCGGATCTACTGCTCCCGCTGGAAAGGGGATGGCTTCGGCCCCGCCGAGCCGGTCAGTTCCGCCGGCGTCTCACCCGTGGTTTATCCCGCCCTGGCGGTCGCCTCCGCCGGACGGGCGATCCTGGTCTGGCAGGGGTGGGACGGGGTCTATTACCGGGTCTTTTATAGTCTCCTGGATGATCGGTACTGGTTGCCGGAGCGGACCGTCCCCCGGGCAGAGGGTGCTGACCAGGTCAAGCCCTCGGTCGTCGAGCTCGAAGGAGGGGACTGGGAGTGTTCCTGGGCGGAAGACGGCGAGCTCCGTTTGGCGATAGTTGACTTCTGGGGCCGGCCGGAAGCGGTTCCCCGCCGCGGCCACGCCATCGGTGAACCCCCGTCTGGATGGGTGGTGGAGAGGGATGGTGACGGCCAGACCCGGGCCCGGAGAACCGGAATCCTCTCCGAACCGAGCAAGGCGCACCCCGGCGGTCAGGATAAACCCTCATCCCTCAACCGGGTATATATCGGGTTCGGGGACAGTATTACGGCCGGCTGGGACGGCTCTGGAGGTTATCCCGCCTATTATTCCTACATTCCCTATCTCAAGACGATGCTGCAGAATGCCTACGGGGGAACATTCACCATCTACAACGAAGGTTACGGAGGATATGACACCGGAGAGATGTTAAGCATCATCAACTCGGTATTGAGCCGCAGGTCCAGCGCCTCGCGGATCCTGATTATGGGGGGTACCAACGATTTCCCCGATTCCACCTCCACGGCCAGCAACAACCTGGCCGGGATGGTCGACCGGGCGCGGGGCCGGGATTGCGCGCCGGTCCTGGCGACCATCATACCCAAGGAGGAGCGGTATAGTTGGCAGGCCGATCTAAATACAAAAATTTATAACGTGGCCAAAAGCAAAAAATGTCTGTTCGCCAACCCCTGGCAGGCTTTTCTCAATTACGGCAATTGGCCAAATCTTTTGATCTCTTACGACAATCTCCATCCCAATCAGAAGGGTGCTCAGGTGATCGCCGACGCCTTTTTTTACACCCTTGCCCCTCCCCCCAGCCGGACTCCCACCCCCACTCCGACTCGGGCACCCAGTCCCACCCCCACCCCAGTGCAACTTTTGAGCTTGCTTGACTCCGGGGATTACAACGGAAACGGCCGGGCCGATATCGCCGTCTTCCGGCCCGCTTCCGGGCTCTGGGCGGTCCGGGGGGTGACCCGGGTATATTTTGGTTCATGCTCCGATCTGCCGGCCGCCGGGGATTACGATAATGACGGGACCACCGATTTCGCCGTCTTCCGGGGAAGCACTGGCCTCTGGGCGGTTCGGAGCCTAACCCGGGTTTACTTCGGCAGGTCCGGGGACCTTCCCATCCCCGGTGATTACAATGGAGATGGTTTTTGTGAACCGGCTGTTTATCGGCAAGATACCGGTCTCTGGGCGGTCCGCGGGGGGGCAAGGGCGTACTTCGGTACCACAGGTGATATCCCGGTTCCCGGTTATTACGCCGGCGACCGGGTCAAGTCTATCGGCGTCTTCCGGCCGGCCAACGGGTTGTGGGCGTTCCGCGGCCTGACCAGGTTCTACTTCGGCCAGGCCGGTGATCGGCCGGCGCCCGCTGGTTACGGGGGAGAGGGAACTACTGACGTGGCCGGCGTCTTCCGGCCTGCCACCGGGCTCTGGGCGGCCAGGGGCCTGAGCCGTTTCTACTACGGTGCTGCTTCCGACCAGCCCCGTCCCGCCCCCTACGACGGTCCCAGAGCAATAGCCGCCGTCTTTCGGGAAAGCTCCGGTCTCTGGGCCCGGCAGTGGCGGAGCAGGATTTATTTCGGGAGAAAGGGTGACATTCCCTTGAGCGGCCGGGTCCCCCGCCCGATTACCCCCACGCCGCCCGCTACCCCTACTCCGGTGCCGACCGCTACCCCGACTGCCACGCCGAGCCCTGAGCCGACCTTTACCCCGACTGCCACTCCGAGCCCAGTGCCAACCGCTACCCCGAATGCCACGCCGTCCCCTGTAAAAACCATCACCCCGACTGTCCCGCCGACCGCCACCCCGGGGCCAACCTTCACCGCAACGGCCACGCCAAGTTCTACCCCGACTGCCACGCCGACACCTCTATCGACCAAAACCCCGATTCCTTCCACCGCGACTCCCACCCCCACGCCCTGAGGGCGGAAGCGTACGGACGGAAAATCAGGGGACCTGGGATAGCCCCGTCCCGCGAAAACTATCCAAGGCCGCCGGACTTCAGCGGCGGTTGACCTCCACCGCTCCGATCACCACCACCAGCATCAGCAGTGTAAGGATGATGGCCGCGGTTTCGTTGGACATCAGCGACTCGCGTATCCCCCCTCCCTCTCCCCCCGTGCGCCAGACTGATCCCCTGGCAGCGGCGGCGGGACCAGGGGGTAAACGATGTACAAGTGTGTTCCCTGACCGTCCACACTTTGCGCTTGCCTTTTTTCGGGCGTTTCAACCATAATTCAAGCCATTAAGCTCCCTCATCATCCAGAAAAAGGATGATCGCGGCGGAAACGCGAAAAGCAATTTCTTAGCAATAATTGGACGAAGAGAAGATGACTTCCCTGGCCGGCGTATTTGCCGGCCGGGATATCGTCATCACCTGCCTGGACGCCGTCCACGCCATCGCCAACGCCAAGATCGCAGCCGGGGGAATCGATAACTATCTTCAAGGAGAGACATCGTGAACAAAGTAATAGCCGTTAAATTCGCCGGCGGGAAGAAAGTGGACGTGGAGATCGGCGAAACGATCGTGAAAACCGACCAATCCCGGGAAAACGGGGGGGAGGGTTCCGCCCCGGAACCGTTCGATCATTTCCTGGCCTCGATCGCCGCCTGCGCCGGGATCTACGCCCTGGAGTTCTGCTCCGCCCGGGATATCGCCACCGAGGGGATGGGCTTGCGGATGATCTGCCGGCGCGACCAGAAGCTGAAGCGCTATACAGAAATGACCCTGGAACTCACCCTGCCGAGGGACTTCCCGGAAAAATTTTGCCGGGCCATCGTCCGGGCGATGAATTTATGCACCGTCAAGCGCCACATCGTCAACCCCCCGGAATTCGAGATCAAGACTCTTCCCGCCCGCCCGGACGGGAAGTGAACCGGATTATAAGCTTGGGGAAGAAGGGAATCAGCTTTTGACCAACCGGTTAAATTAATCACGGAGCCGGGTCCGAAAACCCGGCTCCGTGATCTATTCCCCCGCTGTTATCGGGGAAGGCGTTTACCACCCGTACGGGGAGTAACCGCCATAGGAATACCTTCCTCCGTAGGGGTTGACAAAACCGGGGCTCGGGTAACCGGCGCAGAAGCCGACCGCCCTTCCGGTCATCGGTCCCATTCCGGCGGGTCCGCTTCCATCTCCTCTGGGCATCTGACTCACCTCCTTCCCCGATTCGGGGTTTGACTGCTTTCAATCACTCACGTGCCGGATCTTTCCGGCCACTTGATTATTAAGCATTACCCGTGCCGTCCGGACTCCGGATTGGAAAATAGATTGTTATTTACTGGCCGGCAGAATATTATGGAAAAAGCGCTTTGTGGTCGGCTTTCCCGGAACGGGCAGCCATAGTTGCGATACCGCTACTTGGCCGAAGGCTTGAGCAGCATATCTGCAACCATACCGGTTAGGCTCACTCCCGTCCCCGGCAACAAGATGCTGTAGTCAAGCCGGTTACAGCTCGGCGCTTTTGCCAAACCAACCGGCACGTAATTTGCTTGATAAATTGTTATGACGGAACAGAAGAGAAAGGAAAGTAAGTTATCCGGCGTCACCATCTGTCCCGGAATCGGCTTCGGCAAGGCGCAGATCCTCGACCGCGAGCTGCCTGTGGTCAGGATCTCCCTCCCCCCCAGCCAGGTGGAGCGGGAGCAAAAACGCTACCGGCGGGCCGTGAAGATGGTCGGATCCCATCTTGATCAACACGTCAAGGAAGCCCATTCCGCCTCCTGGCTGAGCGCGACCCAAATCCTCAAAGTTCACCGGGCGATCCTCGACGACCGGCACTTCCACGATGCCATCACCGAAAGGATTGCCGCCCGGGGGGAGAACGCCGAGTGGGCCATCTCCGAGGAAGCGGGGTCGATGATCAGCCGGCTCGAGGTGACCCGGGACCCCTATTTCCAGGCCCGGGCGGAAGATATCCGCGACCTGGCCGGCAACATCCTCCAAGCCCTGACCGGTTCCCCGACCGAATATAAACGGGGGCTGAGCTGCCCCAAGGAAGCGACCGTAATCTTCACCGGCAACCTTTATCCTTCCACCGCGGTCCAGGCCCGGAGGTACTGCGCCCGGGGATTCGCCACCGAAAGCCGCCTCCTCGCCTCCCACGCGGCGATCCTCCTCAAGGGCTTCTCCATCCCCGCCGTTGCCGCGGTCCCGGGCTTGCGCCGGGCGGCCCGGGACGGCGACCGGGTGATCGTCGATGGTTACAACGGAAAGGTAATCCTGCGGCCGACAGCAGCCACGCGAAAGGAATATCAGGCCCTCCGGAAAAGCCTGGAGATACCGGTGGTCTCACCGCCGCTGCCCCCGGTCGAATCCACTACCCGGGACGAAACCGTGATCCACCTGGCGGCGAATATCGAAAACCCGGAAC
>JAVCCZ010000093.1 GCA_030765265.1 Candidatus Erginobacter occultus
CAGGGGCCGTAAAATGGGCAGGGTCTTTATCAGGGCCAGGGAAGCCTTCTGAGTCCCCCCGGCGGACCCGATGTCGATCCTCTCTCCGTTGGGTCCCGGTTCCCGGGTATAATCGGAGCCGACCGGTTGAAAGACCGGACTGCCGGACAGGTGGGTGGTTGATATCCCCCCGACCCCGGTCAACCGGTTGCCGGTCTTCCCGGTATAGCTGATGATATTGCCATTGATCTCGACCCGGCCGGTCGTGGCGGTGAAGTCAGTCCCATCGTCGAGGTCGATATATGGGGAAGCGGGAAAGATATCCGCGGTTAAAGCGGAGGTGGCTAAGTAAATCTGACCCTGGTTGAGGGCCGGGCTGGCATTAGGATCGGTTGTCCAGTAACCGTTGTGGTAACTTCCCAGGGGGCTTTGCGGATGGAAGTCCCCGTTCCCGGGGTCGACGAAAACCGGGTCGTAGGCAATACTGTCGCCGTCGAGAGCGCTGATAATGTGCCAGTCAGAGAGTGTGGGGAAATCCCTTCCGGCCGCTCCGGGGCCCGAAAGCCAGCCGGTATAGGCGCCGGCGGTTACGTAGATACAGTTATAATTTGACTTCCAATCCAATGTCGCCGGGTCGCCAACCCCGAACCGGAGAGCGTAATTCCCCGCCCCCGAGGCCCACAAGGTATTATCTCGGATCGTGAGGTCGGTATTGCTGATATCGGCAACCAGTTTGATCTCTCCGCCATTTTTATAACTGGTGTTATTTAGCAGGAAAGAACCGCCGGAGCGTTCGATCTGGAAACCGAAATTCTGGTTAAGATAACTGACGTTATCAAGAATTTGCGTGTTCAGGGAAGCATAGATACGGAATCCTTGTTTGGTGTTTCCCGTCGCTCTGTTGCCGGTTATCCGGGAATCGTTGGGCGAGGCGATATAAATACCTTCTTCGCCATTGCCCTGGGCGAAATTGCCGTCCAGCAGGGTAGTAATTGAAGAAGAAGCGGCTTCAACGGAAAAACCCCGGTTCAGGTTGCCGATGGCCTGGTTATCGGTGATGGTCGTGGTTCCATAAAGGTTTTCCAGGGCAAATCCTTTCCCGAAATTGTTTCGGGAGCTGCAATCGGCCACTGTGGAATTGAGGCACCGGAAGAGATAAATACCATTACCGGCGTTGTTTTCGGCCCGGCAACCGGACAGGTTTGCCGTTTGATTGCTGAGGAGCGGCATATAAAAACCGTGGCGGCCGTGGTACGAGCTGGCGCAACCATCCAGTCGGATGGATGCGCTGCGATAGATGAAATATCCGTCGATGTTGGCGCCCCGGGCCCCGGTCTGAGCCAGCTTGAGGAAATATGCGGAGTCGGCGTAAATGCCGTATTCCCGGGCGTTGATCAGGGTTACATTGGCGAGGGTGATATGCCGGTTAGAGGTAAGATCGAAACCGCGGGCAATTGTTCCACGTCCATCGAGGAATGTCCCCCGGGGCGAACCGGCGACCGTGATCGGGTTGGCATCTTCACCGGACCGGGGAAAGGAGAGCGGCCCGTCCAGAAGATACAGGCCGGTATCGACATAGACGGTATCCCCGGGCCAGAGCGAGTAAGCGTCGATAACCGCCTGGATCGAGTCAAGCGGGGAATCCGGGCTCAGTCCGTTATGGACCGGCCAGGGGAGTCCTCCGGTGGTACAGTAGTAATCCCAGTCGGGGGAGGAGTCGTTGACATAATAATTGGTTCCGAAGGTGGAGCCGATCGCCCAGGATGCTTCGATAGAGTTGCCGTAAGCTCCCAGGTTGACCCTGTCACCGTGGGGGGCCGACTCATAGAAGGAGATGTCCGCCGGATCTCCCCGGTCGAGTCCCGGCGAGTTGTTGGTGTCGGCCGACCATACCCCCCCCTTGTAGGAGCCCCGGGTGGACTGAAGTCGGTAATTGCCTCCCCCGACATAGAGCGGGTCGCCGGCGATGCTGTTAAAATCCTGCCCGCTGGAACCGGTCCAATCGGAGAATGTGGTTTGAGTGGCCGAGTTCCAGTAGCCCGCCGCCGCGCCGCCGCTTGTGTAAAAAAGGTTATAATCGGAACTGAACTCTGTCTGGCTGAACTCATCGAGAAAGATCGCGAACCTTCCCGGGCCGGCGGCGTCAAGGATGTTGTTGCGCAGCCGGGCGTAAGTCGACCCGACCGGGCGTTCCGGGTGGAGGGCGTTGACCGGTTCGTCTTCCAAAAACACTTCCCGGGTCCCGTTGCCGGAGCAGGTATTATTCTTCAGGATGGAGTGATGGGAGGTAAAGAGATGAACCCCCGCCTCTCCGTTTCCGTAAACCAGCATATTCCGGATGGTCGCGTAGTCCCCGGTGACCTCGATCCCGTCTCCGCCATTGCTGAAGCTGCGGCCGTCCTGAACTGTATCGTGGTTCCCGGTGATCAAAACTCCGCTTCCGTTGGCGTTGGTGAAGGAGAAGTTTTCGATCCGCAGATAATCTCCGCTGATTACCAGGCAGTTTTCCATCCCGCCCCCGTTGAGAAGGACTTCCCCGTCGACCCCGATGATCGAGATCGGGTCATCTTCGTCACCTTCATCTCCGGAGGAGAATTCGAGCGGCGTGGCCAGCGGATAATCGCCGCTCTCGACATAGACGATATCTCCGGGGGCCAGGTTCTCGTTAGCCAGGATCCAGCG
>JAVCCZ010000233.1 GCA_030765265.1 Candidatus Erginobacter occultus
AAATGAATTAATTCGCCCCGGAGGGGTCTAAATTAATAAGATAACGTGTTAATCTGGCAAAGTGTTTCGAAAAAATTACCAAGGAGTGGAAAATGAAAAAGTGTTTACTCATCGCGGCCGCGGTTTGCTGGCTGATCCCCGGGCTCGGTTTCGGGCAGTCGGAGCCGGTGCCGGCGGCAACGGCGTTTCCGGAACGGGGGCTGGTCCCGGTGCGGACTCCCACCGAAGAAGCGCGCCAGGCCGAGCAATCCCAGGAGGCGGCCGGCCAGGCGGCCCGGGAGCGGATGCTCTACGGGATCGGGGCCGAGGGCGCCGGGCAGCCGGTCCGGCCCGACCTCCTTTTCGAGGCCGAGTCCCAGAGTCGCCAGGCCCCGCCGACCGACCAGCAGCAGCTTCTTTACGGGGTGGGAGAGGCCGCCCTGGAGAAAGACCCGGTCCAGCCGGGGGTGGCCACCTACCAGCAAGACGGCCGCCCGGCCGGGCGGGCCCAGACCACCGAAGGGAGCACTATTCTTTACGGACCCGACGGCCGGCCGATTGGTCGGACCCAGGAGCAGTCTGGGACCACCCGGGTTTACGACCAGACCGGGCGGGAGTCCGGGCGGGTCCAGGAGACCGGGAGCGGGTCCGTCATTTACGGCTCTGACGGCCGGGCCACCGGCCGGGTGGAAGAGTCGGGGAGTACCACCACTCTTTTCGGACCGGCCGGTGAACAGATCGGGAGGACCCAGGTCTCCGGCGACACCACCCATCTTTATGATAAGCAGGGCAAGCCGATGGGCCGGGTGGAAAAGCGCGGGAATACCACTTACTTTTACGGTCCGGACGGCCGGGTCCAGGGGAGGAAGGAGACCCGGGGCGGCACCACCTACTACTACGACGAGAAGGGCCGCCAGACCGGGACCTCGCGGGAATAATCGGGGCGGGGAGATTCGAACTCCCGACCTCCTGCTCCCAAAGCAGGCGCGCTGGACCGGACTGCGCTACGCCCCGCGGAATTTTTCATTCTACACAAATTCGCCGCTGAGGCGAGATAATTTGCCGGGCGAATTGGGAATAAACCGGGGACCAGGATGAACATTATCGCTCTTCCGGGCAGATACCTTGTCGCCCGCTGGCAGTTCCTCCGCCATCTGACCGCCGTCACCGCGGCGGTGGTGGCGGTCTGCTTCAAGCGGGGAACCTTTCGGTCGACGGTCCGCAACGTCCTCGCCCGCCAGGTCCTCTTCACCGGCTTTGAAGCGGTCCGCTTCGTCTCCCTCCTCGCCTTCCTGATCGGGATCGCGGTGGTGGTCCAGGCCCAGGTCTGGCTGGTCCGGGCCGGCCAGGCGGCGCTCTTGGGCCCGGTTTTGGTAATGGTGATCATCCGGGAGATCGGCCCCCTCCTGGTCAACTTCGTGGTCATCGGCCGTTCGGGGACGGCGATCGCCACCGAACTGGGGAATATGAACGTCTCCGGCGAGGTCCGGGTGCTGGATAGCCTGGGGCTCGACCCCTTCATCTACCTGGTCGTTCCCCGGGTCCTCGGGGTGATGATCTCCGTCTTCTGCCTGACCATCCTCTTCATCACGGTCTCTTTCGGCAGCGGCTACCTGAGCGGCGTCGTGCTCGGGGTCGGCACCGGGAACTGGCGTTTCTTCGCCCGCTCGGTCTTCGGGGCGATCACCCCGGAGGATATCTTCAACCTCCTGGCCAAGACCCTGATCCCCGGACTGCTGACCGGCGTGATCTGTTCGGTGGAAGGGCTGGGGGTGAGCCGGGCGATCACCGAGGTCCCCCAGGCCGCCACCCGGGCCGTGGTCCGCTCGGTGACCGCGCTCTTTCTCACCTCGGTGATCATCTCCGTCTTCACGTATCTTTAGGGAATGGGTGGAGGAAGTTAAAAGTGCCTAAAGTTCAAAGTTCGAAGTTTCAGGAATCGGCGGCAGACAAGATAATCCGCGGCGAGCAGTGAGCAGTGAGGACGGCTTTCGATCCCGATAGCGATAGCGATTATGTTCCTGTTCGTGGAGATTGGTGAGGATTCGTGGTTTCAAAAAGGGGGCGGGGTAGGGGGGATTAATCTACCCAATTAGTGGTTAATTATGGCGAACAAGGCGATACTGGAATTCCGGCAGGCGACGGTGGTGGTGCCGGAACCTTACGAGTTCGGGCTCGAGGAGGCCGATCTGAGGCTGGAGAGCGGGGAACTGGCCCTGGTCGCGGTCGAGCGTGGCCAGGGCCCGACCCCGTTGGCCGAGGTCGCCCAGGGGCTGATCGACCCGGTATCCGGAGAGGTATTATTCCGGGGAAAGAGCTGGAGCGAACGTCCGCCGGCGGATGCCGCCGCCGCCCGGGGCCGGATCGGGCGGGTCTTCCGGCGGGGCGGGTGGGTGAGCAACTTGAACGTCGACGAGAATATTACCCTGCCGCTGCGCCATCACAGCAACCTCGACCCGGCGGAGATCCGGGAACGGGCGGTGGCACTGGGGAAGAAATTCGGGCTGGCCGAATTGCCGACCGAACGGCCCGCCCTCTGCCCGAGAACGATCCTCAGGCGGGCGGAATGGACCCGGGCATTTCTCGGCGAACCGGAACTGATTATACTGGCAGAACCGCTGCGGGACGCGTATAGTGAGTTGCTCCGTTGCCTGATGACGGGGATCGCCGAAGCCCTGCTGCGGGGGGCGGCGGTGCTCTGGATCAGCGGGGATTTCCCCGATCTCTCCGGGGCCGGGCTGTCCCCCCTGAAAAGATACCGGATTCAGGGCCCGCGGCTAAAAGAGGTCTGAGGAAAATATCTCGGGAGCGGAACGAGGATGCAGAAGTTCAAATTTCGTTACGTCAATCAGATTGTCGGGACCTTCGTGATCCTGGTCGTGGCCGCCCTCCTGGTCGGGGTTTATTTGGCCGGGCAGGCCCAGCAGTGGTTCGTCACCACTCACCGCTACAACCTGGAGTTCCCCTCCGAAGGTTCCCTGGGGCTCCAGGAGAACTCCCAGGTGGTGATCCTGGGGGCGGTGGTCGGGGCGGTGGAGAAGATCTCCGTCGATCCCGACGGCGACATCACCGGCCGGATCGCGGTCAAGGGGGATTTCTACCGCTTTATCCGGGAGGACTCGAAAGCGATCGTGAAGAAAAAATTCGTCGTCGCCGGCGATTCCTTCATCGAGATCACCCGGGGGAAGGGCGCGCTGCTCGAGGCCGAATCCTCGCTGGTCTGCGAGAAGGATACCGAGATCACCGAGTACCTGGAGATCGCGCTGGAGAACTTCCAGGAAGCGCTCCTCCCGGTGGCAGACGAGGCCGAGGAACTGCTCGGCAACCTTAACGTGCTCACTTCCGGTCTGGCCGAGGGCGAGGGCGCGGCGGGGGCGGTGCTCCGCGACCCGGAGATGGCCGGGCAGGTAAAGAAGATCGTCACCCGGCTGGAAGAGATCAGCCGGGACGCGGCGGCGGCGGCGGCCAACTTGCCCCCGATGGCCGAGACCGCGGCCGGAGAGGTTGAGGATATCCCGGGGCTGGTCCTCCAGTCGCGGGAGATGCTCCGGGAATCGCAACGACTGATCGAGGCCCTCCAGAGCCACTGGCTGATCCGGGGCTACGTCGACCAGGGCGAAGAGAGCAGCCGGATCCCGGCGGCGGAGGTCGGCGGGTATTGAACCGGGCGGGAAACGTGAAAACGGGTAAATATCTCCAGGCAGTCATCCCGGCGGGCTTGCTCTTCCTGGCCGCCTGCGCCTCCTCCCGGCCGGCACGGCCGGTCGATCCGGAACTTTCCAGCCTCTCCCGTTCGGGGCGGGCGGCCTTCGAGCGGGGCGACTACAAGCTGGCCGCCCGGCTCTACCGGATGGCCCGGCAGCGGGCCTGGCTGATCGACGACCCGGCCGAAATCGGGACCGTCAGCTATAACCTGGCCGCTGCCTGCCTGGAACTGGGAGAGACCGCACCGGCGGCCGAGCTGCTCCGGGAAGCCCGGCGGGCGTTCGCCCGGGGTCCCGGGGTCCCCCCCGACCTCCTGATCCTCCAGGGCCGGGTTGCCCTTCTCCGGGATCGGCCCGCCGAAGCCGGGGAGGTCATCGCGGAAGGCCTGGCCGGAGGGGAAAAGGATCTCGAACCGGAGATCCGCCTCCAGTTCCGGCTGCTCCAGGCTCGGACCAAGCTGGCCGCCAACGATCCGGAGACCGCCCGAAACATCCTCGAGGATCTCCAAAAGCCGGTCCGGAAGCTGGAGAACGATCTGCTTCAAGCCGAGTATGCCTCGCTCTCCGGCGAGCTGTTATTCCTCCAGAAAGACTTTACCAGGGCCGCCCGACTCTTCGACCGCGCGGCGGAACTGCTCTTCGCGGCGGGCCGTTACCGGGGGATGACCCGGGCCCGGGAGCGGGCGGGCAGCGCCTATTGGGAGGCGGGCGAATCCTGCCCGGCCGGAGAACGCTTCTACCGGGCCGCCCGTTCCCGGGCCGCCCGGGGGGAGACGGTCGCCGCCCTGGGGATGATCGGATCGGCCCTGGCGGCGGTGGAAGACTGCCCGGAAGAAAATATCCGGGAGGATGTCTTAGCCCTGTTCTTCGAGCTGGAGCGGGAACTGGGAGTAACGGCACCGTCAGGCGAAACTGAATAATTCTGTCCGGATCCCGTCTAAATGTCTGGATAAAGGGTTAGTGTATCCAGCCGCTTCTCTTGCGGCGAGACATCCAACCAGGAGTCAAACTATGAAAAAAGTGGTCTTCGCGTTCGCCCTGGCCGCCGTCCTCTTCGCCCCGGCGGTCCCGGCCCGGGCCGATACGCTCAACGTCCAGGTTCGGAGCGGGAAGCTGCGGGAGCAGCCCTCGTTCCTCGGCAAGATCGTCGCCGAAGTCGCTTACGGCGACCAGCTCCGGATTCTCCGGGAACAGGGGGAGTGGAGACTGGGACAGGCCGCCTCCGGGCGGGAAGGCTGGATCCACGTCTCCGCCTTGACCGACGACGAGATCGTCCTCACCGCCGGGACGGGAGAGGTGGAGACCGGGGCCTCCAGCGAAGAGCTGGCCCTGGCCGGGAAGGGGTTCAACGCCCAGATCGAGGAGGAGTACCGGGCCCAGAACCGGGAGATCGACTTCACCTGGGTCGATCGGATGGAGGAATTCATCGTCTCCCCGGAACAGATGGTCGGGTTTCTCAAGATGGGGCAGGTGAACCCGCCCTCGGGAGGTGTCCGGTGAAGCGGCGGCGGTCAATCGCGGCGGCGGCCGGCGGCGGCTTCCTGGGATTGCTTCTCTTTCTCTCCGGCTGCAAGGCGATCGAGTCGCTGGGCGATATCGGCGGACAGGTCGGCCAGGCCACCGGGGTGATGACCGAGGAACAGGCCGAGTCGCTGGGCCGGGCCTCCAAGGCGGTCGCCAAGACCTTTGCCGACATCACGCCGGAGCAGGAATACTACATCGGCCGGGCGGTCTCGGCCACGGTCCTCAATACCTATCAGCCTTACGACAACCCGGAGGCCAACCGTTATCTCAACCTCCTCGGGCAGACGATGGCCCAGGCCTCGGATAAGCCGGAGACTTTCGGCGGCTACCACTTCCTGCTTCTCGACTCCGACGAGATCAACGCCTTTGCCGCCCCCGGCGGTTTCATCTTCATCTCCCGAGGGATGATCCGCCTCTGCCGGACCGAGGATGACCTGGCGGCGGTGCTGGCCCACGAGGTCGGCCACGTCCAGAACCTCCACGGCCTGAGGGCGATCAAGTCCGGACGACTCACCTCGGCCCTCACCATCCTCGCCGCCGAGGGGGCGAAGAGCTTCGGGGGGAAGGAGCTGGCCGAACTGACCGAGGTCTTTGAGGGCTCGATCGGCGACATCACCTCGACGATGATGAACAGCGGCTACGCCCGCTCGGCCGAGCGGGAAGCCGACCAATCGGCGGTGACGATAATGAAGCGGGTCGGCTACGACCCCCAGGGGCTGGTCTCGATGCTCAAAGAGATGAAGAAGGACCTCAAGCCCGGCGGGCTCGACTTCGCCAAGACCCACCCCGACCCCGAAGACCGGATCGGGGATATCGAGAAGGAGATCGGCCGCCACACCCCGCCCGCCCCGCCCCCGGCCCGCCAGGAAAGGTTCGAGAGAAACCTGAAGGGGGTATAGGGAATGGGGAATAGGGAATAGGGAATGGGGAGAGGCCTATCCAAGAGTGCGACGGGGAAGAAACTCCTCCGGGGCGGAGTGATCGGTATCTTCGCCGGGGTGCTGGCGCTGGCGGGCTGGTGGTTCGGAATCTTCGACCGCTGGGAGGCCGCCGCCTGGTCCTGGCGGGTCCGTTATTTCGCCCGCCCGGGTCCTGAAACCTCCCGGATCAAGCTGATCCTCCTCGACCAGGCCAGCCTCGACTGGGGGAAGAACGAACTCGGCCTCTCCTGGCCCTGGCCGCGGGAAGTTTACGGACCCCTGATCGACTTCTGCCGCCGGGGCGGGGCGAGGGCGGTCGCCTTCGACGTCCTCTACACCGAGCCCTCCGACCGCCACAGCGTCGGCCAGGACATCGCCCTGGGTGAGGCGATCGACCGGTCGCCGCCCTTCGCCGCCGCCCTGGCCCTGAGCCGGACCACCGGGGGTATGACCGGCTGGCCGGAGGAGTTCTCCGGACCGAATTTGAAGATTGCCGGCCTGGAAAAATGGTTGACCGGGGAGCGCGCGCGGTCCCTGGTCTATCCCCGGGCCTCCTTCCCGATCCCGGAGGTGGCCGATAACGCCATCCTCCTCGGCTCGGTGACCGAGGAGCCCGACCCCGACGCCATCTTCCGCCGGGCCGCCCTCTTCGCCGTCTTCGACGGCCGAATCGTCCCCACCCTGGGGACGGCCGCCTACCTCGCCCCCCGGCTGGAGCGGGGGGTTCCGATGGCGGTAACGGGGGACCGATTCCGGATCGACGGGATCTCCGTCCCCCTCGACGAGGAGGGGAGGGCGCTGCTCCGCTACCGGGGGAACGCCGCCGTCTATCAGCCTTTCAGCGCCGCCGGGGTGATCCAGTCCGAACTCCTGATCCGGGAGGGGGGAGAGCCGCCGATCGACCCGGAAACTTTCCGCGACTGCTACGTCCTCTTCGGCTTCTCCGCCCCCGGACTCCTCGACCTCCGCTCCACCCCCTTGAGCCCGGTCGCCCCCGGGGTCCTGATCCACGCCGTCGTCCTCGACAACCTCCTGGCCGGCGATTTCCTCCGCCGCTGCCCGCCACCGGCGGTGATCCTCTCCATCCTCTCCCTGGCCCTGCTCGCCGCCGCCGCCGTCTCCCTGACCGCCCGGGCCTGGCAGGGCGGGGTCCTGGCCCTGCTCTTTCTCCCCCTGCCCTGGCTGGTCGGGTTCGCCGCCTACCCGGCCGGGTACTGGTGGCCGGTCATCGCCGGCCAAACCGCGGTCGTCCTCGGACTGGCCGGGGCGCTCCTCGTCAACTACGCCGTCGAGGGGAGGCAGAAGGCCTTTATCAAGGGGGCCTTCAAGCATTACTTGAGTTCCGCGGTGATCGAACGGCTGATCGAGGACCCCTCCCAGCTCCAGCTGGGGGGAGAGAGGAAAGAACTCTCGATCTTCTTCTCAGACATCCAGAAGTTCTCCACCTTCTCCGAGAAGCTCGACCCCCCGACCCTGATCGCCTTGCTCAACGACTTTCTCTCCGATATGACTGATATCATCCTCGAAGAGGGGGGGACGCTCGACAAGTACATCGGCGACGCCATCGTTGCCTTCTGGAACGCCCCCCTGACCCAGGGGAATCACGCCGTCCGGTCGATCCGGACGGCGCTGCGCTGTCAGCGGAAGCTGGCCTCCCGGCGGGAAGAGTTCCGGAACCGGACCGGGGTCGATCTCTTTATGCGGATCGGGGTCCATACCGGGGAGGTGGTGGTCGGGAATATGGGCTCCCGGGACCGGTTCGACTACACGGTGCTCGGCGACGCCGCCAACCTCGCCTCCCGGCTGGAAGGGGCCAACAAGGCCTTCGGGACCTACCTGATGGTCTCCGAAAATACCTGGGAGGTGGCCGGGGGGGCCTTCTCCGGGCGGGAACTGGGGAAGATCCGGGTGGTGGGGCGCAAGACCCCGGTCACCGTCTTCCAGCCCTGGGGTGAGCGGGGCGAGAACCCGCCGGCGGGCTGGGATTTGTTTGATCGTGCGCGGGAGTTATGTTATAGAGGCAGCTGGAGAGAAGCCCTGGAGATCCTGGAAAAACTGGAAGACGACCCCCCGGCCCGGGTCTACGCCGCGCGCTGCCGGGAGCTGATCGCCGACCCCGATTCAAGCTGGGACGGGATCTGGAACCTGACCGAGAAGTAATCGTTATGAAGATCACCTTTTACGGCGTCCGGGGGACCAGCCCGGTCACCCAGCCCGACTTCGCGAAATACGGCGGTGAGACCACCTCGATCCTGGTCGAAGGGGAGGGGGGGGAGCTGATCGCCGTCGACGCCGGGACCGGGCTGAGAAACCTCGGCCGCGACCTGGAAGCCTCGGGCCGGTCCGGCCGGGAGCTGCTCTTCCTGATGACCCACTACCACCTCGACCACCTGATGGGGCTCCCCGCCTTCGCCCCCCTCTACCGGGAGGGAACCTCCCTGACCATCGCCGCCCCCCGCCGGAAGGGCCGGACCCCGCAGACCGTGATCTCCCGGATCTTTTCCGCCCCACTCTGGCCGCTCCAGATCGACAAGATCCCCGCCCGGATCGACTTTCTCACCCTGCCCGCCGCCGCCGCCGCCCCCCTCGCCCGCGGGGGGCTGCGGGTGACCTGGGCCCCGCTCCACCACCCCGGCGGCTCCACCGCCTACCGGTTCGACGAGCCGGCCACCGGGGCTTCCTTCGTCTTCGCCACCGACGTCGAGTGGGGTGAATCGACCCCGACGGAACGGAAAGCCTTTCTCCGGCTGGGCGGCGACCCCGCCCCGCCCGGCCTGCTCGCCTTCGACGGCCAGTACGGCAAAACTGAATACCCCCGATTCCGGGGTTGGGGCCACAGCACCCGGGAAGACGCCGCCGAGGCGGCCCGGCTCGTCGGGGCGAAAGAACTCCTGGTCACCCACCACGACCCCGGGAAGGATGACCGGACCCTGGCGGCGGCGGAGCAAGAACTGGTCCGGACCCATCCCGCCGCCCGGCTGGCCCGGGAGGGGATGACGATCGAGCTCCCCGGAGGGGATACCCCGTGACCGCCTACCTCCCGGTCATCTTCCAGGTTGTCTTCTTCCTCGCCCTGGTCCTGGTCTCCTTTTTGATTACCGGACCCGTCCGCAGCTGGAGCCGTCCGAAATCGGAGGGGGAGAAGGGCTGGGACCGGGCCCTGCGCTTCCTGGCCGGGAAGATCGCCTTCCCCCTGGCCGTCCTGATCCTGACCCGGCCCCTCTACTATGGGGCGGCCGCTCTCGGTCCGCTCCGTCTCCCGGCCGCCTATCTCTCCGGCTGGCTGGCCTTCTGGGCGGCGCTGCTCTTCCTCAATCTCCTCGAGGCCCTCGCCATCCAGGTCTATAACCTCCGGGGCCGGGCCTTCCCCATCCCGGCGCTCCTGAGGAATATCATCCGTTTTCTCTACCTGCTGGCGGCCGTCTTCGCCATCCTCCGCTTCGGGCTGCAGATCGATATCTCCCCGCTGCTGGCCTCGACGGCGCTGTTGACCGCGGTGATCGGCTTCGCCCTCCAGGGGGTGCTCGGCAACCTCCTGGGCGGGATGTCGCTCCACCTCACCCGCTCGATGGTCCCCGGCGACTGGATCCGGGTCGGGGATGACGAGGGGAGGGTGGTGGCGACCAACTGGCGGGAGACCAGGCTGCGGACCCTGGGCGGGCATACCATCGTCGTCCCCAACAGCATCGTCTCCTCCTCCGTGGTCCGCAACCTCTCCACGCCGACCCCGGTCCGCCGCCACGAGATCAACGTCGGCGCCAGCTACTCCGACGCCCCCGGCGAGGTGATCGCCGCCCTGGAGTCCGCCGCTCTCCAGGTCCCCGAGGTCCTGCGCCGCCCGAAGCCGAACGCCTACGTGACCGAGTATCAGGATTACGGGATCAACTACGTGCTCCGCTACTGGTCGAAGCGCTACTTCGACCGGGTCCCGATCGACGGCAACGTCGGGCGGATGATCTGGTACGAATTCAAGCGGAGGGGGATCGAGATCCCCTTCCCGATGAGCGACAAACTCCTCAACGACTTTATGGCCGTGGTCTACCGCCAGCGGAAGCTCCCTCCCGACGACGGGGAACTGGAGCGGCGGGGGCGGGTGCTGGCCGCTTCCGAGCTCTGGAGCCGGGTTTTGGCCGACCGGGAGGGGAAACCCCTGCTCGACCGCGAGGACGCCGGGAAACTGGCCCCCGAGCTGCGGTTCGTCCGCTACACCGGCGGCGAGACCCTCTTCAATCAGGGCGAGGAGGGGGAGAACTGCTATATCGTGGTCCGGGGGAAGCTGAAGGTCTCGATCGCCGGGGAGGAAGGGGTCCCGGCGGTGGAGATCGAGATCGGACCGCGGGGGCTGGTCGGGGAGATGAGCCTGCTGACTGGCTTCCCCCGGACCGCCACCGTGACCGCCGCCGGCGAGACCGAACTGCTGGAAGTCAACCGGGGCGCCTTCACCCGGCTGCTCGGGCTGCGGCCCGAGATCCCGGAAAAGCTGGCCGACCTGGCCGCCGCCCGGGCCGAGAAGAACGCCGCCGCCCTCGAGCAGTTCCAGGCCCGGCGGAAAGAAGACCTCTCCTCCTCCCTCAAGCGCGAGAACATCCTCAAGCGCTTCCTCCACTACCTCCACCGGGGACACAATATTTAATTCAAGTTCCTCCGGACGATCCCGGGGAATTAAGTATTGTGTCCCCGGAAATATTTTCTCTTGACTGCCATAAATATATATGGTACTTTCCTCCCGGATGCTGGAGAAAGGGAGGAAAGCTATGAATCGGGATTTGACCGAACGGCAGCGGACGGTGCTGGAGTTCATCATCGCCTGCCGGGAGAAAGGGACGGCGCCGCCCACGATCGACGAGATCCGGCGGCACTTCCGCTGGCGGGCGGTAGGGACGGTCCAGGACCATCTTAAGGCCCTGGAGGCCAAGGGCTATCTCTCCCGCTCCCGGTCCGCCCGGGGGATCCGGGTCCTCCAGGACCCCGCGGCCGAGGCGGCTCAGGAAGCCGGGCTCTGGTCCCCCTCCCGGATCGGACGAAATAATGACGGGGGAGGGGTCCCGATTCCGGTCCTGGGCGAGGTGGCCGCCGGTCGGCCGATCCTGGCGGTCGAGCAGGTGGAGGACGAGTGGATCCTCGACCGGAAGCTCACCCGGGGGGAGAAGAACTT
>JAVCCZ010000123.1 GCA_030765265.1 Candidatus Erginobacter occultus
ACCCCCTTGGCCCGGGCGGTCCGGACGTAATCCGCCCGGGTCTCGTCGAGGATCACCGTCCGGTAAAACCGGACCCCCGCCCCCAGGCCGGCCGCCACCCCGAGGAGGACCGGGAGGGCGACGTAGCGGACCACCGGGAAGCCGAAACTCTCCGGGTAGCCGTAGATCGGGAAGAGCTTCCACCTCCCCGCCAGGTAGGCCTGGCCGAAGATGATCAGGGCCAGATAGGGGACGGACATCCCGAAGACCGAGAGGACGACCACCGCCCGGTCGAAGAGTTTCCCCTGCCGGAAGGCGCAGAGCATCGCGATCGTGATCTGGCAGAAAATCCCGATGATGAAGGCGGGGACGGTCAGGGAGAGCGAGGGGACGGCCCCGGAGCGGATCATCTCGGAGATCCCCCGCCGATACTGCTCGGAGCGGCCGAACTGGAAGGTGAAGGTGGAGTAGAGATGGGTAAAGAGCTGGTTGCGGGAAAACCCCTCCAGGTCCCCGGACAGCAATTTCCCGAACGGCGGCCAGAGCGGGCGGTCGAAACCGAGCTGGCGGCGCAGTTCCTCCTTCTGCTCCTCGGTGGCGTAGCGCCCCGCCACCCGGTCCACCGGGTCGCCGCCAACCACCCGGAAGAGGAGGAAGGTGATCAGCGAGATCCCGATCAGGATCGGAACCAGGTAAATAATCCGTCGAATAAAGTAAGCCGGCATATCCGGATGTAAACTATTTCCTTTTAGCAGCTCGTTTTCCCCGGCAAAATTGAAGGTTTAAGCTCTCCAGAGGAGATATTTTATATATTATTCCCTGATCGGCAACGGATTACGCGGGTCCGACCCCACTTTCTGAAATTTCATCGTACCGGAGATGAAGTCGTGGGGGTAGTAGTTCTTCAGCCGGTCGTGGTAAAGGGCGTAGACCACCCGGTAGGTGGTCAGGAGCCAGGGGCAGTCCTCGATCACGATATCCTCCATCCGGTGGTAGAGGGGGATCCGTTTTTCCGGGTCGGCGATCGCGATCGCTTCTTCGTAGAGGCCGTCGAATTCGGGGTTGTGGTAGTTGCTGGTGTTGGGGCCGGGGGCGCCGTTGGGGCCGTAAAAGAGGAGGAGGAAGTTCTGGGCGTCGGGGTAGTCGGCCACCCAGCCGAGGGCGAAGAGCTGGTGGGAGCGGGTCTTCCCGGCGTCCTGGAACTTCGGCCAGGTCATATAATCCACCTCCACCTCCAGGCCGAGCCGCCGCATCTGGATCCGGAAGAACTCCCCCATCTGCCGGACCGTGGTATCGGTCCCCGGCATCGCCAGTTTCAGGGTCGGGATCGGGCCGCCGGCGGCCTCTTCCGCCTCCCGGAGGAGCTCCCGGGCCGCTTCCAGGTCGTAGCGGGTATAGGGGTTGACCTTCCCCGGCCGGAAGCCGGGGATCATCGGGGGGATGGGGCCGGCCGGGATCTTCCCCCGCCCGTTGAGGAAGGTCTCGATGTAAGTCTCCCGGTCGAAGGCCAGGCTCATCGCCAGCCGCAGCTTCCGGTTCTTTCCCACCACCGGGTCGTCCATATTGAAACCGTAGTAGAAGATCGCGGGGTCCTCGGCCTTGATCAGCTTGATCCCCCGGGCTTCCATCGCCTCGGAGAGTTCCCGGTCGGGGGTGATCGCCTGGGAGAAGTTGTCCTTGGGGATGCCGGCGGAGTCGATCTTCCCGGCCAGGAAGGCCAGCCAGTAGGGCTGGGACTCCTCGATGATCGTCCACTCGATCCGGTCGATAAAGGGGATCGGCCGGCCGGCGTCGGCCAGCAGCCCGAGTCTCTCCAGTTCCGGGGAGGCCCGGTCGGGGTAGAATTCCTCCCGGAAATTCTCGTTCCTGACCATCGAGAACCGATTGGAGCGGAAGTTCCCGGCCAGTTTGAAGGGCCCGGTCCCCACCGGGTGATTGACAAGGTCGCGGCCGTATCGATCTAAAACTTCCCGGGCCACCGGGGCGGTGGGGAGGTGGGCCAGCCAGTAGAGGAGGAAGTTGTGGGGCCGGGCCAGGGTGATCTCCAGGGTGTGGGGGGCGGGGGCCCGGAGGCCGGAGACCGGGAGGTCGTAGTCCACCTCGTCCGTCCCGGCGGTGTATTCGCGGAATCCGTCGAGCCCCTCCACGTAGCCGGCGAAGATCGAGGAGTAGTTGGTCGAGCGGTTGTTGAGGTCGGCCATCCGCTTCCAGGCCAGGATGAAGTCGGCGGCCGTCAGTTCCCGGCCCTTCCCCGCGGGGAAGGCCGGGTCGTCGGCGAAAAAGATCCCCTTCCGGATTTGGATGGTGTATCTCAAGCCGTCCTCGGAGATCTCGGGCATCCCTTCGGCCAGCTGCGGGATCAGGCGGTAGGGCCGCTCCAGGTAGGCGTAGGTGTAGAGCGTCTCGAAGATCTGCCCGGCCACCGAGGAGCTGGTGGTATCCCCGATATCCTGGGGGTCGAGACCGCGGATCTTCGCTCCCAGGGCCGCCCGGCGGACCATCTCCCCCCCTTCTCCCGGGCCGGCGGAACGATAATAAAAGGGCACGGAGAGGAAGAGGCCGAGCAGGATCGCCGAGAGGACGCCAAGTGTGATCCAGATCTTCATTGGATAATTTTTCCGGGAAAAATTATAGTGGAAGGGGCACTTTGCCGTATACTATCGGGTGATTCCGGGAGATTTATAACAATCCGGCGTGATTAAGCATAGGAGAATATCGCCGGCGGGGAAAAACAAGCAATTAAGGAGGAGATCATTCAGGTAGTACTGGTTTTTATCCGGACCAAGTCGTAGGCGGTGGAGGCTTTCCGGGAGATCCCGCCCCTCTCCGGATACGGCCTGACCCCAGCTGAGTTTTTCCGGCAGTTAAACTTGCCAGCCCGCCGGCCGCCGTGTATATTATTTTATGCGAAGAATAAATTGGAAAGACAATCCGTCAGTGACGATCAGACTGATTGGATTAGCAAAAATTAGAAGGGGCCGGGGCGGGGGCCAATTAGAGTAAATTCGTGGAATTAGTGGACTAAAAAGGGGCCGAGGCGGAGGGTATGTGTCTGTCTTCATATAATTTGTGGACTGAAAAAGGGGGTACGGCAAGAAGTGAAAAAGATACTGGTCGCCGAGGACGATGAGATTTCCCGCGAGATAATCGTCAGGCTGGTGGAGAGTTTGGGGCATATCGCCATCCAGAGTTCGAACGGCAAGAACGCCCTGGCCGTTCTCCTCGACAACCCCGATATCCAGCTTCTGATCTGCGACGTGATGATGCCGGAACTCGACGGGATGATGCTGATCAAGATCCTGCGGGGGAAGGAGAGTTACCTGACCTTCCCGATCATCATCATCTCCGGGGTGGCCGCGCTCAACGAGATCAACCACCTCCTGGAACTGGGCCCGACGATCTTTTTGGAAAAACCCCTGGACACCGGGGAATTGAAACGGCGGATCACCGAGATGCTGCCGGCGGAATAAAAATTCCCCGCCCCGGAATAAGCTCTCCCGACCCCGCCCCCTAATGACCTCTCCCCGTCCGGAAAGTCCAGCCGACGACCTGGTTGACCGGGGGAACCGTCTCTTTAAAGACGGCAAGTACGAAGCAGCGCTTCAGAGCTACGAGAAAGTCCTCAACCTCCACCCCGAAACTCCCCTCTCCCTCCTGGTCAAGGGCGCTCTCCTCGCCCGACTCAAACAGCCCCGGGAGGCCGGACTTTACTGCGAGAAGCACCTGGAACTATTCCCCCGGGACGCCGAAGGCTGGAAACTGAAAAGCCGCCTGGCCGCCGCGCTCGGGAGGAACCGGGAAGCCCTGACGGCGATTGAACGGGCGCGGCAACTGAACCCCGACGACGTCGAACTGCTCCTCTTCCAGGGTTACCTGCTGGCGGATATCTTTCAGGAATATGAAAGAGCGCTGCAATGCTACGAAGCCGCTCTCCGCTTCCGGCCTCGGGACGCGGCGATCTGGGCGAAGAAAGGCCGGGCGCTCCACAACCTCGACCGGTTCAAGAAAGCGATCTCCTGCTACAACAAGTCCCTGCGCCGGGACGGGAAGAACGCCGAAGTCTGGAAGGACAGGGGGGATTCCCTCAACTGCCTGGCCCTGGGCGGAAAAGCCCTGGCCTGCTACCGCAAAGCGATCCGCCTCCAGCCTGAGCGGGCGGATTTCTGGCATATCGCCGCCCTCACTTATGACGATCTCGGACAGACCCGGAGGTCGCGGTTCTGCTACCACAAGGTGATCGAACACGGCACCCCGGAAGACCTGGAACTGGTCAACGAAGCCAAAATCGCCCTCCACACCGAGCAGGAATAATCTTTACCACAGAGGCACAGAGAACACAGAGAGTTTTTTTCTCTATGTCTTTTAAATATATTCCTGCCTGGGGATCAGCTCCATCATCGGCGGAAAATTATAATGACACCCCATCTGGTGTTCCCTACTTCCTCTGTGTCCTCTGTGCCTCTGTGGTAAAAACAGTCAGTCAGAGGACCGGAGGAAGCTGATGATCTCCTCGAGATCGGGGATCTCGGAGATCCGGTAGATCTTCACCAGCTCGATCTTCCCCTCCTCGTCGATCAGGACGTTGGCCCGGCCGGAAGGAAGCCGTGAGTTAAATTTAACCGGATAATCGCCGATGCCGATCAGGGAAGAAGTCTTATTCCACGACGGCCGCTGGCTGGCCCTGAGCCGCCCGGCGGGGACGATCGAGGCCCGGACCCGCGGGGAGGTCATCCCCGCCCTGGCGGAGATCGAGGAGAGAGTCGAACGGGACGGAGTTTACGGGGCCGGGTTCATCAGTTACGAATCCTCCTCCGCCTTCGACCCCGCCCTCCGGACCCGGTCCCCGGACGGCTTCCCCCTCCTCCGGTTCGGCCTCTACCGCCGCCTTGAAGAGACCGGGCCCCCGAAAGCCTCCGGACGGGACGCCTTCCCGGCCTGGACCCCCTCGGTCGGCGAAGCCGAGTACCGGCGGTCGATCGCCGCCGTCCGGGAGAAGATCGCCCGGGGCGAGACCTACCAGGTCAACTACACCTACCGCCTCACCGCCCCCTTCCCGGGGGACGGGCGGGGGATCTTCGCCCGGATGGCCGGGGGACAGGGGGGGACGGGGGCCTTCCTCGACGCCGGGCGCTATCAGGTCGCCTCCGCTTCCCCGGAGCTTTTCTTCCGGCGGGAGGGGGATCGGATCGTCACCCGGCCGATGAAGGGGACCGAGAGACGGGGCCGGACAGCGGGGGAGGATTCCCGCCTGGCCGGCCGGCTGCGGCGTTCGGCCAAGAACCGGGCCGAGAACCTGATGATCGTCGATCTCCTCCGCAACGACCTGGGAAAGATCGCCGCCGCCGGGACGGTGGAGACCGGACCTCTCTTCGAGATCGAAAGCTATCCGACCCTCTTCCAGATGACCTCCACGGTCTCCGGCCGGACCCGGGCCTCCCTCCCGGAGATCCTCTCCGCCCTCTTCCCTTGCGGTTCGGTCACCGGGGCCCCCAAGCCCTCGACGATGGGGATCATCGCCGACCTGGAGACCACCCCCCGGGGGGTCTATACCGGGGCCATCGGCCTGGTCTCCCCCGGCCGGAAGGCCCTCTTCCTGGTCGCCATCCGGACCCTCCTGATCGACCGGGAAAGGGAGACCGCCGAGTACGGGGTCGGGGGGGGGATCGTCTGGGACTCCCGGGCCGGGGCGGAGTACGCCGAATCCCGGCTCAAGGCCCGGATCGTCACCGGCGGACGCGAGGAGTTTTCGCTCCTGGAGACGATCGGCTGGACCCCCGGGGAAGGCTACATCCTCCTCGAGCGCCACCTGGAACGACTGGAAGGTTCGGCCCGGCATTTCGGCTTTGCCTTCGATCCCGCCCGGGCCCGGCGGCGGCTCCGGGCGCGAGCCGCCGGACTGGCCGGCTCCCCCCACAAGGTCCGCCTGCTCCTGAGGCCGGACGGCTCGCTGCTCTGCTCGGCCCGGCCCCTCCCTTCCCGGCCGGACCGGAAACCGCTCCGGGTCGCCTTCGCCCTCTCCCCGGTCGATTCCCGCGACCCCTTTCTCCGCCACAAGACCACCCGCCGGGAGGTCTATGAAAACGCCCGGGCCGGTCGTCCCGGCTTCGACGAGGTGATTCTCTTCAACGAGCGGGGCGAGGTCACCGAGGCCGCCGCGGCCAACGTCGTGATCAGGTCCGGAGGGGAACTGATCACCCCTCCCCTCTCCAGCGGGCTGCTCCCGGGGACGCTGCGGGCCGAACTGCTGAAGAGCGGGGAGATCCGGGAGCGGGTGATCCGCCGGGAGGAACTGGTGGGGGCCGACGAGATCTACCTGATCAACTCGGTCCGGGGGCGGCGGCGGGCGGTACTGATAGAACCGGCTTCCGGTCCTGGAAACCGGCTCCGGCCTCAAAGGCTGAGGCCGTCCGGATGATCTTCTCTTCCTCGAAGGGGGGGGCGATCACCTGGATCCCGACCGGGAGGCCGGAGGCGTCGAAGCCGCCGGTGATCGAGATCGCCGGGAGGCCGGCCAGGTTGACGGCGATGGTGAAGAGGTCCGAGAGGTACATCCGGAGGGGGTCGGCGATCCGGGAGCCGATCTCGAAGGCGGTGGTGGGCGAGGTGGGCATCAAGACGCATTCGCAGCGTTCGAAGGCCTTATCGAAGTCGTCCTTGATCAGCCGCCGGGCCTGGAGGGCCCGGGCGTAGTAGGCGTCGTAGTAGCCGGAACTGAGCACGTAAGTCCCCAGTAGGATCCGCCGCTTGACCTCCTCCCCGAAGCCGTCGCGCCGGGTGGCCTCGTACATCTCGACCAAGTTCTCCCCCGCCGGGGAGCGATACCCGTACTGGACGCCGTCGAAGCGGGCCAGGTTGGAACTGGCCTCGGCGGTGGAGATGATGTAGTAGCAGGCGACGGAGTGGGGGATCCGGGGAAGATCGATCTCGATTATCTCCGCCCCCAGCCCCCGGAAGATCTCCAGGCTTTCCCGGAAGGCCCGCTCCACCCCCTCCTCCAGCCCCGCGGCGAAGCACTGCCGGGGGACCCCCAGTTTCATCCCGGCGATCTCCCGGCCGAGACTATCCCGGTAAGCGGGCACCGGGATCGGGGCGGAGGTGGAGTCGAGCGGGTCGTGACCGGAGATCGCCTCCAGCAGCAGGGCGACATCCCCGACGTCCCGGGCAAAGGGGCCGATCTGGTCGAGCGACGAGGCGTAGGCGACCAGCCCGTAGCGGGAGACCCTCCCGTAGGTCGGCTTCATCCCTGCCACCCCGCAGAAGGCGGCCGGCTGGCGGATCGACCCCCCGGTATCCGAACCCAGGGCAACCGGCGCTTCGGCAGCCGCCACCGCCGCCGCCG
Organism: Candidatus Erginobacter occultus; assembly: GCA_030765265.1. Lineage (GTDB taxonomy): Bacteria > Auribacterota > Erginobacteria > Erginobacterales > Erginobacteraceae > Erginobacter > Erginobacter occultus. The sequence continues at coordinate 7,319 of JAVCCZ010000123.1, forward strand.
AACCACCGCTGGAACCGCCCGGGACCCGGTCGAGGTCCCAGGGGTTCCGGGTTATCTGGTAACCGGAGTTCTCGGTCGAGGACCCCATCGCGAACTCGTCCATATTGGTCTGCCCGAGAAAGACCGCCCCGGCCGCCCTGAGCTTCCGGACCACGGTGGCGTCGTAGGGGGAGAAGAAACCTTTGAGGATCTTCGAGCCGCAGGTGACCTCCCAGCCCTTGACGCAGAGCAGGTCCTTAAGGGCGACCGGGACCCCGCAGAGCGGCCCCGGCTCCTCCCCGGCCGCCAGCCGCCGGTCGAGATCGGCGGCCATCGCCCGCGCCCCCTCCCCGTCCACCCGGAGAAAGCTCCCCACCAACGGCTCCACAGCCGCAATCCGGGACAGGCAGGCCTCGGCAACCTCGAGGGCGGAGATCTCCCGCCGGGCGACCAGCCCGGCCGTCTCCCGCGCCGTCAGTTCATTTAACTTCGCGTTCATAACTTGATGGGTGGATTTCTCACTTCTGAAACTAACAATAAACGGTGTGAAAATACGGTTTAATTCCGCCCCTGTCCATCAATTCACGCCGATTTTGGGCGCGGGGCAGTTGCATCCCCTTGATTCTTATGGTATTGCGTTAGAGTGGTGCGGTACGCACCACTCTCCATCAAGACGTGGAGAAGATTGACCAGTTCCCTGGCCCGGGTCAGGTTGGTATAGACGACGGTCAGTTTGCTCTTGTTGACCAGGTCGGAGATCTTGATCTCGCTCCCTAAAAGTTCCTTGATCCGGGGATCTTTTCCCGCCAGCTCGATCAGCAACTCCCGGTCGCCGCTGAGCCATTTCTCGTCCAGGCGGTTGGCCCGTTCCCGGACCTGCGCCGACTTCAGGTCCTCCCGAATGATCGCCCGGTAGAGGGCGAGCATCGCCTTGCGATCGGGGAGGCGGTAAAACGATTCCAGGTAGGCCTGCTTGATGCTCCCCTTCTCGAAGCCGGCAATGATCGCCGGAGGGAACTTCTTGAAGATGCCGATCGAGCGGCTGATCGTTGTATGGGACTTCCCGACCAGCGAGGCCAACTCCCGGTAGCTCTGGAAGTAGCCGGTCTCCCAGGCCAGCTTGTAGCCCTTGGCCTTCTCGAAGGGGGTGAGATCCTGCCGGTTCTCGTTGATCGCCACCTGCCGGCGGACGGATTCCTGAGGGGTCATCTCCTCGACGATGGCGGGGATAGCGATCCATTTCCGGCCTTCCTTCTCGTAAAGCGAACGAAAGGCGAAATAACGCCGCTCCCCGTCGACCAGCTCGTATCTCCCCTCCCCTACCGGCCTCACTATGATTCGGACCAGAAGACCATAGGAGAGGATCGAGGCGGAGAGCTTTTCCAGGGCTTTCGGGTCAAGACTCTGGACCCGGATATGATCCTTCGAAATGGTAATCGCGTCCAGCTCGATATTCTTCAGCGTCGCCATCGCCTCCTCCCGGATTATTTATCCTGAGGTCAGGTAAAAAGGATAGCGCCCGACGAATTACACCGGCTGTAGTTGACAGAGAGGAGAGAGTTCTCGGCTAATCTCCTGAGGATAATCAGCTACCGAGGGGTCCTTAATCTTCTTTGCGATTGCCTCGAATATCCCGGGGATCTCCACTTGAGCAATCCGAATGAGTTCGACCCCTACAAGTTTGCCTTTTGCATCCACATCGACGAAAACATTGTCGTCGATCTCCAGTGTCTTTTGGATCTTATTATTCGTTACCTGTATGTAGATCGCGCCAGCCTCGTTATCAATGGAGATCATCTTGAAACCGTCTTTTAATGGAATGCATCCCATAATTACTCCCTCCAAAAAACCGTAACTATCTTGTAGGTCGTTTTATGTTCTTCAACGACAGCCACCAATTCTTTGCCGTCAAGGGTGGCCATATACCGATGAGTTCCGCTTCGACCTGGGACGAGGGAATGATAAGAACTGATCGTTTTCTCAACTTGGGCGGCTGAGATCCCCCTTAAAGTCATCCTCTCTTGGGCGTGCCGAGTAAAATATACCTTTTTCCCGTGGATTTGCAAGGCCCAAACCTCCTGGATATCAGCACCATTGGATCCAGTATATTTGAACCACAAATGAAGTCAACGTTCTTCCCCTCGGTCCATTCTGCCGAAGTTATAATCCGCCGGTAACACCGGAATATCCGCCTGTTTTGGAACGCAATACTTCACTGAATTACGCACCACCAGGAGCACTTCGATTTTTTCCCTGGTTGCTTAAGCTGTTGCGTCTTTTTCTGAATATGACTGGCACACCAAACAAATGAGAATATCTGGAGATTTAATGGTGGAATTTGCTTGCGGGTATCCCGAGATTGCCCGTCTATAGCCGAGCAGACACCCCGGGCTATTACGTGGGACCCCGATGGGGATCCCTCAGTCGGAGATCGACATTTACCCCGAAGGGGTAACACATCGCAGCCCGGGGCGCAGCCCCGGGTTCACGGAATGCCAATAACCAGAAGTACCCTGAAGGGGTGCCACATCAGATGCTGGATAGCCCTTGTCCTTGAGATGAATAGATTTATGAGCAAATGCCGAGTGAGTCCCATTTAAAGGGGGATGCCGACCCCATCTAAGATGGGCCTCGATACTTAATCCTACCAAGGATGTGCCACCTTAGGCATTTCAATCCACGCCCCCGCGCGGGGGGCGACATAGAGCTAACAGAGCAACAACGCCGCTTCGCCGTTTCAATCCACGCCCCCGCGCGGGGGGCGACCAGCAGATTGATGGACTTGCAGGAGGGGAGAGGTGTTTCAATCCACGCCCCCGCGCGGGGGGCGACAGATGGGGCTTTGTAGCCCGGATGCGGTCTGCTGGTTTCGATCCACGCCCCCGCGCGGGGGGCGACCCGGTTAGGAATCGGCCAGATCGAGAATATTTTGGTTTCAATCCACGCCCCCGCGCGGGGGGCGACAG
>JAVCCZ010000192.1 GCA_030765265.1 Candidatus Erginobacter occultus
GGACCGCTACTCCTACCTCAACCAGGGCCAGCGGACGGTGGAAGAGGTGCTGCTCGGGGAACGGGTTATCTCCTTTGAAGCGGTCATCTCCAGCAACCCGGATCCCCGGGTCCTGGGGGGGCTTAACTACATCATCGGCTCCAACGATTACTACATCAAAAGGCTCTACACCTCGCTTCTCCCTTCCGCCTTCGGGCCCCAGGACCTCAGCCTGGACCGTTTCTCGATCGCACTCAGCCCCGGGCATCGGGAATGCGGAATACTGGTACGGAATTCTTTTGCTCAACCTGATCGACCCGGTGGAAGTGATGGATTTTATGGAATACTACCGCCGGGTCCCGGAGGCAAAAATCGCCGAAGCCATCAACCAGCTTCCCCCGGGCAACTCCCCGCGCTACGATCCGAGAGTGATCACGGAGAAAGCCATCGAGACCCTGGAGAAGAAGGAAGCGGCGGCGCACGAGGAATTGATCCAGTCGATCATCTCCACCCGGGAGTGGCTCTACCCGGACCGAAAGATCACGGCGGCCGAAGCCGAAGCCCTGGCCGAACAGTGGGGCCTCCAGCTCCTGCCGGCCGAGGAATACCACGGCTTTGCCGCCAACCTCCCCCAGCAGATCCAGTGGCTGGTTTACCAGGAAGGCGGGGTGGTGGAAAACCCGGTGGAACTCTTCACCTACCGGATGGAACTCTACGACAAGTTCGTCGCCGCGATGGGGTTTGAGAGCGATGACCCCGCGGATACGATGTACCGGGGGGAAGAGACATTCCTCCAGTATCACCGGTTCATTTTCTTCGCCAAAAGAAAGAATATCCCGCTGTTGGCCGCCGGCCAGGGGATCGACGCGATGCCCCCGGACAAGATCCGGGGGAAGGAATTGACGGCGACGATTCTCAACCCCGGCCGGGAACGGGTCACGGGGAAATACATCAGCAACGTCAACTCGGTGGTTCTCCGGGTCGAATACGGCGACGTCTCCTTCTTCTTCTCCAGCCTCCTCGACACCGACGGCTTCGGCAACCTGGCCCAGAACGCCCGGCGGGAAGAATACGAGAGCACCATCTACCTCGCGCCCCAGTTCGGCAAGGGCGGAAGATATTTCGACCAGATTCCCCCGCTCCAGTTGATCAAACCGGAGGTCGCGATTTTTCAATATCCGGGGGGAGCTTTCGGCCGGGAGGATCGCAATTTCACCACCGCCTGGGAATTCTGCGCGGCCCAGGGGATCGAGGCCTATAACACCAAGGAGATGGGCGCGGTGATCGTTTACATCGACGGAGAGAACTATCGGGTCGAGACCGCCCTGGAAACTCCCGGAGAGGAAGGCGAAATCGTATCCCTGTCCGATGAAGCCGGCGCCGGGCTGTAAACGATTTTCCCGGCGCGACAAATTCGACTGACGGGAAACAAGGTGAAAAAGCAACTGGCTATCGTTTTTTTCCTGGCCCTGTCTCTGGGGTTGTCGGGCGGAATTAACCTGAACGCCGCTGAAGAGGGACGGCTTGACGTCAATACCGCCGGCAGCGACGAACTCCAGACCCTGGAAGGAGTCGGCCCCCGGGTGGCGATGAAGTTCATCGCCGAGCGGCAATCCAACGGCCCTTATCTTTCCCTGGAGGACCTGCAGCGGAGGGTCCTGGGGGTTGATGACCGGATGCTCGATTCGCTCCGGCGGCAGGGACTCTACGCCGGCCCCCCCGGGGGGAGTTGAGAGAAAAAATCCTGGCCGGTTGACAATATTCTGATATAGTAGGTGATAGATTATCTCGTTCGACAGCGGCCGCGTTTACCGGCCGCCGACAAGATGTTTCATCGCTCCGCCACGGTGGCGGGGCGGATTAAACCCATCCCCTTGAACGGGGAAAAAACCAAGGAGGAAAACACGCATGAAGTCAATTATGGCGTGCACAATGGCGGTGCTCTTCGCTCTGGCGATCACCGTCCCTCTGCTGGCCCAGGCCGAGATCGATGTCAATACGGCCAGCGCGATGGAACTGCAGCGGATCAAGGGGATCGGCCCCAAGACCGCCCAGGCTATCGTCGAGTTCCGGAACCAGAACGGGACCTTCAACAGTATCCAGGACGTGACCCGGGTCAAGGGTGTCGGCCCGAAAACCCTGGAGAAGATGATCGCTTCCGGGCTGGTCTGCAATCCGGTGGAGGCTGAATAATGTTATTTTGACGCGCGGGCGCCGTCCGGCGCCCGCGCGTCAAAATAATTTCCCCCGGCTCTTGATGAATTTTTTTCTCTCCAATCGAAAATATCACCTGGCCACGGCACTTGCCGGCCTGTTAGTCCTCCTCCCTCTCTCCGGTTTCGGCCTCGAGGGGGAAAATATCCTCAAGGTCACCTTTCTCGACGTCCGGCAGGGCGATTCCCAGGTCATCCAGACCCCGGAGGGGAAGGTGATCCTGATCGACGGCGGCCAGTCGGCCACCCGCTACTCCGCCTTCGACGCCGGGGAAGAGGTGATCCTCCCCTATCTGGAGAGCGAGGGGATAAAAAAAATCGACACA
>JAVCCZ010000051.1 GCA_030765265.1 Candidatus Erginobacter occultus
TAATGTATCTCTTCATTCTCTACGCCTCGGCGATCATCGCCGACCGCAGGGGGTTCTTCTCGAAATCCCCCGGCTGGAAATCTATCCTGTTATGGGCAATCTCGATAATTATCTTCGGCATCGTGGTGGTCGACCGCTGGTTCACCCTGGGCCGGTGGGGCTGACCCCGCCGCCGGGCCGTTCCTCCTCCGGGCGGGGGAAGCTGCGGGGGCGGTGGCGCCTCCTCGCCGGAGGGTTGCTGATCTTCGGGTTATCCCGCTGCCGGCCGGCCGCCCCGGGTCCGAATATCATCCTGATCTCGATCGACACCCTGCGGGCCGACCGCCTGGGTTGTTACGGATATCGGTTCGATACCACCCCGGCGATGGACCGATTGGCCAGCCGATCCACCGTCTTCCGGCAAGCGATCACCCCCGTGCCCCGGACCGCGCCGTCCGTGGCCTCAATCCTGACCGGACTCTATCCCCATACCCACGGAGTCCGGAGCAACTGGATCCCGCTGCCCGGTGAATTCCCCGCTCTGGCCGAACTGCTCCGCAATCGGGGTTACCGGACGGCCGCTATCGTGGGTAACTATGTCCTGAAAAGGCAATATTCCGGTTTTGACCGGGGATTTGAATTATTCGACGACCGGATGCCCGCCCGGGAACTAAACCGGGACATCTGGGAAAAATCAGCGTCTGACATCACCGCATCCGCGCTCCGGTGGCTGGAGGAAAACCGGGAAGAACAATTCTTCCTCTGGCTTCACTACCAGGACCCGCACGGGCCCTACATTGCCCCTCCGGAATACGGGGATTTTTTTGCCCGGAGCGAGGAAGACCCGATCCCCGCCGATCTCGTTCCCGCATATCAGCTTCTACCCTGGATCCCAGAGCAGAACGGGCAAGTCGATGCCGAGGCTTATCGCGCTTCCTATGACCGGGAGATCAAGTATTGCGACGACGCTATCGGGCAGCTGCTCGGGGAATTGACCAGGCTGGGACTCGACGACACCGTGATCATCCTGGTCAGCGATCACGGGGAAAGCCTGGGCGAGCACGAATATTTCTTCGAGCACGGGGGTTTCATCTATGACCCGTCATCCCGGGTTGTCCTGATCGTTCACCTCCCCGGTCTCGCCGGCCCGGGGGAGGTCGACGGGCAGGTCAGCGTGCTCAGCATCGCCCCCACCCTGCTGGAACTGGCCGGGGTCCCCGTCCCCGCCGAAATGGCGGCGCCCTCTCTGCTCCCCCTGCTCCGGGGAACCAAGGATCGTATCGAGGAAACCATCTTTATCGAACGGTTAAACAAACTGAAAGCGGTCCGGACCAGCCGCTGGAAGTACATCCGCAACCTGCAGAACAGCCGGGAAGAGCTCTACGACCTGAAGAATGACCCGGGGGAGACCCAGAACCTGTCCGAGCTCAACCCCGGAATCTGTCGGGAGATGAACCGGCAGCTGGAAGCGTGGATGAACCCCGCCGACCGGATCCCCCTGACGGAGGTGAGAGAGATGATGATTGATAAAGAAGACCGGAAGGCTCTCCGTTCCCTCGGCTATCTCCATTAGCCCCGGAGCCGAGGCAAACTAATATGCTGGTTATCCTGGAAATCTGCCTCTTGACTTTCTCCGCCTGGACGCTCGTCTACCATATCTCCCTCCTCGGCCGCTTCCCTTCCCGCCCGGTTTTTATTTTCTTTATCGCTCTTCTGGTTCCCCTCTTTTATCTCTACCTGCGGCACCGGCGGAACCAATCCCGGGGACCGCAATTCCCCGGACGAGACGGGTTCCGGTTCGGAACCGGGGTGGCCGCGCTGGCGCTGGCCGGGGAGATATTGGCTCTTGTCCTTTCCCATCCGGATATCGACGACCTCGATTTTTTCCACCGGGCAATGGTTCGGGTCGGGAAACCAAATGAGCCGTTCACGCTCCGCGATACCATCTATAACCTCCCGGACCTGCCCCCGATCTCCCTGCCTCATTATCTCTCTTCTTATGAAATGCTGGTCTCTTTCGCGGGAGCCCTGACCGGCCTCGGCCCGCTCCAGGCGTATCACAACCTGGCCGCACTGATCGTGGGCGGACTGGTTCCCCTGGTTTACGTCTGCTTATACCGGGAGCTGGGGGTCGGCCGGTCTCTCTCCCTCCTGGCCGCGGCGGCGGCCATTGCCTTCCTCTTGCTGGATGGCAACACCCATCGCTCCTTCGGAAATTACGGATTGATCCGCTGCTGGCAGGGGAAGGTGGTGCTGGTCGTCCTCCTCACGCCGCTCACCCTCTTATCCGCTCTGCGATTCCTCAGGACGCCGACAGGATGGAACTATCTGGCAGTAACTATGTGCGCCATATCCGCCGCCGGCCTGAGCAGTTCCGGAATATTTATGATCCCGATCCTGATATTCGGAATTTCTCTGGCCTATGTGGCGGCGGGTCACGGCTCCTCCCGCTCCCTGGCCCATTCCGGGATTCTCAATATTGCCTCTATCTACCCGGTCATTCTGGCAGGAATCTTCTTGGTGGGCATCATTCCCTTGCCGAAAGACACCCTGATCTGGGAGAAAATCTCAATCTGGCCCCGGGACTGGTGGAGTAATCTCCAGCTGGTCATAGGAGGAAAGGAGGCCCTGATCCGCGACATATTAATCCTTTTTCTCCTTCCGATCGCCTGCCTCCCCAGGCCAAAAGGACGATTGATCGTTGCCCTCTCCCTGATCTTCATCATCATCTTTGCCAACCCCCTTCTCGGCCCGCACTGGGTCTCGGCAATTAAGCCGGGAGGTTACTGGAGGCTGGCCTTCCTCTTCCCCATCCCGCTCTGCGCGGGTCTGGTTGTCTGCTGTCTCCAGAGGACCCGGGGAGCAAAAAGAACAAAAGCATTTCGCTGCCTGGCGGCGACAGTGGTGATCCTGGCGGGCGTGTGGGCCGACCGTTCGACCGTGTTTACTACCCGGACGCGATTTAAATCTCCTTTCTCCTATCGGTTCTATCCCCGGGAGTTAACGCTGGTTAGGGAGGCGGCCGGTGAAGGAAGATGAAACCCGCCAAAATCGAAATTTAAGGAAAGCGGGATGGACGACCGCCCAATCTCCGGCGTTGATCCGATGGAGTCAGGCTGCTTACTTCAGCCGTTTCAGGGATTCACTCACCAACGCCCCCACCGTGGAGATGGTCAGACCCAGGATAAACGCCGCGCCGGTTATCAGTGCGCGCCGTCGGGGATCGGAGGTCAAGGGCACCACCGGCCGCTGAACAAAATCGGTGGGATAGGTCAGCAACTCGCTCAATCCCAACCGTGACTGATTGAGTTGGGCTCGCAGTTCGCTCAACAGCCTCAGGCGGTCTTCCATATTGGCCTGGAGCAGGATAACCTCCGGAGCCCCCACCCCGGTCTCCTCTTCTAATTTTCTTTGCGTCTCCTCCATACTGCCGACAGTTTCAGTTATCCGGGCAATCTCTTTCTCCAATTCTCCCAGGCGGTCACCTTCGATTGTGAATATGCTGGAAAATTTTCTCCTGTGGTCAGAGATAATCACCTCCCCCTGAGCGTTCGCCAGGGCCGCGGCGTCCGACGGATCCCGCCAGGTTACAGAGATCTTGACCAGATCGGCTTTGGCTCTTGGATCATCCGGCTTGATTATCTCAATGACAAAGATGTTCTTGAGCCATTCCGGTGAGCGCCAGGAATCGTCGGGAGGGATATAGCGCAGTTCCGCCGTCGCGATTATATCCAGGAATTTGAAAGGAGATCCCCAGGTGGAAACTACTGTATCCACCGTCTCGATCTGTTTCTCCTCCACCCTCTCCAGACGCATAATCCCCACCTGGCCAACCCGAATAATCCCCTCGGCCGTATATTCAACCGGGCGCAGGAAAACGGCATACCCGAATCCAAGCAGCGTCAATATCAAGGTCAGGCTTATGATCAGAACCTTGCGCTTTTTCATCACCACGAACAATTCAAGCAAATTGATTTCTTGCTCACTCATCGAGTTTCCTCCTTGCCGCTTACCGCGAGTTGCGGTTGTTGACCTCAGTCTTGATCCACCATAGACCTATATACTTGATAGGTCTCCCGGGCGAGTATATCCCAGTTGTGGTTGGCCGTTAAATAATCTTTCTGCCTTACCTCTTCTGCCTGATCGATGCCGGCTTCAAATAATTTCACCATCTTGCTCGCCAGGACTTCGGAATTGCCCGGCTCAAAGTATCTGAATTCCGGCAGGGGGATCTCCCGATTCTGGGGGATATCGCTGGCCAGAACCGGTAATCCATAACTCAGGGCCTCGAGCAGAGCGATCGGCAACCCTTCGTAGTAAGAGGCCAGAACGAAAAGCCCCGCCTGGGAAAACAGCTCCCGCAAGGGCATACCGGAGATGGCGCCGGACAGGACGACCCCGGATGATTCCCGGGCCAACTGCTTGATCATTCTCGAGTAATCATTTTCGTGATCGGCGTCGCCGGCGATCACCAGCTTGAATTCGGGATTCTTGATCTTTTGGTAGGCCCGGATCAGGTCGTGCAGGCCTTTTTCGGGCACAAACCGGCAGGCGGTGAAGACATATCCCCGGGGCTCCAGGCGGAGCCGGCGCAGAGTTTCTCCCGCCGGGAGAACTTCAGGTATCCTGACTCCATTGGGAATGTAGAATACCCGCTCGTTAGCGCGGACCCGTTTCTCCAGACTCCCTGCTATCCCGCGGGAGATCGCGATTATCCGGTCGGCGAAACGGGTTCCGAGATATTCTCCCAGCTTCAGGACCGCTTTGGCCGCCCGACCCCACTTTTCTCTCTCGTAATCCGGTCCGTGGTGGGTCATCACCACCTTCAGGCCCAGGACCTTGGCCAGCGGGATGCAGATCGACGGGCCGACCGCGTGGACGTGCAGAATATCCGGGGAGCAATACCGCGCGATGACCACCCCGATCAGGGTATGGGTGATCGCCTCCAGGCTTTTAGTCTTCGGGGACCAGAGGTGAATGAACCTGATGCCCTCCCACCGCTTCCGCCTCTCCCGGCGGGGGATATAGGGGGTTCTTGTGAACACAGTAATCTCGGCGGCCTGCCGGACCAGCCGGGGGTAGAGTTCCTCGCAGTGCTTCTCCACCCCCCCCTGAACTCCGGGGAAGCCTCTGGTGCCGAGGACGAATACCTTCATTCTGCCCTGAACTTCTTTCCGCGAAGCGAATTGAATTTGTTCTTCACCACCCAGGCGGCGGGGGGGATCAGATTCTTCTTGATCGCCGGGGAGGCCGTGCCGATCATCCAGCAATTCTTCGGGCAGTTCTTCACCTCTCGCCGGATCCGGTCCGCTCGCTCGCCCGTCCAGATCTCCTCGAAGGACTGCTGATTCAGGTTCCCCATACTGGTTTCCGCCGACGCCAGATCCAGACCGTTGCAGGGGCGGATCTCCCCGAAGGGATCGAGGAAGAACATCTCTTCCCCCGCCCCGCAGGGGAGGAGCCGGGGCTTTCCCTTGATGTAATTGATCAGCCCCCGGTTGAAATAGGCCCGGAACCAGTCCTTGATCTTCCGTGACTTCAACAGTTCGTCGATCAATTCCCGGAAGCATTCGATGACCTGGCGCTTGTTGTCTATCCGGTTATCCTCCTTGTGGAAGTAATATGAGTTGTGCACGGCCGCGGTGGCGAACTCCACTCCCAGGGCCTTTGCCAGCTGGTAGAGTTCGATCATATCCCGGGCGTTCCGGTCCGAGACCGTGATCCCGAAGCCAATGTCTTTCAATCCCAGCCGATGCAGTTCCAGCAGAGTCCGTAATCCGTGATCAAAGCAATCCTGCAAACCCCGCAGTTCATCATTAGCTCGGGGAAGACCTTCCAGACTTATCCTGACTCCGAAATTATGTTTTCGGTACTTCCGGGCCAAGCCAACAATTTTATCCGTGTAGTATCCATTGGTGCTGAGAACGATACGTTTCGCCTTGGTCGTCAGACGGCCGATAATCTCGTCGATATCCTCCCGGAGCATAGGTTCGCCGCCGGTGACATTGGCGAACTCCAGCTCAGGCAGTTTCTCGATAATAGCCGGCTTGATTTCCTCCTCGACTCTCGTCGGATGTTTCCAGATGTTGCACATCAGACACTTGTTAATACATCTGTAGGTTGTGATAATCGCCGCTTCCATAACAGACTTTTCCTTGGATTGTAGTAAAAAATTTACCGGAGAGGTGGGAAAACTGTGTCGCGTTATTTTCTCCGAGCTCGATCCGAAGCCATCTGATAAATTTCCAGCAGTCGATTATAATGTTTATCCGGATTATTATTGACTTCCACAAACTTGCGCGCGGCTTTTCCCATCTCGATAATCTGATCCGGCCGGGAGGTCATTCGCAATATCTTGTTCCGCAGATCTTCAGTATTTCTTGATTCAAATGTGTATCCTGTCTCCCCGTCTTTTACCAGCTCGGGGATTCCACCGATCCTGGCGCCCAGGACAGGTTTCCCCATCGCGAAAGCCTCGATGATGCTGAGCGGGTTGTTTTCATACCACTCTGAAGGCACCACCACGGCCAGGGAACTACTGATCTCTTTCGTTAACTCATCTCCGGTCCGGTAACCAAGAAATCTGATGTTACTTATGTTTTCGGCCCGGGCGTACTGCCGTAGTTCAGCGCTTAATGGTCCCTCACCGACAATTTTTAATTCCATATCCAGCCCTTTAACAGCTCGAATCAGAGTCAACAGTCCTTTCTCCGCTGATAGACGACCTGCGTAACAAAAAGACTTTTCTGTAAACTGATACTGGGGAAGATAATCTTCGATATGAACAAAATTCGGCAGATGGATGATGTCATAATTAAACCCCATATCGCGAAGCTTGTTTTTCAGAAACGCGCTGGGCGAAATAAAGACATGGACATTCTTATAGATCCTCAGCACCTTAAAATGCAAATACATTTCAACCATACTGATCAAACTTTTCAGATAAGAACCTTTGACGCACTTATTGATCAGGCAGTGGTAATATCGTCCTTTCCCGCATTTCTCGCAGGGAGCGCCTTTTGAGTACATTGTATAAGCGGGACATACCAGCTTGTAATCGTGCATGGTCATTACAGTCGGGATAGACCGCTTTTTGAGGATATGGAGAACCGAGGGGGATATCTGGTGGGCAAAATTGTGCAGGTGCACAATATCGGGTTTAACGGCTTCAATGATCCGGCTGATCTTGGCCCGGGCTTCAAGAGAATATAGTATCTTCAGGGCATCGGCAATTTTCCTGCCCACGGAAGAGGACCCGTTATAATCAATGTTCTCGACAAATGTATCCGTATAGGGCAGCACGGGATTTGCCGGGTCCTTCATCCCCCAGTAATCCACCCGGTGGCCTTTCTCGGATAATAATTGCCCGGTCGCCAGGGTGCATTTCGCGTCTCCACCCTTGGGATATAAAAATTTATTGACCAGCAGTACCTTCATTCCTGATCTCTCTGTACCTGGAGAATACTACCGCGGAAAAAAAGAAAAATAGGTAATTGGAGGAATCGTGCCTCCAGACGAGGTCATAAAGAGGCCCGAGGAACGCGTAAAAAAGCCACATCCCCATCAGGGCGCGATTCAAAATTTTGTATGTCGGATTGTCTTCAACCTTGTAGTGCCGCCGGAACTGAATAAACAGGCAGAATATCAGACAATAATAAGCAAGCAGCCCGGCGGATCCTATGTCAATAAATGTTTCGGCCAGCTGATTCTTATGTCTAATCGTAATATTGAATTTTGTTCGTTTTTGTGCCCCCAGCTCCCCGGCCAACGAGCTTCCCGGTCCCCAGCCGAACAGGATAGGGGAAGAGGTTTTCTTGAGTTCCCCGAGGATATCAGTAAATGCGGAAATTCTTTGATACCTGCCTTCCTGTCTGGGATCTAATGCGGTTTGCAGGCGTTGAAGATCCTTGCTCTCCGGGAATATTTTTTCGTACTGGTCAATGACTGCAACGAACGCCAGTATGGAGACAGTACAAATCCCCAGTATAGCGTAGAACCTTCTTTTCGGTATTCTAATCCCCAGGCAGGTCCAGATGACAAAACCTATAACCACCGGCGCGAACAATATGAAAGCCTTAATCTCTCCAAACAACCCGATTAAAAAGAAACAAACTATCAAAATAACGTAGCTTGCTTTCAGCCGCTCAATTAAACTCTTGGCCACTAACAGCGCGCTGGTATAGATCATATAAACCCCGAGATCAAAGTGCCCCCAGGGCCCCAAAGTCCAGGAAATATGATCCCATCTTATGCCCCATATAAAATAGCGACAGAATGTTTCAGGTATCTGAATAATGACCAAAAAGAGAACTACCTTCAGGATAAATAGTAATGATCGCTCGTTCAGTTCAAGATTAATCAATACGATGAACAACAGAGGATAACGCAGGTAGATCAATAACGTAAAACCGGTTTCAATAACTGATGAATAATTTACCACCGCCGATATTAAGATCACTGAAAACAGGGCTAATATCGGCCAGATAATATATCCTACATAAATCCTTGGTTTGACTCTCAGTCGATAAAGACAGAAGATAACTATTATCGCGGGGATGAGAATATAGGTTATCCATCTCAGCCCGATATAGTCGGCCAGGTACCCGCCGGGGGCGGTCTGTCGGGGTATATACCACGTAATCAGCAAGAAGATGACCGAGAACCATCGATTGAACTTTTCCGACATAATTAACGCGCTATATCCTTGCTACCACAACCTTGGTCTCGGACAATCCCCGGAGCAGGTGGAATACATTAATTATTTCCAGTTCCGCCCTCTTCAATTCCCCGTCGATCTCGGCGGCGGAAACCGGATGCCAGGAAATGCCTCTCTTCCGCCGGCCGGCTTGCCTGGTCATTCCCACCAAAGAATTCCTGTCATAATAGACCAGAATCAGATAACTCTGGCTGACCCGCTTCAACTCATTGATTACGCGCAACCGGTTTTCCGGCGGGGTGTGCCCGAAAAGCCGGAGGGAAACGGCGGCCGCGAAGGTAGCATCCGGGAATGACAGCTCTTCGGCGTTCTCCACCCGGGCGATATCCGCGTTCCGCGATACATAGCCCTTCAGCCGCTGATTGGTATACCTGACCATTTCCGGGGAGATATCCGCTCCCTCGACTGAATACCCTTTCTGTAAAAGGTACTCGGAAAGACGGCCGGTTCCGCAAGGTATATCCAGAATCCGGGCGGGAGGCAATATATTCACGTATTTCAGAGCCCGGCCGATCAGCCTCAGTTCCATCCAATTAGTTATTTTCCCTTTAAGGTTTTGAAACCTTCTCTGGTCGTACTGATTGACAACTTGCTTTTGCTGATAGGCGGTTTTGGCTTGGTATTCCATTACTGTCCCCCCCCGCGAAATAGACTCAGATATTCCGCAGCCGAATTGGCTATATCATACTTATCCCTTATCATCTTCAGGCAATCTTCCCTCATACCCTTATATCCACGCTGAAGATCAAACATCTTTTCGACGATATCATCTTCGTCCCGCGCCATAAAACCGGTTTTTCCGTTGACGATAATCTCATCGGCGCCTCTCACGACGGTTGTCAATACCGGCCGGCCATAATTCAACACTTCGATCCAGGTTAACGGCGGAGCGATAATTATATTTTTGTCGCCAAACGGTGAATAAAATATATCCGCCCTCTGCTGGAGGTTCTTGAACTCATCAACCGTGGTAGCTTTAACGTGAATTCCCTGAACAGGATTATTTAATGATTTAAATTCTTCCGCCATAGCCTCCAGCTTGAAGGCAAAATAAAATATCCCGTCCAGTCCCCCGGCCAGAGCCTTGATTGCGCATTTATACGCCAAGAGAAATTCTTTCCGACGGATTTGCTGCAAGTATCCTGCCCACAAATACATACATTTTCCCGCCGGGACAGATAACAGCCTTTCGAGATTATTGCTTCCTGCGGCCGGCTCTGGGCGGCGGCGGGTATCCACGCCCCATTTGATCTGTCTGATCCGTTCCCGGGGGATACCGATGGATTGCAACTTCTCCGCGTAAGTTTTCGAATAGGGAACAATCGTGAGTTTGGTATGCCTATAGCTTAACAATAAATACTTATCATATAACAACCCGAACTTTCCCTGATAGGCCATAGCCGAAACCGATACTTCAGTCTTCGCAGAGGCCGCAATAATCCTGTTGCCTATTCCCATATTGTCCATCAGATGAATGTGATGATAAGGCTCTTCTCGATGGAGACGTTTCAGTTCAGCGCATATTTTCTTCACGCTGAGAATTTTCTCCAGCACCCCCCAGATCGCGGGAAAACCGCCTTTGCGATTAATCAGTCTATTCTTCCCGGCTTCCCCGATTGCGATCAAATGGGGGGGGAAATATTTTATCATTATTTCGCATCCGCCAATGTATTTTTTCTCTACTGATACGTGATGATCCTTTATTGATAAAATGGTTATCTTGCTTACCTCATCTGATAAATAGGGCAAGAGTTCCACCCAGAAATTCTTATCCCCCTCTTGTTTCTCCAGGCAGATATTCAGCCCGATCAGCACAATATGTATTCCGGCGCTCATCACAGACTGCTGAATTTATCGGATATTTCCGCGTTGAGACGATTCACCCTGGTTTCCACGGCGTTTTTCAGGCAAGGATAATCATTAATGATTTGTTCTATTATCGCCAAAACTTTATCTCCCCGAAAATTATAAATATCCTCCACGAAGGCGCCTTCCTCCACCATCTCCATAATCCCAAACCCCTTGTGCTTCTGGTAGGCGACCGCGACCACGGGGGTGCCAACCGAGAGGGCGAAGATGCAGGAATGAGTCCGGGTCCCGATTAAAATATCAAGATCGGAATATATGGACTTCAGTTCTCCCACGGAATAATCCTGATTATAATACCTGACGGCGGCGGCTTTCGAGACAATCCGGTCACTGATTGCCCTGTCCTCCAACGTGTGCAGGATGACCGATACTTCCCTCGATTCCGCCGCCAGTCTCTCGATCAGCCCGACCATTACTGCCTCATAATCCCGGGCGAGACGCCGCCTCCCGGCGCCGGTCTCCTCCTCGGGAAACGCCCATTGCCGGAAAGTGAACCCAATTCTAATTTTATGCCGGGATTCCGATGGCGGCAATTTCGCCGGCGGTTTATCGTTCCAGAATACCAGGTCCGGCCAGACTTCCAATTTCTCCTCGGGAATTTGAAAATGAGTAATCAAATATTCATAGCTGATATTTTCCCTGAGGACAATCTTTTCGCATCGCGCGAGACACGCTCCGGCCAGATACCTGGCAGGCCAGCCTTTTATCGGCCCGATCGACTGCCCCAGGACTATGACCCTCTTCTTCAGGATGAGCGCGATCATCAGCGCCAGCAGCATCCGGTAAATATAGAGGACCTGGCCGATTCCTCCGAAGGCGAAGATATAACTTCCTCCTTTCATCAAGACCAGGTCGGCTTCGCTGATGGCGGAAAAACTTTGTTTTTTGGATCCGGGCATCAGGGAACCGGCTTTCTTGCCGCCCAGGCAAGCGGCCAGCAGTATCCAGATCGAGAAAATCCCGTGCGCCAGGGCCCTGATTAACTCCAGGCACTTCCGACGACCGCTATGCACCTTCGGGAAAAACGAGCCGTAATGCGCCACCCCGGTGCTTTTTAACCGCCTGAATTTATCCTCCCGGTCGATGAATTGCTGATCATAATCGACGTTGAGTACCCGGACGACCGCTTCCGGCCACCGGGCCCGGGTCAGCCGGACCGTGTTCTCCAGGATGGCGAAGTCACCCTTGTTGGTGTCATCGCTCATATTGAGAATCGTGACATTCATCGGTTCCCGACCTTTCATATCTTCTTGAAGCGCATCCTGAAATATATTAAAGCGAAGGCGCTGACCAGGGTGGTGGCCAGGGCGATCCCCGCGGTTCCCAGCGCGCTCATCAGCAGGTAATTCAGAATTACCTTCAAGACCGTGGAGTAAAGCGCGCACCTCATAATTATCTTGGTATTCTTTAAGACGATCAATCCCCGGACATACACCTGCTTCAATACGTAAAAAACCACCCCCAGGAGAAAGAATACCCACGCCTCCCCGACCGCCGACAGTTCTTCGGCGGTGATCTCTCCTCTGCCGAAGGCCAGGTTTACAATGGGACGGTGAAAGATCACCATCAGGATAACCAGCGGCAGGACCATCACCACAATCCTTTTTACGGCTTTCTCCAGGTCCTCGTTCAGCCCCTTCCGGCCGGCAACCTGGTAGCGGGAACTCCAGTGCGAGAGGATGGTGATTATCAGCCCGGAGGTGAATATGATACAGGGAATCATATAGAGCCGGTCGGCGTAATAGATAATCGAGACGCTCCCGGGGCCGAGCCAGGAAGCCATAACCTTGTCCACGACCGGACTCAGGGATAACGCGGCCATCCCGACAACCTGGTAGGAACTGGTCCTGATGAACCCCCGGAGGTTCGGGGATATCTTCCCGGAGACTCGCAGCCGGAATCCGGGGATGCTTCGGACAACGAAGAACAAAATAACCAGACGGAGAATTTCCCCGGCTACGTATCCCAGGGCGATCGCGTATACGCCTATTCGGCCCTTAAGCAAAAAAATGAATATTATTGCCACCACCGCCCGGAAAGCCGGGGCGATGGCCGGGAGGGCAAACTTCTTGTAGGCGTTCAGGGTCCCGGCCAGCACGCTGGTCAGGACCAACAGGATCGCCAGGGGAGAGGTGATTAACAGGAGACGATAGACCAGGTCTATCTCCGCGGGGCCGAAACGTGTGACCACCGCCAGGATCGGCCTGATCACCAGCAGCAACAGACCGGCCAGCGCCGCCAGGCCCAGGGCGGAGACGGTCAATATATTCCCGACAAATCTTCCCGTGTCTTCACCGCGGGCCTGCGCCTCGGCCAGAAAGGGAACTATCACGCTCTCCACCACCGGGGCGAAGATCACCGAAAAAAACAGGATAAATCCGTAGGCGAAGTAAAAAGCGTCGGTTTCCTCAGTTACCCCAAACCAGGCCGCCAGGAAGAAGGGGATAATAAACCCCACGGATTTGCCCAGGGTGCTCCAGCCGGTGGTAACAAGCGTATCCCGGGCCAGAGACGACTTATGGAATTTACTCCATAATTTGGCGGGTATTACTTTCATCACCTGTGATTATTCTGGCCGGGAGTCAAATTCTCAACTGAATGCCGGCCGAATATATCCGAAGACGGCGAAAAGATCGAACAGCGCTATCGCCGCCATAATATATATAGGCAAGATTACGCCATCTCCGGGGGAAGAACGCCCCCCATCCCAATACCGCGAGGAGAGCACCCGCCGGCAGGACGATAAAAAAGTGGCGGCCCTGCGTGGTGGTGGCATAAAATTTCGGACCCCAGAAGCAGACATAAGAAATCAGCGCGGAGAGGGCGAATGAAATCGTCAGAAATAACGCCCCGGGCGACGGCAACCCCTCATATTCCCTGAACAGCGCCATTTTTATCACGATCAATACAACACCGGCCCCGGCGGCGGCGGTCGATATCATCAAGACGGAATACACTGCGGGGGGCAACTCGAACTTGAGCCATCCAAACTTCAACCAGGTGCTTTTGAAGACTTCCCGGACAAACCAGGGCCAATAGCGGTTGCTCCGGCTCGAACTCCCGGGCCGCGAAGAAAACAACTATGACCGTCAGAAGGGTGAACATCAAGGAGAGAATCCGCAACCGGTACATTTCGCTTAAAATCGATCGTTCGGACCCCAGGCGAAGAAAAAGGGCGGCGGTAATGTAGTAAAAGGGAGGGTTCTTCTGTAATTGCGAAGCGGCCCTATAAAGAAATGGCGTTCGGCGGAAGTTATCCGGGAGGGGATCGGGGACATCGACATCGACCAGCTGCCAATATCGGAACCGGTCCATCGAGAGAATAATCCGTTTCTGCAACTCCAGGTCGGGACGAGGACAAAACGGATTTCCCCCCTCGGCTAAGATCTTGACGTACTCAAAATGCGTCGGCTCATCAGGCGACTGCCAGGGCGGAATGAATAATATGTAAAGCACTCCTCGGAATATGGTAATGATCAAGAGTATTGCCAAGGCCGCGCGAAGGCCGGCATCTGCTATATGAAAAAAATACTTTTGATAGATCTTTCTTATCATTATGAACTGTAGCCTCAATTGCTGTCCCTTATTCCATTAATCTCGTCTTCCCATAGATCAGCGCCTGATCTGGCCATAATTCTGAAGTTTTCTGACGCGGCCTGAACCTTTTTTTTAACAACTTTTACGTTATTACTGTCTGGATATGATAGGTTCAGAGTCGGGGAAACCGCGCGGGTATCCGTTACGCAAACAGTGGGCAATAAAAATTCGTACAAGACAGACCGCTTTCTTAAGCGTGTTGATGTAAAAAGTCAAGACTAAAGAGATTATCTCAGGACAGCTCGACCGAGGGATATGCCCCTTCCTTTAATCTGTGTTAGCGCTTACCGAGCATAAAAAGAAGAAGCCCATGATTGTAATTGACTAACTTAAATTTGCTGTATCTAGTCTATCTGATCGATGAGTCCGCCCGGCATTTTACGTTTTTCCGCGGCCTGGAAGCGGCTTCGGAACTCCGCCCTGGCCTGGGATACATTAACCACCAGCGCCTGGAACCTGTTTGGGCGCGGGGTAGGCTTCCTGATCCCGTTTTTCCTGGCCGCCTGGTTCGGCATCAGTTCCCAGACCGACGCTTTCTTCTTCGGTTACGGGCTGATCGTCTTCATCGCCGGAATATTCGCCCCGGCGATCGAAGTTATGACGGTTCCGTATATCGCCGAGATCCGGGCGGAGGGAGGAGACGTCGGCCGTTTCGTGGGCAGGATGCTCTGTTGGAGCGGGGCGGGGATGACGGTTCTGGCCCTGCTCTTGGTCCTGCTGGCCCGGCCCGTGATCGGAACGGTTACCAGATTCGATCCGGATTCGCTGCGGACGATCAGCCGACTCCTTCTCCTGACCGCCCCCCTGATGGTCCTCCTGGTCTGGACCGGCGTCCTGACCGGATATCTCAACGCCTACAAGAAATTCGCTTTCCCCGCGGTCGCCCCCGCTTTCCGGGCCGCCGCGAACCTGGCCGTGATCTTCGCCCTCAAGGATGCAATGGGGGTTTTCGCCATCGCCCTGGGCTACCTGGCGGGCGAAGTCATCCGCCTGCTTTGGCTCCTGGCCGTTATCGGCCGCTCGGCGATGCCGCCGATCCGGCTCGCCCTCGGGTGGGACGGGGCGATGAGGAATTTCCTGGCCGTGGCCTTCTTTCAGGCGATCAGTCTGGCCGCGGCGCATTTCAAGGCGGTGGTGGACAAGGCGATGGCCTCCTGGCTGGAGCCGGGCAGTGTTTCGGTGCTGGAATACGCCTACCGCCTATACCTGATTCCGCTGGCATTTTTCTCCACCGGACTGTTCGTAACCATCCTCTCTCACTGGAGCGAAAGGTATTACGGACGGGGGCGGCGGCAGTTGAGCCGGGACGTCTTCAAAACCGCCCGGCTGACGGCGGCGGCCAGTCTGCTGATCACGGTGGTCGTCATCCTGTTTTCCACGCCGCTGGTCAGACTGGCCTACGGACGGGGCGAGTTCGCCGCCGAGCGGGTTCCGGTGGTCAGCCTGGTCTGGATATGTTACCTGGTGGGTTTCCTGCCCTCCGCGCTGACGGGCGTGATAATGAGAGGACACCTGACGCTGAAAAACACCAAGATATTGATGCAAAACGCCATCGCTATGAACTTAGCCAATATTCTTTTTAACTACCTCCTGATGTGGCGATTCCGGGCCGCGGGTATCGCCTTTTCCACCTCAATCGTGGCGGCGCTCTCCTTGATCCATCTGACCTGGCGTTTCCGTTCCGATCCCCGGATAGCCGCGGAGCGGGCGGCGGGGAACGGGTGAGCGAAGGGAAAATGATTGGCAGGCAGATCATCCGCGGATATGATGGATGACATTCTCCGGCCCAAGCTGATTACCGATGGCGAGTAGACCAAACATACTGCTGATTGTCGTGGACAGCCTCCGCGCCGACGCCCTGGGTTGTTATCGGCCCGGAGTGGAGTCCACCCCCAATCTTGACCGGCTGGCCCGAGAGGGGGTGAGGTTCAGCAATTACTTCTCCCAGTCCTCCTGGACCCTCCCCTCTTTCGCGACGATCTTCTCCGGGCTGTATCCCTGGGAACACGGATATTTCAACCACCGTGATTACTACCGGGGCGGGAATTTTCTCTCCGCCGGTCAAGAGAACGGATATGATGTCCGCTGCTGCGTGGCCTTCGCCTTTTTTCAAATCAACTTTAACCTCCCCCGGCTAACGGCCGGCAGTGTCAAAAAAAACGACCTGGCCGACGCGGCCGGTTACGTGGAAAGGCTGGTGGGCAGCCGGGACCGCCGGACTCCCCGCCTGGTCTTCTGGCACATCGGATCCTGCCATCTGCCCTACTTCACCGAGGAGCAGATAGAACCCACCGACCGGATCGGCAGTCTCTTCCAGGAAAACATCTTCGGCGGCTTCAGCCCGTCTCCCCGGGTTCCCGGAACCCTGCTTCCGCTCTTCTCCAAGGTATTCAGGCACCCCCTGACGGGGAAGATTTGCCGCCAGTTGAAGAATGCCGAAAAGCTGAAAAAACCTTTTCACGGAATGATCAACCGCTGGGGTGGGGAGAGGGAACGGACGGTTCTGGAACTGACGGCGGAGATCAACTCCGGCCGGATGAAACTTACCCCGGAGGAGATCCGGAGATTGCGGGAGGCTTATTCATATTCGGCGGCGGTCACCGACCAGCACCTGGCCGGAGTCTTCAACCGGGTTAAAAATGCCCCCGGTCGTGAATGGGTAGTAATCGTTACCAGTGATCACGGCGAGGAGCTGATGGAGAGAGGAGTATTCTGGCACAAAACCTCGCTCTACCAGAGCATCGTCCACGTCCCCCTGATCGCCTGGTCTTCCGGCGGACGGGAAGGGGGACGGGTGGAGTCCGCCTACCGCTCCCACGTGAATCTCGCCCCCACCATAATGGAACTGGCCGGAATGACCCACCGGCGGCCGGGATACTCGCTGGGGAAGGGGTTCGCTCCACCGGCCGGGGGTGAAGATGGACCGGTCATCTGTGCCGATCTGCGCTCCCTGGCCATCATCCGACCGCCTTATAAACTGATTCTCACCGCCGCGGCCGATATTGACTATAATGACTTCAGCTCGGTTCGCCTCGCCCGAACGGAACTTTACGACATTGAAAAAGATCCCGGGGAGAACAACGAACTCAGTTCCGGGCGGACGGAATTAGTCAGCGGGCTCAAACGGGAATTGATTTTCCGGATCAAGGGGGGGGACAGCTCCAGTCACGCCCTCACCCCGCGGGAACAACGACGCTTGACCGAGGAGCTGGTGAGCCTCGGTTACCTTTAATTCGACGACAGAAGCGGATGCCCACGCCGGCAGGCGTAATCTGATCCAATCCGCTCGCCGATCAACAACGACAAGGAGAAGTTCATGGCCGATGTGATCCTGGCTAAATTCGAACCCGTCGCCGATGATCCCAAGCTGCCGCCGCCTTTCGGGATCCTGTATCTGGCGGACGCGCTCGAGCAGGCCGGCTTCTCGGTGAGGCTTTTTCACTCCCCCGGAAACTCCGGGGCGGTCGCGAGGCTGGTGGAGGAGGTGGCGAGAGAGAAACCGGCCTGGGTGGGGTTCTCCAACTTCACGATCTCCCCGCTGGCCGCGGTCCGAAAAGCATCGGTGGAAATCAGGAAAAAATTCAAGATCCCGGTTGTCTGGGGAGGTATCCATTCCACCATCTTCCCCCGGGAGACGCTGGAACACGAATTTGTGGATATAGTAAGCGTGGGAGAGGGCGAAGAATCCGCCGTGGAGCTGACCAAAACCCTCCTCCCCGGCCGAACCTCATCCGGGGAGTTGGCCGGGATCCAGGGGATAGGCTTCAAAAAGGACGGCAAACCGGTCATCAATCCTCCGCGGCGCTTCATCCAGGACCTGGATCGGTATTCGCCGGCCTGGCATCTGTTAGGCATTGAAAAATATCTCGAAGGCGGCGGCCATTCATACGACCAGATAGGTTCAAAGATCGCGGGCGATAAGGTCGCGGCGATAGTCACCAGCCGCGGCTGTCCCTTCCGCTGCGGTTACTGTTACAACCTGGCGGTCAATCGGAGAACCTTCCGGGCCCAGTCCCCGGATAAGGTGCTCCAGGAGGTGGAATACCTGAAATCCCGCGGCGTGACCGCCCTGATCTTTGAGGATGACAACTTCTTCACCGATCGGCAGCGGGGGTTGGAAATCATCCGAAGGATCGGTCTCCCCTGGTCCTGTTCGATCCGGGCGGACTGCATCACCCGGGGAGGCGATGATTTTATCCGGGAGTTGCGCGAGCACCAATGCTTCGAACTGCGGATCGGGGTCGAGTCGGGTTCCCAGAAAGTTCTGGACCTGATGAACAAGGATATCACCGTGGAACAGGTCAGGGAGGCGATCGCGCTCTGCTCGAAGCATCAGATCAGGACGCTGCTCAACTTTATGGCCGGCATTCCCGGCGAGACCTGGCCGGATGTCTTGAAATCCCTGGATCTGATTGACGAACTGGGAAGAACCGGAAAATATGTGACAGTATCTTCCGTGGGGATCTTTGCCCCCTGGCCGGGGACCTCGTTGAGCCGGGTAGCCGCCAAGATGGGTTTCCAGCCTCCCCAGACCCTGGAAGGCTGGTCCCGTTACTGGGCCCAGCGGGCCAAGGTGCCTCCTTACGCCGACCGGCGGATCAAGTTTATCGGGTTCTATCGCTGCCTGATCAGGAAGGAATTTGCCGCGGTTCCCTTTCCCTTCCTGGCCCGGTTCCTGCGCCGCCTGGCCCTCTTCCGCTGGAAGCGGCGGTTTTTCTCCTTCCCGGTCGATTACTACCTTCCCGCCGCGGTTTTAAGGCTGCTGAGAAGGATCGGCCTCTCGAAAATCTCCCGGGCGATGTACGAGTGACCCGCGATGACCACGACGCACCAACAATGGAAGAACGGGAAACCGGGTTTCTCCGTGGCAACCGTCCTGCCGCGGATGGGCTGGAACTTTCTTAATCATAACCTGGTTCGGAGATTCGCCCGGCCGATTCTCCCCCGGGCTCTGTGCGCCTTCGTGACCTACCGGTGCAATCTGCGCTGCCGGATGTGCGGGATCTGGAAACAGGATACGGGAAAAGAGCCGGAACTCTCCCTGGCGGAGTGGGATCGCGTTCTCTCCGATCCGCTCTTCTCCCGTCTGGAGTACATCAATATCAACGGCGGCGAGCCCAACTTGCGGGACGATCTGCCGGCGCTGGCTCATCTCTTCACCGATAAATTTCCTCACCTACGCTCGCTCTCCCTCAATTCGAACGGGATCCCCGCCGGCAAAATGATTGAAAACGCCCGGACGATCTCCGGGATCTGCCGGGAAAATGGCGTCCGCTTCTCGGTCAGCGTCTCCCTGCATAAGATCGGCCCCGGCTACGATGAGATCTCCGGGGTCAAGGATACGTTCGGGAGAGTGAGAGAATCCCTGGCCGCCCTGAAAGCTCAGCGGGACGAAAGCGGCTTTTACCTCGGCGTCAACTGCGTGATCACCGGCCTCAACGTGCCCGGGTTCGAGGAGGTTAAGGAATGGGGGGAGGGAGAAGGGATACCCGTCAACTTCACACTGGGCGAAGTCAGGGAGCGGTTTAACAACTCAGGGATGCGGAGCAAGGTCGAGCTGACGGAAGGTCAGCAAGCGGCGGTGGTTGATTTTTTCCGCGGGCAGTCCCGGAATAAGTCGCTTTTCAACCACCACGCCCTGCGGTACCGGGAGCTGGCGGATATGCTCGGGCGGGGGGCGGCGAGGCGCCTGGCCTGCCACTACGCGATGGGCGGGGTGATCGTAGGCTGGGACGGTTCCCTGTTCTACTGCAAAGACAGCAAATCGATCGGGAATTGCCGGGATAGATCCGCCTCATCGATCTATTACGACCGGGCGAACCTCGATTACCGGGCAGAGAAACTTCTCGGGGAAAAGTGCCGGAGCTGTCCTCCCAACACCTTAAACCGAATCGAGCTGGAGAAAGATATCGCCCGCTACCTATGGTTTTTGGTGAAGCCGTGAAGACGAGATTCTTCAGGCTGAGGAATCTGGCCGCGGCCGCCCGGGAAGGGAAAAGTTCGCCGGCAAAACTGGAAGAGTCGCGGAACGACAAGCTCGGTAAATTATTGCGGCACGCTTACGATAACGTTCCCTTCCACCGCCGCCGCTTTCGAAGCCTGGGACTGAAACCGGAAGACATCCGCACCCCGGCCGACCTAGCCCGACTCCCCGTGATGTCCAAGGAGGACCTGCGGGATGCCCCCCTGGCGGAGATTATGGCCGGGAACGCGGTCCGGACCGCCTGCGTCGAGGTGACCACCAGCGGCTCGACCGGGAAACCGCTGCGGATCTATTACACCCGGGAAGATTTTTCCCGGCTGAATATGAACTGGCTACGGCCGCTGCTGGCCCACGGGGTGAAGCCCTGGCACCGCCGGCTGGAGATATCCGGACCCCACAACCTGCCCGGCCGGACAAAATGGTACCAGCGGATGGGATTCTGGCGGAAGCGGGGCGTCTCCATCTTCAACTCTCCGGATGAATGGATTAAAGCCTGGCGGGAGTACCGGCCGGAGATTTTATACGGATATTCGGGAAGCCTGAAGCTGCTGGCTCGATTCGCCCTCGAACACCGGATCGAGGATATCCGGCCCCGCTTCGTCTTCGGGGTCTCGGACCAGGCGGATGAAGAGGGCCGGGAACTGGCGGCGAAAGCCTTCCGGCAACCCCTGATCGATCTCTACGGCGCGGCGGAAGGCGGGTGCATCGCCTGGGAATGCCCGGACGGCAACGGCTACCATATCAACGCCGACACCGTGATCGTGGAATTCCTGCAAGATAACCTCCCGGTCGCCGCCGGAGAGAGAGGCACGATCGTGATCACGAACCTCCACTCCTTCGCGATGCCCGTGATCAGATACGAGTTGGGTGACATCGGCGTTTCCGCCGCCGGGGAAGCGAGCGGCGGGAGGAGTCTTCCCCTGATGCGGGGGATCGAGGGGCGGACGGACGCGCAAATCCTGCTGCCTTCCGGATCCGTCCTCTCGCCGATGTTCTTCTTCGGGGTGATGAAGACGGTGAAGGAAGTGAGGGATTGGAGGGTGGTGCAGGACCGGGCGGGACGGGTCACGGTTTACACCGTTCCGACCAGGGACTTCCCGGTTGATGGGCCGGCGCGGCTAAAAACTCGAGTTGAGGAAAAGATCGGAGAACGGTTTGAGGTGGATGTCGCGCTGGTGGAAAAAATCCCGCCCGATCCCTCGGGCAAGCTCAGGGCCGTGATCTCCCTGGTGGAACCCGGGACGTGAAATTCCCCGGCGCGATCACCGGGGAGGTTTTCCCGGCCGAAAGAACCTTTCCGCCTTGCCTTTTCGGATAATCTGCCGGAAGATATCGTCCCGGCTGGTTTGGCGGCTCGAGTTTTTAATGATTATTACCTGTCAATAAGCAAACCGGGGATGGCCGGCGGATTGAAGATATTACTGCTCAACACCCACTCTACCCTGAACTCCGGCGACACCGGGATCGTCCTCGCCCAGGTCAAGCTTCTTCGTGGTTGCTGGCCCGGAGCCCGCATTTCCCTTACCTCCCGCACACCGGATATAGACCGTCCCTTTTACGAACCACTGGGGATATCGGTTCTCGACCCGATCATCCCTGCCCCGGGAGTCTTCCTCGGAGCAATGCGGAAATGCGGCGGCAGCCTGAAAAACCTGATCAATCTCCAGGGCAAGCTGAATCTGCTCTCGGCAATCCGGGAAAGCAATCTGGTCATAAGCAGCGGGGGGGGATATCTCTATTCCTATGGAAGAGACTTTCCCGGACCCACTTTCCTCCAACACTTCCTCCACCTCAAGCTGGCTCAGGCGTATAATAAACCGGTGATTTTCTTCCCCCAGTCGTTCGGGCCTTTCGCCAACCGTGCGGCTGCCCGAATGTGCGGATCGATCCTGCGCGGCAGGAATATCTTGAAAATTTTTGCCCGGGAACATATCTCCCGGTCTCTTCTGCTCGACTTGATGGGGAACGACGGCGGGGGGAAGGTCGCCCTGTGCCCGGACGCGGCCTTCCTCCTGGAACCGGGAGAAGACCGGCGGGCGCGGGACTTTATCTCTTCGCTCCATCGCCCGATCCTGGCCCTGACCCTGAGGGACTGGCATTTCCCCGAAGCCGCTTCAGTCTCCGATAAAATTATCGCCCGCGAAAAGTATCTAAGTTCGATGCTGGAGGTTTCCTCGTCATTTTTAAGACGTTTCGGGGGGACGGTGGTCGTGGTGCCGCAGGTGAGAGGTCCCGACCTACTGGAGAACGATCTCCACATCTCGCGGGAGTTTGTTCGGCGAAGCGGCGAAATGGCCCTCGGGGACCGGATATTGCTTCCTCTCGCCGAGGCCTTCGACTCGCCTCAAGACATCATCGCCCTGCTCTCTCGGGCCGACCTGGTGTTAGCAACCCGCTTTCACTCGGTCGTCTTCGCCCTGCTGGCGAAAACCCCCGTTGTCGCCGTCGGCTATCATCACAAAGCCTCCGGTATCCTGGAGGAACTGGGATTGGAGCGGTTCCTGGTGGACATCTCCGATATCTCTCCCGATAAAATACTTCCGCTGCTCGTCGAGCTGATGGAAAATCGCGCCCGGTGGCGGGATAAAATCGCGGGGATGGTCGGATCGGCCCGAAAAATGATATACTTCCGGCTGGGCAATACCCTGAAAGAATTCCAACTTCGCTGATCTCAGCCGGGGTCATTTATCCTTTCCCGGCGGGACTGAATTTTGAGTAAGATTAACAATTGCTATCACCTGAATTTTGCCCAATATCGCATTGACAAACAGCGACTTAGGGTATAGATCGTGTTTCGCGGATGCAAAATTCAGGTATCAAGTAATGGACTTATTATTGAATCCGTCATAAGGAGGAATATCCGAGGTGAAAAATCGCAATATTGTCTCTCTGATTCTTATCCTGCCATTCATCATATTCCTGGTTGCCATTCCGGTTTTCCCGGGACAAAATCGCGTGGAGGAGAACACCGCCGCCCCCGATTCAGCAATTAAGAATGTACTGGTCATAATTCTTGACGCCCTGCGGGCGGATCATCTGGGGATCTACGGCTATCACCGCAACACCTCCCCGAATATCGACGCTTTGGCCCGCAAAGGGCTGGTCTTCGACCGGGCGATCGTCCAGGCCGGCTGGACCAAGCCCTCCGTCACCTCCTATTTCACCTCGCTCTACCCGAATCTCCACGGGGTGCTGTTCTCCGAGGAAAATTTCCCCGAGAACCTGACTACCCTGGCGGAGGTCTTCCGCCAAAATGGATACTCCACCTATGGCCTGATCCATAATGTCCATATCTCCCCGTCTCATGGTTTCGGGCAGGGTTTTGACGTCTACCGGAAGATATCAGACGAGCAGATTATCAACGACCTCTGGCTGATTATGAATGGGAGGTATCTGGCCCTGGAGCAGTTAGACGGCAAAGAGAAAGAGGAACTGGGACGAGTTATCCTTACGAATCCGGAATGGAACCTGGTGACAGGCAGCGGCTTCGAAACTCCCGACAAGGCCTGGAGCGGAGAATCGTGGTGGAGGGAGAGGGGGACCGCCCATTCCGGCCATTACGCGACGCGGATCACCAGAAAATCCTTCCCCCATTCTAATTTTTATCATTTAAGACAGAAGATCGGGCTTGACTACGGAGAAAATTACCTTTTCGGCGCTTTTGTCAAAACTAGGGACTTGAAAGGGGAAGTGGGGATATCGCTTTATGAGCCTGGAGCGAGGCAGTATAAATATGTCTCCACGGACAGGATATCGGGTACCAACGATTGGACGCTGCTGCTGGAAAACTACCGCCCCCAATCGTCCGACGGCCTGAACAGAACGGAGGTGCAGATCCGGGCGGGACGGGTCACCGATTTCCAGGGTAGCGAGTTCTGGATCGACGATGTATTCGTCATCCCGGTCGGCAATCTGCCCCCATTCCGTCCGGCCGACCGGTTGTTCATATACGCCCATTTCCTCGACCCCCACGCCCCCTACCTCCCGCCCCGGGACTATCTGAATCTCTTTGCCGGCACGGGGGAGGCGGCCCTGATCGACAAGTACGACGGAGAGATCCGGGCTCAGGATACCCGGCTGGGACTTCTCTTCGAGAGTATGGAGGCAGCGGGTCTCCTTGATCAAACCCTGATTATAATCACCTCTGATCACGGCGAGGAATTCGGCGACCACGGATACTGGAGACACGGCCCCAAGTTCTTCCACGAGGAGGTGGCCCGGATCCCCCTGATCTATCACCATCCCGGCCTTTTCCCCAAACCGGAACGGCGTGACGAGCCGGTGGAAGCTTCCGTTGACCTCCTGCCTTCCCTGATCGATCTGCTGGATTTGTCGGTCCCGGAAGGAAACGCTTTCCGGGGCAAATCCTATTTCGATGAGAGCGGGTCCCGGTCCCCTCTCGCCTATCTATACGAAACTCCCCACGACAGAATTTTCCGGCAGGTTTATTTGAAGACGGTTACCGACGGCAAATGGAAATACATCACCAATGAATACCGTGATCGGGTGGAGGAGACCGAGATTTTGGGGGTATGGCGGGATGACGGTGGCGTCGAGGTGACAGTGACTACCACCGCTGGAGAAGATAAGGCGGTTTATGCCGATATCCAGGCTCTTCAGGACTCGGATTTTTTTCAAAAGCTTGACAGAGATGTCCAGTTCGCCGTCCACAACGTCTATCTGGCCGCCTCCGGCCCGAAAGGGCGGGAAGCAATGCTTTACAACCTGGAAGAAGACCCGGGCGAGAAAAACAATTTGATCGAGATTAATCCCGAAAAAGCCCGGGAATTACAGCTCCTGATTGAGGATAGGATCGAAGCCGACCGGAATTTTCAGAGCCGGGTCAAGGTAACCTCCGGGGGCAAGATGGAACTTAACGACCAGGTCAGAAAGGAACTCCGCGCCCTCGGCTACCTGCAATGACCCAGCCCCGGAAGGGACCGAACAGCTTCCTTGCCGGGCCCGGCGCGCGGTGGTATGATCTCCGGCCTTGCTGATTCCTCGATCCGGAATCTTCTCAGCGGATTAACCGTCCACGATTTTTCAAGAATTTGAAAGCCAAGATCACCATCATTTACCTGATCATTGACCTGGTCCTGATCGCGGGCTGCCTCTTCCTCCCCTACGTGCTGCGCTACAATCCGGGCGCGATCGGCCGCTTCCTGACCACCGGGTCCCTGACCTTCCTCTGGCTGCCCAGCCTGGACCAGTACTCCGTCATCTATCTCTTCTGGGCGATCCTGATCTTCCTCATCTTCTTCCCCTTCGGCCTTTACGAGACCCGGCGGGAGATCTCCTATCTAGACGAGGCCATCCTGGTTCTCAAGGCCCTCTTCTTTTCCAGCCTCCCGATTGCCGGCGCCGTTTTCTTCCTCCAGGTGAAAATTTTCTCCCGGCTGGTCTTCTTCCAGAACCTGGGCGGACTGGCCCTCTCCCTGATCCTCTGGCGGATATTGAAGCGCTACCTAGTCCGACACCGGGTCGCCCGGGGGTTCAACAACCGGCACGTCCTGATCGTGGGGGCGGGCAAGGTTGGACGGGCCGTGGCCCAGGAGATCGCCCGGGAGCGTTTCCTCGGCCTGGAGGTAGTGGGCTTCCTTGACGACCATCCCGAGCAAATCCCCCCCGAGCTCCGGGTTCTCGGCGGGACAGGTGATTTAATGGTAGTGGTGCGGCGGGAATTCGTCGACGAAGTGCTGATTTCCATCCCCTCGGAACGGGACCTGGTCGCCCGTTTGATTGACCAGGCCCGGCGGATGGGAAAGTCGATCCGGGTGGTCCCCGACCTTCTCAGTATGGGGATGGAAGGGATCAAAGCCGGCTACCTGGGACGGATCCCGCTGCTGGAATACTACGGGAAAGGACTGCACGGGGCGGACCTTTTGCTCAAGCGGGGGTTCGATATAGTTATCTCCTTCTTCGCCCTCCTCCTCCTCTCCCCCCTGCTGGCGGCAATCGCGATCGCGATCAAGCTCACCTCACCCGGCCCGGCGATCTACGTCTCCCGGCGCAACGGAAAAAAAGGCCAGCTCTTTAATTTTTACAAGTTCCGCACGATGGTCCCGGGTGCGGAAGGGATGCTGGAATCGCTGCGGCACCTCGACGAGACCGACGGCCCGATCTTCAAGATCCGCAACGATCCCCGGGTCACCCGGGTAGGAAAATTCCTTCGGCGCTACAGCCTCGACGAACTACCCCAGCTTTGGAACGTGCTCCGGGGGGATATGAGCCTGGTCGGTCCCCGGCCCCCCACCCCCAACGAGGTCGAACAGTACGCCGACTGGCAGCTGAAAAGGCTGGAGATCCGTCCCGGCCTGACCTGCCTCTGGCAGGTCAAGGGCCGGAGCAACCTCTCCTTCCGGGAGTGGATGAAGTTCGACCTCTTCTACATCGAAAACTGGTCCTTCTGGCTCGACATCAAGATTATCCTGAGAACGATCCTGGTCGTCTTTAAAGGCCAGGGGGCGTATTGAAGGAACGCTAACGGCCCCGGATTCCCGAACAATATCCCGGAACTTTTCCCAACGATCAACCACCCGCCGCCGGAAGAAAATTTATGGAGTCCCCGGATTTTTCGGTCGTCATCCCGGTCTTCAACGAGGAGGAGAACATTGCTCCCCTCTGCCGGGAACTGCGGGAGACCCTCAACCGGTGGGGACGGGCTTACGAAGTCCTGATCGTCGATGACGGGAGTACCGATTCCACCCTCGATAAGCTCCGGCAGGCTAAAGCCGTTTTCCCGTCTCTCCGGGTAATCCGCAACCCCCGACGTTTCGGCCAGAGCGCCGCCCTGGCGGCGGGGTTTCGTTTTGCCCGCGCCCGGGTTCTGGTGACGATGGACGGCGATCTCCAGATCGACCCCGAGGATATCCTCCGCCTTCTCGAGACCGCCGGAGAGTATCGGGCGGCGGTCGGGAGGCGTCAGCGGCGGCGGGATCCGGCCCCGAAGCATTTTCAGGCCAAGCTCGCCAACCGGATCCGCTCCCTGGTTCTCCAGGACCGGTTCGCCGATATCGGCTGCCCGCTCCGGGTCTTCCCCCGCGCCGACCTGGAAAGAATCCAACTCTTTGACGGCTTTCACCGTTTTCTCCCGGTCCTCCTGGCGGCGGCGGGGAGAACCGTTCTCCAGGTCCCGGTCAATCATCGCCCCCGCCGGCGGGGACGCTCAAAATACGGGGGACTGAACCGGATTTTTCGGACGACCGCCGATCTATTCGGCGTGAACTGGATGCTCCGCCGCCGGATCGAGGCCGCGGGAGAAGAGGTCGAGTGAACCCCGCGGGGCGGCGGCGGGGCGATGTTGTCTTTTTCATCCTGATCGCGGCGGCGGCCGGGATCGTCTTCTTCCTCCACCAGCCGACCCGGAGAGAGATCCTCCCGGTGGCCGGCAATCATTTTTACCTGGGGCGGCAGATTTACCGGGGAGACCTCCTCTACCGGGATATCTTCATCGACAAGCCGCCCCTGACCGA
>JAVCCZ010000237.1 GCA_030765265.1 Candidatus Erginobacter occultus
CCCGGGACATCGCGGAAACGATCTGAGGCGCCCCGGCCTCGGCCGGGACCGGGACCAGGCTTTTGCCCCATCCCGGATGAACGAATAAATAGTCCTCGATCTGCCGGCGATAGCGGGATAGCGCCTCTCGGGCCGGGATCTCCAGATCCCGGCCACCCCGGATCAGGAGATCGCTCTCCCGAATCCGGACCCGGGACGAGATCAGGTCGTCCCCGCTGACCAGGTAACGGTAATCATCAACCCCGCTCACGAGAAATCATTATCATCGTCGCGGTAGGGGAAAGGCATGCCTTGCCCCTACCTTGTTTATCAGCGGGCGCGCCAGGGGGCGCCGCAGGAAGGGCAGGTCCCCGAGGTGACGTCCCCTTCCACCCGAAAGGTATGGCCGCAGCGCCAGCACTTCAGGTCCCGGGGGCCGGAGGGGGGAGGCTGGGTGAGGCCGGGGCTGACGACGTTTTCCAGGGCCTCGCCGTAAACCGTGACCCGGTTCTTCAGGCTTTCGTAAGTCTTGGCCCCGATCCCGTAAATCAGGGTCAGGTCCTCGGTCTTCTTGAAGCCGCCTTCCTGTTCCCGGTACTCGATGATCCGGCGGGCGAGGACGGGACCGATCCCGGGGAGGTTTTCCAGTTCCATCTGGGTGGCGGTATTCAGGTTGATCCGGTCAACCGGGGGGGCATCCCGTTTGACCGGAGCTGCTCCCCGGCTGAGCGTAATCAGGTCCTTGATCGTCTGGTAGCGGGTATCCCCGATCCCGAAGACCCGGGTGATCTCCTCCGGCTCCCGGAAATGGCCGTTGGCTTCCCGGTCGGCGATGATCCGCTGGGCGAGGCCGGGGCCGATCCCGGGCAGAGTTATCAGTTCCTCGACCCCGGCGGTATTGATATCGACCGGAGGATCGGCCCGGACGAAACCGGAAACTGCCGCCAGCAGGACGGCGGCCAACAACGCCCGGGCGAAAAATCTATGTCTATAGAGCTTCCGCATCTTTCCGGCGATCAAACCTATACTCCACAGGCCGGCGGCCTGTGCTACAAAACACACGCCGGCGGTTTGTGCTACCGCCGATGCCTCAACATCCGGAGCCCGTCCTCGGCCGGAGAATAGGAGGGGTCGAGGCGGCGGGCCGCCTCCAGTTCCCGGCGGCTGGCGGCGAAATCCCCGAGGAGAAAGTAGATGGTCCCGCGCCGGTAATGAGCCGGCGCCAGCTCAGGGTCCGCCTGGAGGGCATTGAATAGAGATTCCAGCGCCTGATCGAACAGGTCGCGGTGGCCGTAGGCTATGGCCAGATCGTAATATATTTCCGCCAGTTCCAGGTGGACAGCGGCCACCCCGGGGTCGGCGGCCAGGGAACGTTCGTAGAAATGGATCTGGCGGTAAGAGGAGCGAGGGGCTGAAAGACCGCGTTCCCGCCAATAGTGGCCCTCCCGGATCGATTGATCCTGCTCAAACCCGGAGAGACCGGTCTCGGTCAGGAGTCTGAGCAGAATCGTGAAGAGGATGACGTTGGAGGAGAACAACCCCATCGCCGGTTCCGGGAAGTGAACAAATTCCCCGGAGTCTCTACTTCGATTTGGATTTCTCCAACTCGGCGGAGAGATAGCCCCCGGTCAGCGCGTCGATACTGGCGGTTACCCGGGCGACCTGGAGCTGGAGATCGATCTTGGAACGGACATCGTCCGGCGGGGAGTAAAGCATCTCGATCTGGGCCCGCCGGCGGTCGAAGAAATAGGTGTTGATCTCCTGGAGGACGTCCTGGCGGAGCTCGACCAGCCGCCGGGCCTCGGTGCTGATCCGGGGCTGCTGGTCGTTGTAGAGAAAATCCCGCAGGTCCCAGGTCAGCCGGACCCGCCAGCGGGTGTCCCGGTCGGTGCCGCTGCCGCGGTCGGTGGTGGTCTGGGTCCCGGTATCCTCGCTTCTATCGACGGAGCTGGACCAGCTGGAGTCGGCGTCCTGGCTATATCTCTCGGTCAGCTCCCAGGCGGTCTGATCCCGGTCTTCCCTATCCGTTTCATCGTACTGCCGGGTGAAATTATCCGCGATCGACTGATCAACCCCGTATTCCCTCTGGACCGAGGTATCGAACCGGGTATCGATCCGTTCCCGGGTGTCGGATTCCACGGTGTTTCTCCAGTCGTAGTCATAATCGACCCGGGGAAGGAAGGCCCGCAGGGAAGCGCCGCTTCGCCAGGAGGCAATTTTCTCCGGGTGGACCTCGGCGTAACGCATCGCCACTTGCTGAACCTCCTGGTAACTGGGCTCGTGGGCGAAGAGAGCTTCCATATCGGCCATCGTCTCGATCGGCGGCGGCTGAGTGGCGATTTCGTCCGATCCGCTCTGGCCGAAAGCCGCGGGCCTCAGTGTTCCCAGGTTGCCCAGGGTTAAGATGAAGAGTACCACCACTATAGGGCGGATGGCGTTCTTGACAGACATGGCAGCCTCCTTTAACTACGAATTACACGAATTAATCTGCGAATTACGCGAATTAGCCTGCGGATAGCTCATTACGACTTTAACGGCGCAGCTTTCTTTCCCGCTCTTTGATCGTCTGGGTAAAATATCCCCCGGTCATCGCGTCGAGACTGGCGTCGAGCTGCTGGATCTGGAGGAGCATCTCGACCCGGGAAAAGGGATCGGCGGGGGGGTTGAGAATCATATCGATCCGCGCGGTCCGCCGGTCGAAGTAATAGAGGGTGACCTGCTCGACCACGTCCTGCCTCAGTTCGACCAGGCGGCGGGCCTCGGTGCTGATCCGGATCTGATCGGTGCTGTAGAGAAAATCTCCCAGGTCCCAGCGGAGGGAGAGCCCCCAGTACTTGGCGGTTCCGGTCTGGTACCTTTCGGTATTCTGCAGCCTCTCGCCGGTGCTTTCCGTCACCTGTTCATCCCAGCTCTGTCCGGTCTCTTCCTGATGAATTTCATCGTCACTCCGATCCAGATCGATCATCCATTGATCGCTTCGGAAGGTATAGGAAGTCTGGAACTCCTGACCCGTGTTGTCGGCAAGGTCGAAAGTATTATCTTCACTGTTGTCGTAATCAAGGGAATAAGAGTATTGCTCGCTCTGGTCGTAGGTCTCCCGGTTCCGGTTCCGCTCCTGCCAGTCGAGATTGACCTGGGGGATCAGGGCCCGGAAGGAAGCCCCGCTGCGCCAGGCGGCGATCTTGTCGGGATGGACTTCGGCCCAGCGGGCGGCGGCCTGCTGGACCTCGACCCAGGTCGGCTCGGTCCGGAAGTAGGGCTCGAGATCCTCGAGGCCGGTGATCTGATCCGGGGCGAGCTGGATCTCGGAATCATCACCTTCCGCGACAGCGGGGGCAACCCGGACCAGCTTGAATAAGGGGGCGCCCCCATCCAAATTCTCCAGGGACAGGGAAAGGTCATCCTCCCCGTCGCCGGACAGGTCGACCGTTGCGGTCTCCCCGACCTTGATCTTCACGGTTCTCGGCTCCGACTGGATGGTTAGCGTGACCTCCCCGGTTTCCTCGTCGATCTCATCGATAGTAATGGAATGCCGCTCCTGGCCGTCAATCGTGAAATCGCAGCAGCCGGAGATAGTCATCTCCTGGCCGTCTGAGAGATCGAGAAATCCGGGAGCGGCGCTCTGGAACACCCGGCTTCCGGTAATCAGCCAGATGACGGCCGGGTTCAGGGGGTCGAAGGCAAGGAACTTGGCGCCGCTGTAGTTGGTCCCGAAGGCCAGTTTTCT
Organism: Candidatus Erginobacter occultus; assembly: GCA_030765265.1. Lineage (GTDB taxonomy): Bacteria > Auribacterota > Erginobacteria > Erginobacterales > Erginobacteraceae > Erginobacter > Erginobacter occultus. The sequence continues at coordinate 3,707 of JAVCCZ010000237.1, forward strand.
CCAGAGGCCGCCGCCGTTGGTAGTGCCGAAGATCCCCTGGTCGGCGGCGATTACCACCTGCTCGGGGTTGATCGGCGAGATAACCAGGTCCCGGACCAGGATCGTGGGCGAGATCCCCATCCCGGTGGCCGGATCCCAGCTCTCCCCGCCGTCAAGACTCTTGTAGATCCCGCTCATCGTCCCGGCGTAGATCACCTCCGGCTGCGAAGGAGCGAAGTCGATCGCCAGGACCCGGTTGGCCCCGGCCCCGGCCCGGTTGAGAACCTGGGTCCACTCATTCCCGCCGTCGGTGCTCTTGAATACCCCATAACCGACGGTGCCGACGAGGACGATCCGGGAGTCGAAGGGATGGACCGCGACCCGGGTAATCACCATATTGGCCAGCCGCCCTGACGGCCGACCCCAGGTCTGCCCCCCGTCGAGGGAACGGGCCAGCCCGGAGAGGGTCCCGGCAAAGACGGCGTCGGGATTGGAGGGATCAACCGCCAGGCAGAGGACCGCCGACTGCGGCGGGTTGGGTCCGGTATAGATCTTTTCCCAGGTCGCCCCGGTGTCTTCGCTCTTGTAAATCCCGTCAAAGGCGGCGAGATAAAGCCGGGCCGAGGCCGCGGGATCGAAAACCAGGTAGTTGATCCCGGTGGCCTCGAGGTCCAGCAGCTGCTCTCCCTGCTCTCCCCCGGCAAAGGCCGTTCCCTCTTCCGGCTCAATTTCCACGACCGCGGCGGCCTCGGCATCCTCGGCATCCTCGGCCGCCGCCGCCGCCGTCGCCGTTGCCTCAGCCTCGGCGGCCTCGGCGGCGGCCAACCGTCCTTCCAGGGCGGAGACCCGCGCCGACGCGGCGTTGCTTTCCGCGGTCGCATCGACGACTTCCTGCCGCAAAACATCGCCCTCGGCCGCGTGCTCATTCAGGTAGCTCTTCAACTCGTCCTGGCGCTCGGCGAATTCGGACGGAACCGGGAGTCCCCGTTCTTGCAGCCAGTCCCCCAGCTTATCGTAATCCTCTTCTCCCTCGACATCGGAGACGGAAAGAGTCTCCTGGGACCAGGGTTCGGCGGCGGCTTCCGCCGCGGCCAGCCGGCTCGCGGCCGAGTCCGACGCTTCCCGGGCCGTCCCGAGTTCCGCCTCCACATCCGCCACGCTTTCTCCGGCTACCGCCGCTTCCGTCTCCAGATCCGCTGCCTGGCCATCGTCACCGGCGATGATTTCGCCCAGTTCATCATCAGCCGGTTCCCGGTCCAACCCCATTTCCGTCTCTACAGTCGGGGCCGCCGGACCGACCTCCTCGATCAAGGTTAAAATTTCCATTGCCTCGGCGCCGACCGCGCCGGTAACCGAAAAGGAGGACGTCCGGAAACTCGCCCCGGCAACCCAGGTTTCCCCGCCGTCGGCGGTTCCGATCACCGCCAGGTCGCTCCCGATGAAGACGATCTTCGAATCGAGCGGATCGACCGCCAGGGCCCGGAGGGTATCCTTAAGGTTGAGATACTTGGTTTCCCAGTTGGAGGGGAGGGTCTGGGAAAAAGCGACGGAAGACATCACCATCACGCCGAGAAAACAGGCGGCGGCCGTGCAGGCGCGGGCTCTACTCATAAGAGACCTCCTTAATGGAAATTTGACAGAGTTTAATCCGATAGGCTATAGTAGGCCAGATACCCCGAAACGGTCAATAAAAAATATAAATTATTCTTCATCCCGGTAAACCGCCCTCGGAACAATAATCGATGACTCCCGCCTTTCCTACCCGGTCCGGACTAGCCGCGGTCCTGGCCGCCGCCGCGATCCTCTTCGTTCCCTCTCTGAGATTCCCCTTTATCTGGGACGACACCGCGGTGGTCCGGGATAACCCCTTCATCCACTCCCGCGTCCCCCCCGGTCTGTTCTTCCGCCCCGCCTTCTGGCAGCAACTTCTCCCCGTCTCCCGTTTCGATTACCGTCCTCTTCAGATGCTGACCCTGGCCGCCGTCTCCCGAATCGGGGGGACGGATCCGCTTTATTACCGGTCGGCCAATCTCGCCCTCCACCTGCTGGTCGTGCTGCTGGTCTTCGGCCTGGCCGGGCGACTGGGCGCCGGGAAATGGGCCGCGCTGTTGGCAGCGGCATATTTCGCCTTCCACCCGGTCCACGTCGAGTCTATCATCTGCGCCAGGAACATCTCGGAACTGGCGTCCGCCGCGCTGCTGCTTTCCGCCCTGGGCATTTTTCTCCGCCCGGGGAGATGCTCCCCGGTCATCGCCCTGCCGTTCTTCGCGGCCGCCCTATTATATAAGGAGAGCGCCCTGATTTTCCCCCCGCTCCTGACCATACTTGTCGCGGCGGCCCCGGGGGAGCCCGGGCCGGGGAAAAGCCGGCTTCGGGGAACCGTCCCCTTCTGGATCCTGGCCGCGGCCGGGGGGCTGGGGAAAATTCTTCTTTCCTCCGGACCCCGGACAGCCGTCCCGCCCCCGGTGGGGCATCTTCTGGCGGGGGCCGCGCGGCTTCTGGTGACCAACCTGCGCCTGCTGGTCTTCCCGGCCCGGCTGAAGCTCCTTTACCCTTTTCCCCGCCCGGAGACCTGGCCGGAATCGGTCTGGTTCTTCTCCCTGGCGGGAGCGGTTCTTCTGGCCGCCGCGCTGCTCGCGTCGCGGAAAAATCGGCTGCTCTTTTCGCTTCTCCTCTGCCTCCCGATCAGCCTCCTGCCGGCCCTTTCCCGGGTGGGCACGGCCGGAAGAATCGTCGCCGAACAGCGGCTTTACCTCCCCTCTTTCTTCTTCTGCCTGGGCGCGGCCATCCTGATCGACCGGGCCCGCAACGCGGCCGGCGGTCGGCGGCGGGCCGCGATCGGGTTTGTCGCCTGGTTGATCTGCCTACCCCTGGCCGGGCTGACCACGGGTTATCTCCGCGACTGGCGGGATGAGCTTCCGCTCTGGAGCCGGGTTACGTCCCTCTCCCCCCGGGCGGGGGTCGCCTTCAACAACCTGGCCATCGCCCTCTCCCGGGCCGGCGACACCGAAGGGGCGCGGCGGGGCTGGGAACGGGCGCTGGAGATCGATCCCCGGCTGCCCGAGGCCCATACCAACCTGGGCATCCTCCGGGGACGGGAGGGGCGCTGGGAGGAGGCGGCCGACCGCTTCCGGGAAGCGTTATCGGCCGACCCGGCCCACCACCCGGCGGCGATCTACCTGGCCCAAACCTACCGGCGGTGGAACCGGAACGAAGAAGCGGCCGATCTCCTCCGGGCGGTCCGGAAGCAAAACCCCGGCCACGCCGTGGCCGCCAACGAACTGGCGATCGTCCTGGAAAGGCTGGGAAAGGAGGAGGAGGCGATCGAACTTTACCGGGCGGCGGCCGATCTCAACCCGAAGTATGCCGCCCCCTTGAGAAACCTGGCCGCGCTCCTCGGGGAAAGGGGGGAATTCGAGCGGGCCC